>JAUTCS010000103.1 GCA_030673825.1 Verrucomicrobiota bacterium JB024 | reverse complement strand
CGCGTCAGCGACGTTTCACGGACTGTCCAAGCAGGAAACGTCGCTACGCGACGTCAGGTTTTTGTTTTCGTCCAAACCCGTGGGTTGAAACCCACGGCTAACCATCAACCGTCGCTACGCGACGAATTAACCCGAGGTGCTAAACAACCAACGCCAACGTATTTTCCTCTGCCTGCGACAGATTAAAACGAAGATGCTCTAGCCCAGGCTGGCTTCGAAAATCCACGCCGCCGGTTGGGTGGGGCCTTTGCCGAGGCGTTTGATCAGGGAAAAGCCTGCGCCGGGCCGGGGTTCCTGTGCGCCGGGTGCCTCCAGTACAAAGTGCGCGTCCGGGCTTAGCGCGGCGACTTGGCCGAGCAGGTTGGCCAGCGCGGCGGTCTGGTCTTCCCACAGGACGTAGGGAGGATCGACAAAGACCAGGTCGAAGCTCTCCGACGGGCTCCAGCGCAGCACGTCGCGCCCGTCGATGCGGCCGAGGGAGGCGTCGGCGCGGAGGGATTTGGCGGTGGCGGCGAGGTTCTCGCGCAGGCAGGCGAGGCAGGCGCGGTCCCGCTCCACAAAGACGGCGCTGGTTGCGCCCCGGCTGAGGGCCTCCAGCCCGTAGGCCCCACTGCCGGCGAACAGGTCCAGTACGCGCGTCCCCGGCACAATGTCTGCCAGCGAGGAAAAGACCGCCTGGCGCAGGTAGTCGGTGGCGGGGCGGATCTCGCCCTGCTTCGGGGTTTTCAGGGGAATACCCCGTGCCTGGCCGCCGGTAATGCGCATGATCGCCCCAGCCAATACGGCTTGCGCGCCGGTTTCAATCCTGCTCTTCGCCCCAGTACTCGCGCTGGAAGGCAAGCTTCTCCTCGTAGGCCTGCTTGCGTTGCTCCGGCGTGAGCTGCTGGGCGAGCTGCCCGCGCTGCCACTCCCCGGCGGCGGTGATGTCGTCGCCGCACAGGTCGTAGTAGAGAAAGGCCTGGTAAGGGTCCTTTTCACAGCCCTGACCCTCCAGATACATGTCACCGAGGTACTCCCCGGCGTAGCGGTTGTCCAGCTCCAGCGCCTGACGGAAATACTTGAGGGCGGCCTCGTAGTTCTGGTTGGCGACCTCGCCGTCGTGGTTGAAGACCCCCATCATGTAGATGGCGTATTTATTCTCGGGCTCCTTGGTGAGGGCGGTGCTGTACCAGACGTAGGAGGTCATGCGGTCTTTTTCCACGCCCTTGCCGCTGTAGAGGCGGTGCCCGACTTTGATCATGGCGTCAACGATGCCGCCATTGGCGGCGGCCAGGTAGTGCTCGTAGGCCTTTTGCTGGGAGAAATCGTCGTCCTCGCGGGCGTAGTAACCGGCCAGCGCGTAGGCGGCCCAGGGTTGGCCGTTGGCCTCCAGCAGTTCGAGCATCCGCAGGGCGTGCTCGATCATGACGGGGTCCTGGCTGTCGCTGTCATAGAGCGCCCAGCGGGCGAAGTCTTCGGCCACGTCGCCGTACAGGCTGTCGAGCTGGACGAGGGCCAGCCGCAGGTAGTGAAAGGCCTTGTCCATGTCTTTGGGGATGCCCGCTTCTCCCCGGTGGTAGGTACGGGCGAGGTTGTACGAGCCCATGGCCATGCCCATGTCCGAGGCGCGCTGGAAATACTCGAAGGCCTGTTGGGGGTTCTTGGGGCGTCCATAACCGCCGCTCTCCATGAAGCCGAGGTTGTTGTAGGCGCGGCAGGAGCCGTTGCGGGCGGCGAGTTGATAATAGCGGTAGGCCTGGTCGTAGTCGCGTTCCACGCCGTGGCCGAAAAAGTACATGCGCCCCACGTAGAAAAGCGCCTCGGCGTGCCCGCAGCGGGCGGCTGACTTGAAATTCATGAACGCCGCAGGCCAGTTGACCTTCAGGCCGCGCCCGTGCCGGTAGCCCTTGTTACCCTCTGAGTAGGCCAGGCAGGCCTCGGTATAGGCGAGGGCGGAGACGCTGGTCAGGACGATTTCGCCGTCCTCGTTGTAGAGGTAGCGGTCAAGGGTTAACACATTGTCCCCGGCGCGGGCCTGTGACGAAAACAGGGCCAGTACGGCAAGGACGAGCAGGCGGAGGGGGGCGGATTTCATGGAGAGCGGCGGTACGCAGGATGCGTGCGACAATCTATCAAGGTCGCCCCGGGGGATGTCAACAATCGGGAGGACTCGGAGAGGTCCCTGCTGGGTGGCTGCGTCCCTCCGCCCGGACGGAATTTACCCTCGCCTTTGGGCGGAATGTGTCCGATAGGGGTGATGTTTGTTTTTGAAGATACACAACGCATGCCGACTGGCTGCGGTGGCGCTGACCCTGGGGAGCGCCGCCGGTGTGGCGGCGACCGATAAGGGAGAGGTAAACCTGGCGCCCGTGTGGCGCGAGACGCAGACTGCCGAGGACGGGCGCCGCGTGCAGATGCTCGGCCCGATCTTCGAGAGCCAGGAGCAGGGCAGTCAGCTCTGGGAGGCCTTCCGGCCCTTCTCCGTCAAATTCACCGACACGGAGACCCAGACGGTTGATTCGTACCTGCTGCCCCCGGTTTTCCTCTGGCACGACACCCCGCGCTCGACCACCTGGCGGCTCTTCGGGTTTGTCTCCGGGACGGAGGAGCGGCGTGACGGCGAGGTCGAGGAGACGACGTTTTCGGTCTTCCCCTTCGTTTTCCGCGACCGCGACGCGGTCAACCCGGACGAGGACGCCTTCGCGGTCTTCCCCCTCTACGGTACGATCAACCACAGCCTCATCTTCGGCGACGTGTCGTTCGTGCTCTTTCCCTTTTACGTGAACATGCACCGGCCCGAGGCCGAGCGTTACGCTGCCCCCTGGCCGTTCGTGCAGTGGCAGGAGGGGCTGAAGGCCGGGGGCGGGGCCTTCTGGCCGCTGGGCGGACACTTCTGGGCCGAGGGCAAGTACGACCACCAGTACTACTTCTGGCCCTTTATCTACCGTTCGGTGGACGGGATCGACCAGCCCGTGCCGCGGGTGCGGGAGGGGTTTTTGCCGTTTTACGCGATCGAGCGTTCGGCCACGGTGGAGGATGTCTCGGTCGGCTGGCCTTTCGGGGGGTGGCGAGAGGAGTACGACACCGGCTACCGCGAGACGCGGGTCTTCTGGCCGCTGTGGATGCAGGGCTCCGGCAAGGGCAAGGTCACCGAGCGCTGGCTTCCCTTTTACATGGACGAGCGCACGGACCGCCGCCAGGACTCCTGGTACATGTGGCCGCTGGTGGCCCACTCGGAGGGGCACGACGAGGAGTACGCCTTCGAGCGCACGCAGTTCCTCTACATCCTGTACTGGGACAAGACCGTGCGCAACCTGACCGACCCGGAGGCCGAGCCCTCGCGCCTGACGCACCTGTGGCCCTTTTACTCCGAGTACCACGACGGGCACGGGCACACGCAGGCGCAGTTTTTCAGCCCCTTCGCGGTCTTTTTCCCCAACAGCGAGCCGGTGAAAAAGCTCTACACGCCGTTTTTCGCGCTGTTCCGGCTGGATCGGGACACGAACACCGGCGTAACCGAGCAGGGGTTCCTCTGGGATTTTGTCCACGAAACGAAAACCGACGAGAGCACCCGCCTAACCGTTGGCCCCCTGCTGGAGCACGATGTCGGCCCCGGTCGGGCGAAGTTCGAACTCCTCAGCGGCCTGCTCGGCGTGGAGAAAAAAGACGGCGATTATGCTTTCAGGCTCCTGTGGTTCACGATTGACTGATTATGCTAGGCCGTTCCTTCAAAATAACTCACCCGCTTCATCTTTGAACGAAACGTCCTAAAAACAGCTCTCACCTGGCAAAAGACCATAAACGATGCTTTTTTCGAGCCGATGGGAGGCCGTACGCGCCCAACTCCCTCAAAAAAGACTCTCACCCATGAAACCCTTACCCGATCCGGCCTGTCGTGACCGGCGCATTGGCTGACCCATGCAGGCGATCCGCGATTTTCTGTCCTTTATCGGCGAGTGCATCCTGATGTTCACGCGTTCGGTGTACTACCTGCCGACCGTGCCCCGGCAGTTCGACCGGGTGGTCTTCCACTGCTTCCATATCGGCTACCGCACCATGCCGATGGTGCTGATCATGACGTTTTTCCTCGGTGCGGTGCTGGCCCTCCAGACCGGTTACAGCCTTCAGGACATCCCCGGTATGAACGTGTATCAGGGGTCGATCTCGGGGCAGGGGATGTCCCGCGAACTCGCCCCGCTCATCACGGCGCTCCTGCTGGCCGGGCGCGTCGGCTCCTCCACCACGGCGGAAATCGCCTCCATGAAAGTTTACCACGAGGTGGACGCCCTGCGTACGATGAACATCCCGCCGGAGCGGCTGCTGGTCATGCCGCGCCTGGTGGCGATCGTCCTGATGATGCCGATCATGGTCGGTTTCGGGATCTTCGTGGGCTGGTACGGCGGAGCCCTTGCCGCCTCCAAGGTGCCTTTTATCAACCTGAGCACGGAAATGTACTGGGCCAACCTGAAGGACGTGGTCAGCTTTCAGGACATCATTGACGGGCAGGTCAAGGGGATGATCTTCGGCCTGGCGGTCATCCTGATCGCCTGCACGCGCGGCTTGCGCACGAAGGGCGGGCCCCGCGAGATCGGCATGTCCGTGACCTCGGCGGTGGTGGCCTCGATGGTCATCATCCTGTGCCTGGACTTCGTGCTAACTCTCATGCTGATGTAATGATCGGACGCAAAAAACACAGCCATATCGAGCCGGGCGAACGCCGAGCCGTCGGCGTGGATATCCGCCACGTCAACAAGCGTTTCCACGAGCAAGTGGTGCTCGACGACGTGCACTTTACCATCGAGCCGGGCGAAATCTTTGTCATCATGGGCCCCAGCGGTGCAGGCAAGAGCACGCTCATGCGGGCCATCGTCAACCTTGAGGGCGTGGACTCGGGGGACATTCTCATCAACGGCGAGTCGGCCTTTCGCCAGCAGACGCACGTGCGCATGCACACGGCCATCGTCTTTCAGGCCGGGGGGCTTTTCAACTCCCTCACCGTGTACGACAACCTCGCCTTTTACCCGCGTGAACACCGCCTCTACGACCGCAAGACCCTCCACGACAAGGTCCACTACACCCTGCAAATTCTCAACCTGGAGGGCTGCGCGGACAAGTACCCCGCCGAGCTTTCCGGCGGCATGCGCAAACGCGTGGCCATCGCCCGCTCCCTGCTGATCGAGCCCCGGCTGCTCCTGTACGATGAGCCCACCTCGGAGCTCGACCCGCTCTCGGCGGCGAACATCGCGGAGGTCATCGGCACGCTGAAGGAGGAATTTGACGTCACGAGCATCGTCGTCTCCCACGACCGTGACTTGGCGATCAACATCGGTGAGCGCGTCGCCCTGATGGAAAAGGGCCGCGTCGTCACTATCGACACCCCCGGGGGCCTGTGCGCCTCCACCGACCCGGTCGTACGCGAATTTCTCCAGCCCAGCATCGACTGCCAGAAGCCGCGCTTCCGGCAGGCCGCCTGCGGCTCACCGACTCCCTACTGAGTGCGTCCCCCGCCGTCCTCTGCAACCTTGAGTTTCTCTCACCACCCTTTATACCAGTTCTTATGAATCAAACCTCGCAATCCATCCGCGTGGGGCTGTTTTTCCTCTTCGGCGTCGGCGTGCTGTGGCTGATGTACGCAACCCTTTCCGACCCCCATATCCGCAGCGACGATGGCTACCGTGTGGTCGCGTCCTTCAACGATCTGCGCGAGCTCAAGGTCTCCGACGAGGTCCGTATGTCCGGCGTACGCGTCGGCAGCGTGCTCGAGACCGACCTGGTGGACGGCAAGGCCGTGGCCGTCCTGGCCGTGCGCTCGAAGTTCCCCATCCCGGTTGATTCCGAGGCCACCATCCTGACCTCCGGCATCATCGGCACCAACTACGTCAGCATTACCTACGGTAAGTCTCCCGAGATGCTGAAAAACGATAGCCACATCGTCACTTTCGAGACGCCGGGCTTTACCCAGGTCGTTTCCGAGATCGGCAAGCTGGGCAAGCAGATGGACCAGGCCTTCAGTCAGTTGCACGAATCGCTCAGCGTTTTCTCTGGCACGGACGGGGAGGACTCGCTTTTCGTCAACCTCAATCACCTGCTTTCCGAAAACCGCGACCGGCTGAATACCACCCTGACCAACCTGGAGCAGATCAGCGGCGACCTCGCCCAGTCCAAGGGCGCGCTGGGTAAACTCATCCAGGATGACGAGGCCTATGTCCGGCTGATGACCGCGACCGAAAACCTCTCCGCCGCCGCCGAGCAGGCCAATACCTTTCTCCTCCAGCTCCAGGCCACCGACACCGCCATGGGCGCGTTTGTGTACGACGAGACTCTCGGGGCCAAGGTCCGCACCTCCTTTGACAATATCGAGGAATTCACCATCAAGCTGAACTCTCCGACCAACACCCTCGGGCGCATTCTCGCTAACGACGAGCTCTACCTCCAGACCCAGGACACCCTCAAGGACGTGGACGACGCGGTGGAGCAGTTCAGCGGGGGCAGTGTCGGCTCCGCCGCCGGAGCACTTTCGAACGGTCTATTTTAGTGACTGACAACGGGTTGCGATTTTCTGAGAAAAAAGTTCGTTTTTTTTGAACGAAAATCCCCCGCCCCCCGTCTTACTTATTGCAACCCCTCAAGATTTGAAGTTGCAGCGTATAGTTTCAGTCTAGTTTGTAGTTTGCATTTAGGTTAAAGAGACACCGTTCGGCTGAGCGGTGTTTCTTTTTGTCCGGATTTCGGATTTGGAGGGCGTTTGGGCTGGGAAAGGGCACACCTCTCCCTGTTGTCATCCTGAGCAAGTCCGCTTGCGGACGCGTCGAAGGATCTCCGCGTATGGCCTGCTGAACGACCCCGTGAAAATCCGGACCGGGAGATTCTTCGACGCGCTACGCTCGCTCAGGATGACAACGCGAGAAGTGCCTCGAAGACTCTTCTTCCTATCCTTCCCGGCCTTCCTGTCAAACAACCGGTCTTTTCGCGTATCTTCGCGTATCTTCGCGTGACTTCGCGGGCGGCGGACCTTAAAACGGGGAAAATGAGCGGATTTCGTGTCTATGTGCCCGAAGGAGCCCCTGAGACGGGGCCGGTCGAGCTGCCCGCCGCCGAGGCGCACCACCTCGTGCGGGTGCTGCGGGCGCGGGTGGGGGACGCGGTCACGCTTTTCGACGGGCGCGGAGCGGCCTGGGAGGCCAGCCTGTCCGTTGTCGAGTCCCGCCGGGCAGTGGCGCAAGTTCATGCCCGCGAGGAAGTTCCAGCTCCGACACAGCCGCTCGTGCTGACGCTCGCCCTGGTCAAAGGGAAGGCTTTCGACGACATGGTCCGCCAGGCCACCCAGCTCGGCGTGTCCGCCATCGGCCCGGTGGCGACGGCCCGTTGCGAGGTCAAGCTTGACGGTGACCGTGCCTCCTCGAAGCTCGACCACTGGCGGGCCGTGGCGGTGGAAGCTTGCAAACAGTCCGGCAACCTCCGCCTGCCCGAGCTGCTGGAGCCGCTCCCCCTGGCCGAGGCGGTCAAGCTGCCCGCCGCCCTGCGGCTCGTCGCCTCATTGGAGCCTGAAACGGTTCCGCTGGCCCAACTTTTACGTGAAGCCGCTCCCAAGGCCGGGCAAGCCTCCACTTCCTCCGGCCCGTGGGAAATCGCCATCGGCCCGGAGGGGGATTTCTCCCCCGACGAATACGCCCTCCTGCGCCAGTCCGGCTACCGCCCCGTCTCGCTCGCCCGCCACGTCCTGCGCGCCGAGACCGCCGCCCTCTACGCCCTCAGCGTCATGGACGCGCTGCGGCAGGGGTAGTGTGGGAGAGCTGGGGGGGTAGGTTTTTTTCTGGGCTTGTGCAGCCCAGACCCGCAGCAGGCACGGCCTGCACTTTCGATCCTTCGGATCGTGTCGGCGTGTTTTTTAATAACAAAAAAAGAATTGAAAAAAACCCCCACCCCC
>JAUTCS010000102.1 GCA_030673825.1 Verrucomicrobiota bacterium JB024 | reverse complement strand
CGCGTCAGCGACGTTTCACGGACTGTCCAAGCAGGAAACGTCGCTACGCGACGTCAGGTTTTTGTTTTCGTCCAAACCCGTGGGTTGAAACCCACGGCTAACCATCAACCGTCGCTACGCGACGAATTAACCCGAGGTGCTTAAACAAGCAACGCCAACGTATTTTTCTCTGCCTGCGACAGATTAAAACGAAGATGCTCTAGATCTCCATGTGCTCGGCCATGTAGTCCACGATGTTGACTGCATCGCTGAGCTTGCCGCCCAGGTTCAGGGCCTGGAACTGGTAAATGTCGTTCAAGTCGCCGGAGGTAAACATCGTGTAGTAGTAGCCGACCGTTTGCCCTTTGGAGTTGCTGACGGTCGAGGCTATTTTGACCCAGAGGCGTCCATTGATCGTTACGGATTCAGAGCTGATGATCTGTCCCTCTTGTTTTACCTCTGCGGTGATGCGATTTTTTTCCTTAGCCAGGACCTGATTGGCGGTGGCTGGATACCGGTCGAAGGGGGGCAGCCCGCTTTGCAGGTTGTAGGTGAAATTCACAACTGTGTCGGGTTTGCCACTGGCGATGGCCTCCTTGCGGTAGATGATGACAGATTTACCACTGAGAGTGTGGGTCTGTTGAAACTCCTTTAGCATCCGCAGGTGCGACTGGGTAAAGGAGGAGCCAAATTCCCCCATCAGCGTGGCGAACTCTTCAGGCGTGCTGGCCTGGTAGCCAGGAGGGACCGGAAAGGAAAAACCGCGACGGCCAATATTGTCCAAGCTGACGCTGTTGGTCGTGATGGCGGGGGGCTGAAGGGTGAGGCAGCCACCGAGCAGGGCGGTTGCGAGTAGTAGGATGGCAGGCGTAGCGTATCGCATGGATGGCTTATGCGTGATACCGTCTCTTGCGGCAAGGTTTATGTCGGTCGGCTCGGATTAGTGCCTCTGCTTGCTGAGGGTATTGGGAAAGCTAATCACCGATGGCGGATGTGCCCGTGCGCAGAGTGCCGATCATATCTCCCACGGCGTCGATCATAGAGCGGAGATCGCTGGACGAGCGGGCCCAGCCCTGGATGCCGTAAAGGTTGCCGGAGCCGTCGAGGGTGGCGGCGTAAAGGAAGTACCACAGCTCCGGTGCACTGTCGGTAGAGGATACCGGCCTAACGGTCAGGTCGGTGGGGGAAGGTGCCGCCGGGGGCAGGACATCGCTTTCAGGAATGGGGGAGGCGGAGACTTCGCCGGGGAGGAAGCCATCCATCGGCGACAGGGGATAGGAGAGGCGGGCGGTCAGCCACAGCCACTTGCGCCCGAGTATGGTGCGGGTCTCGGTGGAGACATCGCTGGCCTGCTCGCGCAGGGAGCCTGCGGCCCATTCGCCAAAGGCGTTGATTGTACCCTGGCGTAGCGCGGGCAGGCCGGATCCGTCTCCAGCGGAACGGGTGTGGTTGACGGTGAAAACGAGGAAGGGCGAGGGCGCCGGGTCGTCGGTCTGGCCCTCGGGCAGCAGGAGGATGTCCTCGCCGCTGATGCTGAAGTACGCGCGGTAGTTGGGGCGGCGGTAGAGCAGGTGGTCGGCGCGGAGCTTCTGCTCCAGCGGCTGAACGGGAATGTCCGTAAAGGCTGCCCCCTGATCGGTCTCCAGCCACTCCCGGGTGAAGGGGACATGCGGGAGGTACTCGGGCAGGGCTATGGCAGTGTAGCCGGGGGGGATGTCCACGCGGTAGGCCCCGCCGGTGGGGTTGCTGATCTGCGTAGGGGTGAGGGTGGCGGACTCAGGGCCGAGGCAGCCGCTCCACAGCATCGGCAGCCAAAACAGGAGCAGGGCGGCATACAGTCGCGTACGGCGGCGGAAGAGATGAGACGTGAGAGAGGATGGCATCGAAGGGCGATGTTCGGGCGATGAGGCTGCCGGGTGAGGGCGGCGTGGTTGTTCCCGATGGTCAATCTTGGTTTCGCCCAGTAACGAAAGACGGAGGGCGGATGGCCACCCTAAAAGTACTGGCGTTTGCCGTCCACGTAGATGCGCACGGTCGAGGCGTTCTCGGGCTGGTAGTTGTCCGGGGGGAAGTGCCAGGTGCTGATGAGCTGGTTAATGGCCTCGACATGGCGGTCGAGCGCGTGGGCCTGCCCGGTGATGACGAGCCGATAGCTACCGCGCTTGCGCTCGCCGTAGGTGAGGAGCATGATCTCGCGCGGGCTGGCCAGGACGGTGGTGGGCTCGCGGAGGAAAAGCTGCTGCCAGGGGCGGGCGTCGATTTCGAGCTGTTTCTGGCCGATGAGGCGCATGCCGGAGTAAGCCGTCTGGAGGTCTTCCAGTGACTTGCGTGCCCACTCCTCCTGAGTGGTATTCCAGGGGCCGGTCTCGACGAAGACGAAAATCGCATCCTCGTAGGCGAGAGCACAGCGGTCGGGCTCGTTGAAAAGGATTTTCCAGCCAGCGGGGACGAGCAGGCGGTAGGGGTAGGGCTTGCCGTACAGGACGGTGCGCTGGGAGAGCGGAGTTGCTTCGCCGAGGAGCGTCTGCAGGTCAGTCGGGTTGAGGGCGGGCGGGGGTGTCTCCGGCGCCTCGACAGTGTCGGTTTGCGGCTCGGCGGGTGTTTGCGCGAGGGAAGGTTCTGTGGGGGCAGAAGAACTATCAGAGGGGGACGCTTCCGGCTCGGAGGAGGGGGAGGCTTGTTTGTTTTTGGGCGAGCGGATGGGGGCAGGTTTACCGTCGAGGTCGCTCATGACGTCGTTTTCCAGCTGGAGGAGGTCGGCCAGTTGGCGGGCGGTGTTGGACTTGGCATTTTCCGGGTCGAACTGGTCGATCTGGCGCTCCAGTTCGTCGGCAATGTCGTCGAGTTCGCTTTGAGCCTGAGAGCCGGGCGCACCGTCAGGGGAAGGCTCGGCCTGACGACTGTAAAAGTAGTAACCCAGTGTGCTGGCCAGGGAGAGTCCGGCTGAAAACAGGAGTAGGGAGCTGGCCCGCATGATCCACCAGCTTACGCGGCAGCGGGTAAATCTCAACCCCGAAGGGCTTTTGAGCCGTGGGGATTATTCCTTAACCGTGCGGGAGGAAATCGTGGAGAGGATGATTACAAAAAACAGGCTGCCCGGTGAGGGGCAGCCTGTCGAGGTTACAAAAGACTGTGTGAGTATCTTACGCGCCGGGCTGGAGGCGGTTGAAGGCCGAGACGAGGGCTTTCAGGCCGGCCATCTCGATGGAGGTGTCGATGCCGCACCCCCAGGTCAGGCGTCCGCTCTCGGTGTCCTGGAGCTGGACGTAAGCCGCGCCGTTGGAGGCGGAGCCCTTGCCGACGGCGTGGGAGCGGTAGTCGGTCAGGCGGAAGTTTTTCCAGCCCTGGTGCTCGATGGCATCGACGAAGGCGCTGATGGGGCCGTTACCGGTGCCCTCGATCTGGAGGGGCTCGCCGCGGTAGGTGACCTGCGCCATGCAGCGGACCATGCCGGGGGTCTCGGTCTGGTGAAACAGCTCGTACTCGCCCATGGCCAGCGGCTCGTCCAGGTTGACGAAGTTCTTTTCGAAGACCTCGCCGATCTCGTCGGCGTTGAGTTCCTTTTGCAGGCGGTCGGCCTCGTCGTTGACGACCTTGCCGACCTCGGGGTGCATGCTTTTAGGCAGCTCCAGGCCGTGTTCGGTGTCCATGATGTAGGCCACGCCGCCCTTGCCGCTCTGGCTGTTGATGCGGATGATGGCCTCGTAGGTGCGGCCAACGTCCTCGGGGTCGATGGTCAGGTACGGGACTTCCCAGACGCCGTGCTCGTCGCCGGTTTTCTTACGGCGGTCCAGGCCCTTTTTAATGGCGTCCTGGTGGCTGCCGGAAAAGGCCGTGAAGACCAGCTCGCCGCCGTAGGGGTGGCGTTCGTGCACGCCCATGCGAGTGCAGCGCTCATAGACGGCGCGGATGTGCTGGAGGTCGGAGAAGTCCAGCCCGGTCTCGATGCCGTGGCTGTTCATGTTCAGGGCGACGGTGACGATGTCGAGGTTGCCGGTGCGCTCACCGTTACCGAAGAGCGTGCCCTCGACGCGGTCCGCGCCGGCCAGCAGGCCCAGCTCGGTGGCGGCCACGCCGGTGCCGCGGTCGTTGTGGGTGTGCAGGGAGACCCAGACCTTTTCGCGGCCCTTGATAGTGCGGCAGAAGTACTCGATCTGGTCGGCGTGGACGTTGGGGGTGGTCCACTCGACGGTGGCGGGCAGATTCAGGATCATGCGGCGCTCGACGGTGGGCTTCCACACGGCCATGACGGCCTCGCAGACCTCAATGGCGTAGTCGATCTCGGTGTCGTTGAAGCTCTCCGGGGAGTACTCCATGGTGATCTCGCTACCTTCGGCCTCGGCCTCGTCGGCCAACTGGCGTACCAGCTCCGCGCCCTTGATGGCGATGGCCTTGATGTCCTCCTTACTCGCGTCGGAGAAGGTGATCTTGCGATGCAAGGGGGAGGTGGAGTTATAGAGGTGCACAATGGCGCGCTTGACGCCCTTCAACGCCTCAAAGGAGCGGCGGATCAGGTGTTCGCGGGCCTGGACCAGGATCTGGACCTGCACGTCGTCGGGGATTTCGCCCTGATCGACCAGGCGGCGCAGGAAGTCGAACTCCGTCTGCGAGGCCGAGGGGAAGCCGACCTCGATCTGTTTAAAACCGACCTGTACGAGCAGGCGGAACATCTCCAGCTTTTCCTCGATGTTCATCGGGATGGCGAGAGCCTGGTTGCCGTCGCGCAAATCGACGCTGCACCAGATGGGCGCCTGTTCGATTACGCGGTCCGGCCATTGGCGGTCCTTCAGCGGGATGCTGAAGCGCTGGTGGAAGGGTACGTACTTACGAATGCTGGAGGGTTTCATGAAAAGTCGTTTTCGGAAAAAAGAGTGATATTAGATAAACCGATAAAAGCACACAAGCGTGCAATGCAGTGGGGACACCGAGGGCCCGGCAAAAAGGGCTCGCTGATCATGTGTCCGGTTGGCCGTCTCGCGGCCGCGCCCCGCCAAGGGGGCATGAGTCATCCCGCATCTCCCCCTCAGGGGAGAAGCGCCGTAAGAAGAAGGCGGCGGAATGAAGCGACGTTCATGATGATGACGGAACTATCCGTTTGGCGGGGGCGGTTGTCAAGACCGGCTTTGGATGCTATTTTTGCTGCCTTTGTCGGAATTACTAGCTAGAAGAGCGTTATTATGGCACTGGTAGGAAAGAACATAGTATTGGGAGTCACTGGCTCCATTGCCGCCTACAAGGCGGCCGATATTGGCTCGCAGCTCACGCGGCTGGGAGCATCCGTGCACTGTGTCATGACCCGCGAAGCGACCGAGATCATCGGCCCGATCACGCTCCAGACCCTCTCGCGCAACCCGGTCGCCACCGACCTGTGGCGCGAGGGTAACGGCTGGGAGCCCGGCCACATCGAGCTGGCGGACAAGGCCGACCTGTTCCTGGTCGCCCCGGCCACGGCCAACATCATCGCGTGCTTCGCGCACGGGCTCGCCCCGGACATGCTGACCTCGGTTTACCTGGCCACGCTGGCTCCGGTCATCATCGCCCCGGCCATGAACGGCAAGATGTACCGCCACCCCGCCACCCAGGCGAATATCAAGCTCCTGCGCGAGCGCGGGCATCACTTCATCGAGCCGCAAAAGGGCGGGATGCTGGCCTGTGGCTACGAGGGCGAGGGCAAGCTTGCCCCGGTGGAAGAAATCGTCACCCGCGTGGGGGCGTTTTTTTCCTAGCGTTGGAGTCGGCCACTCTGGTGGGTCTTGCATCCCGAAGAAACGTCACTACGTGACGTAGGGAGGTATTCGCGATGCCCTTGACCGAGGGTTGAAACCCACGGCTAACGATGGGGAGTCGCTACGCGACTAAAACCGGTTGAGCCGAGGGCGGTTGTGCAGGTTCGAAATGACCGACTTGATACCGCCTCGGGCGTTTATCTGACTCGCGTCTGGGAGGTTGGCGCCGCCAGCGGGCTTACTGCAGGCCGTATACGTCCACCTTGACCTTGTCCACGTAGTGTTTGAGGTCGGGCGGGGTGGAGGGCAGGGGGAGGTCGTCCAGACACAGCGGAATGGTGTCGAATGTCGCCACGTCGGCCTCCTGGTAACGGTAGGGCGAGTGAGCGACCTGGCCGCGGCGGACCTTCTGGCCGTCCCAGGCATAGAAATAATAACGCTCCAGCAGGAAGAAGGGCAGGGACTCGGGGTCCTCGGGGATGCGAATCTGGCCCTGGCCGCTGTAGCGGTATACCGAGAGGCGATAGCTGCCGTAAGGGGCGCCACCGTAGCGGTCGGCGCGGCGGCAGGTGTAGTGCACGTCGTCGGTAATGGCAGCCTTCATGCGGGCCTGGAAATACGGGAGCTTGAAAAACTTGCGGGCGACCCAGGCGGACGGGCCGCTGGAGCAGTCCAGCGAGTAGAACCAGACGCCGGGCTTGCCCTCGTCGTCATAGACGTAGGTGCGGACGTTGAGCTGGAGAAAGTGCGAAAGCAGGGGCAGGGCGGGCAGGCGGCGCGGGCGGGCCCAGCTCATGCAAAACGGGACAATGCTCAGCCAGGCGTCATCCCCGGTGGTGTCCACGTGCAAGCCGGGTGGAAGGGTGGCCTGGATCTGGTCCGGATCGACCTTCCAGTGCAGCAGCAGCAGGTGCTCCCAATTCTGGAGGAAAACCAGAGGCGCGTTGCCATCCGGGGTTCTGGCTGCCAGTCGCTGATCCGTAGTGGGAAGCATATTTCAGGGAGCTATGATACGAAAGCTACGCGACCAACTTCAAGCGGTTTGCGTCCGAAGGCCAGCAAAAAGTACTGTTAGTCATTGGTCATTTGTGATTTGTCATTGGTTATTGGTCCGGGAAGCGGCACGTCCGCTGTGGGTATGGGTGCCAGGTACCGGCCCACGGACATCTGCCGCTAGGTGTTCTCTCCTTGGATGAGCGTCTGTGCTCATCCGTGACCAATAACCAATGACCCGTGCCTAATGACCAATGTTTACGCCTGTGCGGTCTGCTTCTGGCGTTTCTGACCGATGGCGGTCTTGACCAGATTGGTGCCGAATTCCCACATCGGGCCGGGGAAGCGGGTGACCTGCACGAGCACGTCGTCAAAAGCCTGTACGCAGCGCTCGACTTCCTTTTCCCCAATGATGAGGGGAGGCAGGAGCTTGACCACGTCCATGTTGTGACCGGCCACGTGCGTGAGGATGCGGTGGCGGTCGAGCAGAGAGCTGACCACCATCTGGGCAAACAGGCCCTTGTCCACGGTGTGGATGGCCTTCCAGGCCATCTTGAGCTTGAGCGAGCGGGGCTGCTGGAACTCGATGGCGATCATGCAGCCCTTGCCGCGCACTTCCTTGATCAGGTCGTGCTTGGCGGAGAGGGCACGGAGGCCCTCCATGAGCTTTTCACCCATGAGGCGGCCATTCTCGACCAGGTTTTCGGACTGGATCACCTCGATGGAGGCGAGCCCGCAGGCCATGGCGAGGTTGTTGCGGCCAAAAGTGGTGGAGTGGACCACGCAGCGGTCCAGGCGCGAGAACACGCCCTGATAAATCTTGCGGGTGGTGACGATGGCCGCGCAGGGGACATAGCCGCCGGAGAGGGCCTTGGCCATGGTGATGATGTCCGGCTCCAGGTCCCAGTGCTGGAAGCCGAAGAGCTTGCCGGTGCGACCAAGGCCAGTCTGGACCTCGTCGGCGATGAAGAGTGCCCCGTACTTGCGGCAGAGGTCCTGGGCGGCGGGGAAGTAGTGCTCGTCGGGGATGTGAACGCCCTTGCCTTGGATGGGCTCGGCGATGAAGGCTGCCACGTCGCCGGCTTTGAGCTTTTCCTCCAGGTCGGCCACGTCGTTGTAGGCGACCTTTTCCGCGCCCGGCAGGAACGGGCCGAAGCCCTCCTGGAACTGCGCGTTTTGGGTCACGCTGAGCGAGCCGTAGCTGAGCCCGTGGTACGAGCCCTCCAGGCTGAGGATGCGGGTGCGGCCGGTGGCGGCGCGGGCGAACTTCAGGGCGCCCTCGACGGCCTCGGTGCCCGAGTTGCAGAAAAAGCACGCGTCCAGGTGCGGCGGGGTGATCGCGACCACTTTTTCCGCCAGCAGGCCGCTGAGCAGGGCGCAGTCCATCTGCACCATGTTGGGCAGGTCCAGGGAGAGGACGTCCTCGATGGCCTTGCGGATGACCGGGTGGTTGCGGCCCATGTTGTACACGCCGTAACCACTCAGGAAGTCCAGGTAGTCGCGGCCGTCCATGTCGTAAAGGTAGGAACCTTCCGCGCGGGCATACACCTTGTCGAAGCCGATCGTGCCCAGGACTTTGGCCAGGGTACGGTTGACGTACTTGTGGTGCAGGTCGTAATTCTCGCCCTGCCGCTCGGTGATAATTGCTTTCAGATCGAAGGCCATGGTTTTAGTGCAATCTGCCATTTATAGCGCCTCCGGTCTAAAAAGCAATGCTCGGAAACGCTTTGAGCCATCAATACGGTATACTGACAGCAGGTTTTATGACAACTATCATGCGCCGCAATACTCCGGCGATGAAAATAAGGGACATGTGTCCGGCCCGGGCGGGAAATGTTCCCCTTGGGCACGGGTGTGTGAAAAATATAGGTGAATTTATAGACGTTAACGGAAAACGACAACACTGACGGGTATCGCCAGAAACAGTGGAAAGGCCCACTGGTCAGGGGCTTACGAGTCGCTGTCGGTGTCGCCGCCGTGGGCCTTGGTCACCCGCGCAGCGAAGCGCTGGGCCCAGGTCTGGACGGCTTGGGCGATATCGCCCCACTTATTCATGCTCTGGCGTACTTCGAGCTTTTTGCCCGCCAGGGTGTCGATGACGGCCCCTTCGCGCGCGCCGGTTAGCGAGTCGAGCAGCTCGGCCTCGATCGAAATCGAGCCCACGCCCATCGGAGTGCCGCCGGTGGCCTGGTTGGCCGCGTCGGCAATACGGGCGTAGGGCATCCACGAGCCCGCGTACATGACGGGGTTACCGGGGACGACGCCGACGATGGCGATGCGCACGACGGCCACGCCCTTACCGGGCTGGAAAACGACGGGGTAGCCCGCCTGGTCGAGGGCCTGTGTGAGCTCCGCCCGGAAATAGTCGGTCAGCTTCTTCAGATCATCCGGGCTGATGCCCTTAAACTCCGAGTCATTGGCCGGATAGACGATGATCGGGGAAATGATGAAGCGGTTGTACTGGGCGAGCACGCCTTCTTCCTTGCGCCAGACCCATGCGCCGGTGTCGGGGTCTTCCTTGAAGCCCTCGTAGCTGGGCAGGAAGCCGGACTTGGTCATGGGGGAGGCCTTGGTCGGCATGATGTCGCTCATGCCCTCCTTGATCGGGTCGGTCACGGTGCTGACGACTTGCTGGGCCGGACCGGGCTGCGCGTCCGCGTTGAGCGAGGAGGTCGAGCTGAGAATGGCGCTGTTGTCGGTGATGGTCTGCGTGCGCGCGTTAACGCGGTCGCGGATGCTGCCGAGAACGCCGCCGCCGAGGATGCCCCCCTGGCTCTCGTCGTCCCCTGAGTCCTGGGCGTGCAGGCAGGCGGTAGCGCCCACCATCAAACAAATCCCGAGCGTGAGCAGTCTCATAACGGTAGGGTGGAGAGTTTTACTGCGGGCCGCAAGCTGTCGGTGACGCCGGTCAGACTTTTTGCAGCAGTTCGACGACTTCCTGAATGAGGAATTCCGGGGTGGAGGCCCCGGCGGTGACGCCGATCTTCTTGTAGCGCGACTTGAGATGGTCGAAGTCCAGCTCGGAGGCGGTCTCGACGTGGTAGGCGGGCAGGCCGGTCTTTTCCACGAGGGCAGCGAGCTTACGGGTGTTGGCCGAGTGGCGGCCTCCGACGACGACGATGGCCTCGGACCCGGCGTCCTTGAGCACGTGGATGTCGCTCTGGCGCTCCTTGGTGGCGCCGCAGATAGTGTCAAAGACCTGGGCGTCCGGGTAGGTCTCCTTTAAAATGGTGGCCAGGCGCTCGAACTCGTCCGTGAACATGGTGGACTGGGAGACGAAGCAGACCTTGTCGCCGAGGTCGGGCAGGGCGCGGATGTCTTCCTCGTTCTTGACCACATAGCCGCGGTCCTCGGTGTAGCCCATCAGGCCGATCACCTCGGGGTGCTTCGGGTCGCCGAAAATGACAGTGGTAAAGCCCTTGCGCGAGTGCAGCTTGATCTTGCCGGCGATGATGCCCACGTCCGGACAGGTCGCGTCCTTGAAGTCCATGCCGAGCTCCTTCAGGTAGCTGCGGCGCTCGGGGGAGATGCCATGGGCGCGCACGACGAGTACGCCGTGTTCGCGGTCCTGCTCGGTGACTTTGACCTCGGTCTTGCTCTGGTAATCGCCGACTTCCTGGATGCCGACGGCTTCCAGTTTCTCCATCATCTGCTTGTTGTGAATGAGGGGGCCGTCGGTGTAGACGGGGCGCTTGCCTTCTTCGGCGAACTTGGCCGCGACGTTGATGGCGCGTTCCACTCCCCAGCAAAAGCCGGCGCTTTGGGCTCTTATGACTTCCATGATAAAAATGTCTGTGTAAACCTATTTAGCCTGTTTCGCCATTGCAAATACGCAAGGGTATTTTTAATGGGTCCTATTCGCAGACTTTATAAGCAACGCTGATCGAAGTTGAATGACTCAATGGTCAAATGGCTAAATGGTTGTGCCCTCAACCTCACATTTCTGCCAAACAACAAAGCACCAAGCACAAAGAACCAAGAACAAAAATCCCATGCCCGAGACTTTACCCTGGTTTGCCGGGGGGGCTTTCCCCCTCTACCTGGCGCCGATGGCCCGCTACACGGACTTTGGTTTTCGCCAGCTGTGCAAGGAGCAGGGGGCGGACGTGATGGTGACGGAGTTTGTGCAGGCCGACGGGCTGCTGCGCGGCGGGCACCAGGCCTGGCGGGCGGTGGACTTTTCCGAGGGGCAGCGGCCCATGGGGGTGCAGCTTTTCGGGTCGACCCCGGCCACCATGGCCGAGGCCGCCCGGCTCGTCTGGGAACGGCACCGTCCGGACTTCATCGATATCAACTACGGTTGCCCGGCCTGCCGGGTCATCGACCAGAACGCAGGCTCCTCGCTGCTGCGCGACCTCGACCGGCTGGGCGAAGTGGCCGAGGCCGTGGTCAAGGCGTTGCCGGAATGCCCCGTTACCGCGAAAATCCGCATTGGCTGGGACGAGCAGAACATCGTCGCGCTGGAGGTGGGGCGGATTTTGACCGAAGTGGGCATCCGGGCGCTGGCTGTGCACGGGCGCACCAAGGAGCAGGGCTACGGCGGGCAGGCCGACTGGGGCGTGATCGAACAGGTGGCCCGCGCGCTGTCCATCCCCGTCATCGGCAACGGCGACGTGCGCGACTGGCACTTCGTCGCCCGCATGCGGCGCGAGTCCGCCGTCTCCGGCCTGATGATCGGTCGCGCCGCCCTCGGCTACCCGTGGATTTTTAACGAGATCAAGCAGACCCTCGCCACTGGCGAGGCCCCCGAGGCCCCCACCGTGCGCGAACGCTGGGCCACGGTCTTCCGCTACCTCGACTTGCTGCTGAAGGGGCCGTACAAGGGCAAGCCCGCTGACGACATCGCCTGGATGCGCGCCAAGGTCAAATCCCTGACCAAGGACATGCCCGGCTGCCGCAAGCTCCGCCCCGCCATCGACCGCATCAAGTCCCTCGCCGAGCTGCGCACGCTGGCTGACGAGTACCTGGCTCAGCACGCCGAGCCGGTGGGCGGTGAGTTAGCGTGACAGGCTGGCGATATTTCTGAGAATGATTAACCACAAAGGCGCAAAGGCACAAAGGGGCACTAAGAGGATGGGGCATACTCCCAGTGCCCGCTCGCCGCAGCCTTTTACCTGTTTGCGGGAAATGATGATGGGAAAGATTGAAGTCACGGCATTGCCTGGAATCTTATATCCTGCTTTGTGTCTTTGTGCCTTTGTGGTTAAATGACTATTGCCTGACCGGGTCTTCAGCCGCTCCAACCCCGAATCTCCAACGCTCATGACCGATCCGACCTCCAGCCCTTACCCCCGCGACTTCATCGGCTATGGCGAAAACCCGCCGGACCCGCAATGGCCGGGCGGGGCGCGGGTGGCGGTGTCGCTCGTCCAGAACGTCGAGACCGGGTCCGAGCTGTCGCTGGCCGACGGGGACGAGCGCAACGAGAGCGTTTACGAGATCAACGAGCCGGTCGAGGGCGTGCCGAACCACTGTCTGGCCTCGCACTTCGACTACGGGACGCGGGTGGGGTACTGGCGGATCGTGCGGGCGTTAGAGCGCTACGGGGTGACCTGCACGGTGAGCGCCGCGGGCCGCTCGATTGAGCGCGCCCCCTGGCTGGCGAAGGACGCCGTGGCGCGCGGCTACGAAGTTTCCTGCCACAGCTACCGCTGGGAGCGCCACGCGGAGATGTCCGAGGCGCACGAGCGCGAGATCATCGCCAAAACCGTCAGTGCCATTGAAACCGCTTGCGGGGTGCGTCCGGTCGGCTGGCACACCAAGGGCGCGCCTTCGCCCATCACGCGGCGGCTGTTGGTCGAGGCGGGATTTCTCTACGACTCCGACGCCTACGATGACGACCTGCCACACCTGCTGGAAGTGGACGGCCAACCGCATGTGCTGTTGCCCTACGCTTTTGACACGAACGACATGCGCTTCATGGCCGGAGGGAACTTCGTCGGGGCGGACGACTTCGCGCAGGTCTGCATCGACGCCTTCGATACGCTCTGGGCGGAGGGGGTGACGCGCCCGGCGATGATGTCCGTCGGCCTGCACCCGCGCTACATCGGCCGCCCCAGCCGCATCCGCGGCCTGACTCGCTTCCTCGATCACGTCCGGGAAAAGGGCGGGGCGTGGTTCGCCCGCCGCGACGAGATCGCCCGCCATTGGCGGCAGCGGATGGGGTTGCCGGAGGCGGGGTAAAACGATGCCTGTCTTTCTCTCTCTGTGTCCTCTGTGCACTCCGTGTGAGACCAAATTTTTATTATCACACAGAGCTCACAGAGAACACAGAGACTTGGGAATGAGAATTGGGGTAGAGGACGTTTGCCTTCTTTCACTTGCGTGATTCGCGCCTTTTGCGGTTAAATCTTCATTTGCCAAGCAGTTGGGGGTTATTTACTAAGTTTGTCCCAATGATCCACTGCCGCGACCTGACTGTCACGACCCCGGATGGCAAGACCACGCTTCTGCGCGGGGCGAGTGCGGAGTTTTTACCGGGCGCGATGAATGCCGTCATCGGTCCCTCCGGCTGCGGCAAGACCACCCTGATGAAGGCTATCCTGGGCATCTTGCCGAGCACGGGGGAGGCGTACTTCGGAGGGGAAAAGATCACCCGCTCGGAGGACCTGGTGGGCAAGGTCGGGTTCGCGCCGCAGTTCAGCATCGCCCAGCCCAAGCTGACCGTGGAGGAGTCCCTGCGCTACGCGCTGGAGCTCTACGTGAGCGACGCGGGCGAGCGCACGCGGCGACTGGAAACGATTTTACAGGTGATCGGGTTGGCCGAGCACCGGGGCAAACGCATCGAGTCGCTGTCGGGCGGGCAACTGCGCCGCATCGGGCTCGGGCTGGAACTGACGCTCGACCCACCGTGCCTGATCTGCGACGAGGTGACCTCGGGGCTCGACCCGCTTTCGGAGGATCAGATCCTCGCGCTCTTGCGCACGCTCTGCCAGGAGCGGGGAAAAACCTTCCTGTGCATCATCCACAACCTGGCCAAGCTCGACTGCTTCGACCGGATCACGGTCGTGTACGAGGGGGACGTGGTTTTCCAGGGGACGCTGGAGGAGCTGGGCGCGTTTTTCGACATCCCCGACGCCCTGCACCTCTACGACCGGCTCAACGCCCATCCGCTGGCCCACTGGCAGGAGAAGTGGCGCGCCGCCCGTAAGTCGCAACCAGCGGAGCAGGTCGTGCAACCGACGGTGCAGGCGGGTGGGGAAAAGGTCGGAACCGCTTCTGCGAGCCAGCAGGTTTCGCCGGTTGCGGCGTCCCGACCCACGCACGGGGAACAGTTTGTCACGCTGCTGCGGCGGCGATTTGTGTTATTCTTTCGCGACACGGGCTACCTGTGGCTGACGCTGGCCATCACGTTTGGCTTCCCTTGTCTGGTGGTGATTTTCGCGCTCGACGGGCTGCCGCAGATTCAGGGGATGGCCCTGGACCGTTCGGTCAGCTTCATCGACGAGATGCGGCAGAATATCCAGTTCAAGATCGACGCGATGGAGACGGCCTCGCTGGTGACGGGACTGGTCATGTTTCAGGTCATCCTGCTCACGCTGATGGGCTCGAACAACGGCGCGCGCGAGATCGCCGCCGAGCGCACCCTCTATGAGAAGGAGCGTCTGAGCGGGCTCGGGGTCGTGCCCTACGCGCTGTCGAAGATGGCGTTCGTGCTGCTGATCGCGGGCTTTCAGGGGGCGTGGATGACGTTTTTCGTCAAGGTGATCTGCCGCTTCCCGGGACCGTGGCTGACGCAGCTCGCCATGCTCATGCTCGTGTGCGGCTCGATGACGCTGGTGTGCCTGGGGTTTTCGGCGCTGTGCAAGTCCGCGGAAAAGGCCAGCCTGCTCTCGATCTACCTGGTCGGGTTCCAGCTCCCGCTCTCGGGTGTGGTGCTCGCGCTGCCGGACGCGCTGGTGTGGGTCTGCCGCCCGTTCATCAACAGCTACTGGGGCTGGGCCGGGTACCTGAGCTCGATGCTCGACACGCGCCTGTGGGACGCCTTCCGCGAGAACAACGCGGAGTGGGTGGCTTCACCTGCCCAAGCGATTTTTGCGCTCGTCCTGCAAGGGGCCGTCGGCGCCGCCCTCGTGTGGTGGGGCAGCTCGCGCAAGCAGTGGCAGTAGGATTAACGCGTGTATGTGTAGATTCGAAGATTTGTAAATTGCGTGATGTAGAGATGAACGCAGGTGCTATTCCTCACCTCTCATCTCTCCAATTTACGAATCTACGAATCATGAATCTACGAATCTTCAGCCTCCGGCCGGGGCCTGGAGCGTGGGCTCGCCCTGAAGGTAGCCGAGGGAGGCGAGGAACTTGTCCGCCTCGATCATGGTAAGGGTGTAGGAGTCTCCCTTGCCGGGGTTGAAGAAACCATGCTTCTGCCCCTCGTACAGGTGCAGGTCACAGCGGACGCCGGCCTCCTGCATGCGCTGCTGGTACCCCTGGGCGGTGGCGACGGGGATGAGGTGGTCCTTGGTGCCGAGAAAGACGATGGTGGGCGGGGCGTCAGCGTCGATGTTGTTCATCGGGGAGAAAGTCTCCCAGTAACCCTGCACGCGGTCGTAGCCGTAGCCGTTGGGGCCGTTGTCGATGACGGGGTTGAAGAGGACGAGGGCGTCCGGGACGCAACTGACAGAGAGGTCGTCGGTCTCGTCGTTGTAGTCGTCCAGCAGCGCGGTTGCGGCGGCGACATGCCCCCCGGCCGAGCCGCCGCCGGCGGCCAGCTTGTCCGGGTCGATGCCGAGTTCTTCGGCGTGTTCGCGGACCCAGCGGATGGCGGATTTGCCGTCTTTCACGCACTCCTGCGGGCTGGTGCCTTGCTTATTTTTCGTGCGGTAGTCGGCGGCGATGGCGACCATCCCGCGCGAGGCCAGGTACGCGCACTGCGGGTAGAACTGGCCGGGAGCGCCGCTGACCCAGCCGCCGCCGAAGAAGAACACGATGGCCGGGGTCGGCTGATCGGGTTTTTTATGATCCGGATAAAAGACATACAGGCTGAGTTCGCCCTGCTCCGTGGTTTTGTAGGGGATGACGGCGTCGGGCTTGGGGGCGGCTTGCAGGGCACCGCAACCGAGGGTGAAGAGACTCATAAGTAATAGCGTGCGGAAGGTTTTCATGGATAAGGTAAATTTGAATAGAAGTGTAGCACCAGCGGCAAGCGGGTTTTCATGTGCACATGTAAGTGTCGGAGTGGCCGGAAGTCCGGTTGTGGGCGGCAAAGACACGCTTGCCATGCAACTTTGTGATATTACTGTGGTTGAAAAAGACAAACCCGACCGGTTCCGACCCCGGACTCCCGCATGGCTTCCTCGAAATTCCCCCCTCTTGTCTCGGCCGCGCTGTTTATCGGCGCAGTGGCGCTGGTGGCGGTACTGCTGCTGATCCTGCGTTCGGACGGCTTCAGTTCGCTCGAACCCTTTCCGGCGGACACCTACCGCAGCCAGCCCTCGAACCTGCTCGGCAACGAATACGCCCTGAGCGCGCAGATCCACTCCCTGCTGGACTGGGACGAGGGCACGGGGCGGCTCCTGGCCGTGATCCCCGAGGGCTCGACCCAGCGCCTGCCGGTCTTCATCCCCGACACATTGGGCAAGAGCATTCACACCGGCCAGCGCTACAAGATGCAGGTCGCCATCCGTCAGGGCGGGCTCATCTACGTGGAGGATTTAGAGAAATACTGACCCGCCCGGGTCGGATAGTGAGCGAACCTCCCCCAACGAATCTACGAATTCATAAATTTACGAATCCATTTTCCCCATGCGCTTTCTGACCTTCCTGGTGTTTACCGTCTCCTCCGCTTCGCTGATCGCGCAAGCCCCTCCGGGCGCGGGAACCGGAAGTCCTTACACGGGCGGTTCCACGGCGTCCGGCTCCGGTGGTTCGTCCGCGCCGTCGGCCCAGGGCACGCCCGCCAACGCCAACACGATGAATGTGGGTACGGGGTCGGGCGGACTCTTCGAGAGCGACACGCTGCGGGCGTTTTCCAAGGACCTTTTCGACACCGACAGCGACTCGGTGGACCTGGAGGAGGGGACGCTCAACTGGAAGGGGCGGACCTTCAGTATCGGCAACTCCCGCGTGGTGCGGGCGCGTTTCGAGCGCTACCTGGCCACCCCCGCGCTGCCCGATGACGACGATGTGTATCTGGGCATCCTCGGGAAGATCGAGGAGCTGCTCTCGCTCGTGGGGCAGAACGAGGTCAAGGACGACCAGCAGCTCAACGACGAGATTTTCGAGGCCTGGCAGCTGCTCTTCGTGGCCGCCCGCTACGAGATGGACGGCGGCACCTCGCTCGTCATCGCCAATCAGGTGTACAACGTCTGGCGCATCCGCGACGAGAACATCAACATGGACCGGGCTCAGGTGCTGATCGAGGACGAGAAAAAGAAAATCCAGAACGAGCTCGTCTCCGGCGATTGGTACGACAAGACCGAATTTGACGAGGTGCAGAGGCTCAAGGCGCAGGGGCGGCACACCGGGGAGATGTTCGAAGGCGTGACCGAGGCGACTTTCCGGGCCGAGCGTCTGGCCGAGGCGCAGACCCGCATCGCCAGCCTGGAGGCCCAGCGCGTGACCAACGGCCTGCAGGCCAAGCTCCAGTTCCAGTCGCAGTTGCTGAACATGCTCCTGTCGCGCCGCTTCGAGCACTGCCTGATCGGGAGCATGTTCTACCGCTACGTTTTCAAGGGCTCGCACTCGCAGATGATCGTCGGCCAAGAACAGCTTCAGGGCTTTATCCCGATCTCGGACTTTTCGCCGACTATCGAAACGCTGGAGTTTATCGCCCGCGAGGCCATGGCCGACGTGAAAACCGGCATGCGCGCGGTTGAGACCCTTTACGACGGTAACGAACGCTTCGCGGCGCTGGAGCGGCTCCAGGAAACGTATTACCTGGGCGAATACATGCCGCAGGTGCTGGAGTTTCCGCCCGAGAAAAAGCGCGAGCTCCTCAAGCTCTACCGCCTCGTGCGCGAGGTGCAGGTGCTGGCCGACCTGAAGGACTACGGAGCGATCGAGTCCACCGTGGATCAGATACGGGAGCTGGCGCAGGACTTTCCGGCGGCGCGCGTGCTCTCGGCCGTGCGCTCGGCTCAGCGCCTGAGCAACCTCTCTCTGCTCGCCGCCCAGCAGGCACTCGCCATGGGCCAGACCGACAAGGCGGAGCATTCGCTGGCCCGCGCTACCGAGATCTGGCCGCTGAACCCGGCGATCAAGAGCTTTACCCTCGATATCGCCAATCGCGCCGACATCTCGACGCAGGCGACGCTGATGTTCGACCAGCTCTACACGCGGGAGGATTTTAGGCAGATCTACGACCGGCGCACGGAGTTTGCCGCCGCGCTCATGCAGGACCCGCTGCGCTCCGAGCAGCTCCAGCAGGTGGCCGAGCGCATCGGTACAGTGGATATGCTCATCGCCGCCGCTCAGGAGCAGTCCGCTCAGGACAACGCCTACGAGTCGTGGGAGATGCTTCTGCGGGCCGGTGAACTCGAACCGAACGACCCCGCGCTGGCCCGGGCCAAGGCGTCCGTCGCGCCGCGGGTGGCGGACTTCGTCGGGGCGATTGACGCGGCGGAGCGGGCCGAAGCCAACGGCCAGTTCGCCGTCAGCCTCAGCCGCTACCTCGCCGCGCAGGACATTTACCCCGCTTCCAAAAGCTGCCGCATCGGCATCGAGCGCGTGAGCAAGAAGCTCATGACCCAGCTCAAGGCCGGACAGGCCAACGCGGGCGAGCAGGGCTGAGCCGTGCGAGCCGTGACTCGGGCCGTTTGATTTGAAACCCAATAAGAGCTTGGCCGCGAAGTCACGCGAAGGAGCGCGAAGCGGGTGGGGTTCGTGGGCGCTGTGCCTTGGTGCCGCTGTGGAGAAAAAAGGATTAACCGCAGAGGCGCAAAGACGCAGAGGTTTTATTCTGAAAAACCCTTCGTGAGCTTCGTGTCTGCTTCTTGCCCTTCGTGGCTTGATTGAAAAAGAGGCGCCTTACCCGAGCAGCTCCCGGGCGTGGCGCAGGACGGTGTCGGGGTGGACCTGCTCGATGGGGAGGCCGCCGGTGGGCGGACAGCCCTCGGGCTGGAGCAGGCGGGCCGGACCATTGAAGACGGGACCGGTGCGCACGGGGTTGGTCGGGCCGAATATGACGAGCACGGGCACGCCGAGGGCGTTGGCCAGGTGCATCCCGCCGGTGTCGTTGCAGATGAGCAGGTCGAGCTGCGCGAGCTCGTCGGCGAACTCCACCAGCGCGGTCTTACCCGCACGGTCAGTTACCCGCGCCGGGTCGAAGTCCCGCGTCACTTCGCGGGTGATGGGCACGTCGCGTTCCGTCCCGAATGTGCTCACGCGTGCCGTGGGCAGAGCCTCCAGCAGCGCGGTGACGAGCGTGCGCCAGTGCCCGGCGGGCCAGCGCTTTTCGGGGGAGTTTTCCGTGCCCGGGATGAGGCCGATGCGGGGGGCGGCTGGCGAGGGGGCGGAGGTGCCGTCGCCGGGAGTCGTGGTTGGGGCACTGGCAGCGGAGTCGCTGCTGGTCGCGTCGGCAGACTTTTCCCAGGTAAAGGGGGTGAGGTCGAGTTCGCCCTCCAGCCCGAAGTGGCGGAAGAACATCTCCCACAGGCGGGTCTGGTGGACGGTGGCCTCGTCGAGGTCCGGCGGCAGGGGCCAGGTGTGGGTGAGGTTGCGGCGGGGCTTGCCGGGGCGGGCGATGCCGAAGCGCTGCTTCGCGCCGATGCAGCGGGCTTCCAGGTCGCCGCGGGTGGAGTTGGTGAAGAGCACCTGCACATCCGGGTATTCCTCGCTCCAAAGGCGGAAGGGTTTAAAGTAGCCGCGTCGGCCCTTTGGCGGGAGGGCCAGGAGGCGATCGCCCAGGCCGAAGCGCTCCAGCAGCGGCAGGAAGTGCGGGCGGGCCAGCAGGGTCAGCTCGGCGTCCGGGCGCGAGAGGCGCAGGGCGTGCAGCAGGGGCAGGGCCATGATGACGTCTCCGAGCCAGTTGGGCAGGCGGATCCAGTAGCGGGTCTTGCGCGGGAGCGCGTCCCAGCCGTAGGCGGCCATCGTTTCCTCCAGCGCGTCGCGGCGTGCACTCAGGCGGAAGCGGCGATCGACGTTGTCCTGGGTGCGCCAGCGCGAGTGCATCCACAGCCAGTCGGCGCAGATGTCGTCGCTTTCGCGCAGCTTGTTCTCCAGCCACTGGTTGGCGGCGATCATGTTGTCGATCGCTTTTGGCTCGCAGGGCAGGATATGAAAGCGGATGCGTCCGCGCAGGAAGCCCGTGCGCTCGGTGTAGAGGATGCCCGCGCGGGTCTTGCGGCGCTGGGCGAGCAGGCCGGGCAGGTCGGTGGTCGAGGCCACCTGGTCGAAAAAGGTCGTGAGCACGCCGCTGTTACCGGCGTTCTGGTCGAAGAGGACGGCGACGATGCCCTTGTCGTCCATCAACTGCATGGCCGCGCCAAAGCCGTCCTTGCGCGAAAGCAGTTTTAGGCCGAAGCGCTCGCGGGTGCGTTTGACCCAGCCATCGAGGCCGGGCTGGTTGAGCGGGCGGAAGATCACCCCGACGCGCAGGATGTCCTCGCCGTAGAGGCCGGGGAGGGCCGTGAGCGCCTCCATGAGCGAGAAGTGCGGTACCATGACCACGCCAGACTCGTGCTCGGCGAGGGCGTGGGCGACTTCGTTTCGCAGGCTCTCGTCCAGTGTGAAGTGCCGCTTGAGCCGTTCCAGGGAAAAGGCCGGGCTGGCCAGCACGTAAAAGCCCATCTCGACCGTGCGGCGGCAGCTGATGCGCCCGATGCGCCGGTGCCATTGCCGGGGCTTGTCCGGGAAGGCGTGGTGCAGGTTCGAGAGCAGGGCGCGGCGGCGCTTGGGCAGGCCGAAGTAAATCGCGTCCCCCAGGAGCTTGCAGAAGCATTCGGACAACCCCAGCGGCAGCGCGGCCATGAAGCGTCCCAGACTGTCGAGCAGAAAGCCGGTCACGTTCCCAGCAGAGCCGTAAACCGGCCCCGGCCCAAGTCAAAAATGCGTCTCGACGGCGAAGGCGTGGCGCGGTTTAAAATACGTGCTTGGACATCCTCATCATCAAGCCCTCCTCGCTGGGCGACATCATCCACGGCCTCCAGGTCGCGCAGTCGCTCAAGGCGCAGCTGCCGGACACCCGGATCACCTGGGTGGCGCGGGAGATTTTCGCGCCGCTGGTGGAGGCCTGCGCGTGCGTGGACGAGGTCATTGTTTTTCACCGCAAGGCAGGGTGGGCGGGGCTGCGTCAGTGCATCCGCGAAATCCGGGCCCGGCGCTACGACTGGCTCTGGGACATGCAGGGGCTGGCCCGCAGTGGGTTGATGACCTGGCGTGCCCGTGCCGGGAAGAAAGCCGGTCGCCGCGACAACCGCGAAGGCGCGCGCCTGGCCTACCAGCTCATGCCGGAGCTGCCGCCGAATGGGGCGACTTCGCACGCCCAGGAGATTTTGTTAAACTTTCTGCCCCTGCTCGGGCTGGAGCCGAAGGTCGCCGGGCCGCTGCGCTTTCGCGAGGTGACCGCGCCGAACCTCCCCCCCGAGGCCGTCGGGGCGCTCGTACTTTTTCCGGGCAGCCGCCGGGCGGAGAAGGAATGGCCGGGCTTCGCCGAGCTGACCGAAAAACTGCTCGCCGCCGCGCCCGCCACACGGATCGTCTGGGCGGGGGACCAGCCCGTGACCGCCCCGCTGGAGTGGCCGCGGGAACGCTTTTTCAACCTCACCGGAAAAACCACCCTGCCGGAGCTGGTGCCGCTCGTGGCGCAGGCGCGGCTGTGCGTCTGTAACGACAGCGGCCCCATGCACTTGGCCGCCGCGCTGGGCACGGAGACGGTGGCGATCTTCGGGCCGACGCCGCCCGAGCGCTTCGGGCCGTGGCCACTGACGAATCCGTGTCACCACGTCGTTCAAGCTCCCGAGACGGGGTTGAACGGGCTGGCGGTGGAGGCGGTTTTCGCCCCTGTGGCTGCTGCGCTGGCGGGCAGCGAAGGTGATATTGCATAAAACGATGCCTGAGCAGGGACAGTCCGGGAAGCCCGGAGAATCAGGAGCGGGTGAAGAAGTCCGGATCGTGGCCTTCGAGCCGCGTCATGCCGCAGATTTCCGCCGCCTGAATCTGGCGTGGATCGAAAAGTATTTCGCCGTGGAGGCGCAGGATCGGCGTGTGCTGGGGGACCCGCAGCAGGCCATTGTCGCTCCCGGCGGGGAGATCGTGGTCGCCGAGGCGGACGGGGAGGTCGTCGGGGTCGGTGCGCTGCAATTTATCGAACCGGGCTACTACGAGGTGGCAAAGATGGCCGTCGATCCGGCCTGGCAGGGGCGGGGCGTGGGCCGTAAAGTCCTGGCCCGCCTGATCGCCCGTGCTGGCGAGCTGGGTGCAAAACGCCTGCTCATTTTAACGAACACCCGGCTCGGTCCGGCCCTGCACCTGTACCGCGCCTTCGGCTTTACGGAAATCGCCATCCCCGCCGACCAGCACTACCAGCGCGTGGATATTGCGTTTGAGCGGGGGGTGTGAGGCTGTCGCTTGCAGCCAATGGAAAATTTACCTGCAAGTTTCTCATCTTGCTCAAGAGAGGTGGACGATGTTCGTTTGAGTTGGCGACAATCGCCGTTGCCCATGCCGCCGCGTTGGCGGCGGCATCAGTGATGCGTCAGCATCACAGGTGCAGGACTCTGTCCTGCTACTGCTGCGAGGCCAGGAGGTCGGAGAGGTCCTTGTCGGCGAAGTAGGTCTCGAAGATGGCGCGGGCGACCGGGGCGGCGGTTTTGCCGCCGGCGTAGTGGTCGCCGGGGACGAGGCCCTCCATGACGACGGCCACCGCGATCTGCGGGTTTTCAGCCGGAGCGAAGCCGAGGAACCACGCCAGGGTGATCTTGCCGCTGGGGCGCTTGACCTGGGCGGTGCCGGTCTTACCGGCGATCTGCACGCCATCCACCATGGCGAAGCGGGCGGTGCCCTGCGGCCCGGCGGCTGCCTCCATGCCCTCGACAATGGCGCGGTACTGCTCGTCGGTCAGGCCGAGCGGTTCCCCGCCGTGATCGACGGGTTTCTGCTGAGGGTCGTGCAGGAGAGTGACGCGCGTGTGCGTCTCGCGGCGGGCGAGCGAGGCGGCAAAGGCGGCCATCTGGAGCGGCGTGACGAAGAGGTCGCCCTGGCCGATGGAGACGTTGGCGGTGTCGCCGAGAGTCCAGATGCCTCCGTCGCGCTCCTTGCGCCACTCGGGGGTGGGGACGATCATACGGGTAGCCTCGTAGGGGATCTCGATGCCGGTGGGCTCGGCCAGCCCGAAGCGTTTGGCTTCGGCGGCGATGTTCTCGATCCCGGCGCGCAGCCCGACCTGGTAAAAGTACACGTTGCTGCTCTTTTGGATGGCCTTGCGCACGTCCACCTCGCCGAAGCTGGCGTGGCTGTGCTCGGGGAAGAGCCGGTTGCCCACGCGGTAGTGGGTGCCGCATTCGAGGGTTTCGTCCTGATCGAGTACGCCGTTACGCATGGCGGCGATGGCGGTGATCATCTTGAAAGTCGAGCCGGGGGCGTAGAGGCCCTGGGTGGCGCGGTTGTAGAGCGCGCCCTGCTCGACGGCTTGGTTCCAGGCCTCCTGCCGGATGAAGGGCGAGAAGTCGTTGAGGTTGTAGCCGGGCTTGCTGGCCAGGACGAGCACCTCGCCGGTCTTCACGTCGAGGGCGACGGCGGCCCCGGTCTTGTCGCCCATGGCCTCCTCGGCGGCCAGTTGCAGGTCGATGTCGAGGCTGGTGATGACGTCATTGCCCTGCTTGGCGGCGATCTCCACCAGCGGCTTGTCGTACTGGAACTGGAAACGGTCCACGACCCAGATTTCGCCCCCGCTGGTGCCCTGGAGCTGGTCGTCGAAGGCTTTTTCGAGCCCGTTTTTACCCACCTCGCTTTTGTAGTGAAAGGTCTTCAAGTCCTCGCCGGGGATGGCGTCCTCTTTAATGCCCTCGGGGTTGGCCACGACGTAGCCGAGGGTGTGGCAGGCGGTCGGGCCGAAGGGGTAGTCCCGCGCGGTGTCGGTGTAGATGTCGATGGGGGAGCCGAGCGGGAGCTGCTCGATGAGGCGGGCGTACTCCTCGGGCTCGAGGTCGCCCATGAGCGGAAAAGGCATGAGCAGCTTGCTCCAGTAGTGGCGCTGGAGATCACGCAGGGTGATTTCCTTGTCGGTGCCGAGGATGACGTTGATCTGGTCGGTGTAGCGCTGGAGCACGCGTTGGCGCGATTCCCAGCGCAGTTGCTGCCAGTCGAAGCGGAAGGGCTCGTCGGGGTTTGCCTCACGGTGCTGCTCGCGCATGGCGTTGAGCATCTTCGAGTACTCCTGGTCGAACTCCTCACGCAGCTCGCGCAGGTACACCACCGCCGAGAAGCGCGGACGGTTGCCCACGAGGATGTTGCCGTGGCGGTCGAGGATGTCCCCCCGAGGACCCGGCTGGATGACGCGCCGCAGGTTCTGGCGGTCTTCCTTTTCTTTCCACTCACCGCGCAGGATGAGTTGCCGCCAGGCCAGTCCGGAGGCCAGCACGACGAACATCGCCCCGAACGCCAGAAAGAAGATATTCAGGCGCGGGTTCCATTGCTTGAAATGGTCGAACTTCATGCGGAGGGACGGTGAGAGACGCTCAGTTGTCGGATGGAAAGAAAGTAAAAAGGTCCCGCGAAATCACACGCGGGGGGATTCTCTTAACCCTATGGACTGCGCCGGGGCGGGGAAAGTTCGAAAAAAGTATTCCCGAAAAAAGTCAGGCCCGGTCGGTGACGGATAAAAAGAGGAGTGGGCTGGTAGGTGCTTACGCGCTCTCCGGGGCCTCGGTGCCGGAGCCGGTCAGCAGGAGCAGCCAGCGTTCCCAGCTCAGGAACCACCACCCGATCAGCGGCAGGGCGAGCGTGGAGGCGAGGAGGTCGCCGCCGACCCGCAGCCAATACAGGCTGTTGCCCAGGAGGGGGCCGGCCAGCAGGAGGCTTTGGACGAGGATGAGGATGGCGTTGACCCCGAGGGCGACGAGGATGAGCTGACCCAGCCCGGCGCGGCCCAGGCTGCGCTGAAAGGCGTATAGGAGCGTCACGGTGAGCGCATAGAGCACGGAGTGAAACCCGAACGTCACCGGCAGCGGTGCGTCGATCAGCCAGCCGGTGGCGAAAGCCAGCAGCAGAGCCCAGCCCTGGCGCAGGCAGGCCGCGGGCAGGATCAGGTAGAGCGCGCCCAGGTGGAGGGTAAGCCCGTGGTCGCCGAGCACGTCGTTGAACATCTGCACGAGCCAGTACAGCAGCACATTGCTGAGGGCCAGGAGCCAGCCGCGCAGGTCAATCTCCACGGACGGCCTCCTGCGTGGCGGGGGGGCGCTCGACGGCGGGGGTCGTCTCGTCCCCGATCGGGATAACGACGGCGACTTCGCGCAGCGCGCCCAGATCGGGGTTGAGCTGTACCCGGCCCTGTTGGAAAAATCCGTCCGAGCCCGGCGTGAGCTCGACCACCTCACCGATCGTCAGCCCCTCGGGGAAGATGCCCCCCAAGCGCGAGGAAACCAGCCGCATGGGCTGGGAAGGGGAAACCTTGACGGCGGCGGGCACGTTGAGGACCTCGCCCAGCGGGTTGCTGAAGGGCGGGTTGAGCAGGCCTTGGTAAGTCACGGGGCGGTCTTCGCCCACGACATTGGCCGCCATGCGAAAGCCGCTGCTGGAGACCAGCTCGACGATGGAGGTGGTGGCGTGAACCTCGCGCACGCGGCCGACCACGCCGCCTTTATAAATGACGGCCGCACCGACGGGGATGCCGTAGTTGGCACCCTTGCGGATGGTGATCTGCTGCCACCAGGCCGACAGGTCGCGCCGCGCCACGCGGGCCACCTCGTAGCGGAAGTCCGGGTGCGAAGGCAGGTCGAGCAGCGTTTCCAGCCGGCTGATCTCGGCGGCGAGGGAACGGTTGTCCTGGAGCTGGACCGTGAGGCGGGCGTTCTCGCGGGCCAGGTCGCGCCCGGCCTCGATCATCTCGCGCTTGGACTGGCCGCGCAGGGTCCAGTAGCTCTGGAGGTCCTCCAGGTGCGACTCCGCTGCCGAGAGCGGGGCCTGAAACTCATAAAACCCGGTCTGGAGCCAGCGCTTGACCATGACCGGCATGACCCACCAGGCCGCCAGAAACACCAGCAGCACCACGAGCGGCTTGAACTGGCTCAGGCGTTTGAGGGCCATGGGGGGAGAAAGTTCTGGGTTCTTTGTTCTTGGTTCTTAGTTCCGGAGGCTTGGGCACCTGGGATAGGCAAGCTGATCCTGCCGGAAGGGACGGCAGCGGAGCGATGACACTTCATCCACGGCTGTCGCGTCCGGACCATCACCTACTAAGCACTAAGAACCAGGCACAAAAGCACGGCTGCTTAGCTGGCGTCCTTGAGCCACCAGGAGAGGTCCTGCAGGACGATGCCCGTGCCGTTGGCCACGGCGCTGAGGGGGTCGTCGGCAATGATGACGGGCAGGCCGGTGGCCTCGCTCAAAAGTTTGTCCAGGTTGCGGATGAGGGAGCCGCCCCCGGCCATGACGATGCCCCGGTCCACCAGGTCGGCGGAGAGTTCCGGCGGGCAGCGCTCCAGGGCGGAGCGGACGACCTCGATGATGGAGTTGAAAACGTCGGCCAACGCCTCACGGATTTCCTGCGAGGTGATGTGCAGGGTCTTCGGGAGCCCGGCGACGGAGTCGCGGCCCTTGACCTCCATGGTCAGCTCTTCCTCCAGCGGGTAGGCCGAGCCGATGCGCATCTTGATGTCCTCAGCCGTGCGCTCCCCGATCATGAGGTTGTAGGCGCGCTTCATGTAGGCCATGATGGCATTGTCCATCTCGTCGCCGCCGACGCGCAGGCTGCGCGTGAAGACGACACCGGCCAGCGAAATAATAGCCACCTCGGTGGTGCCCCCGCCGATGTCCACGATCATGTTGGCGGAGGGTTCCTCGATGGGCAGGCCCACGCCGATGGCGGCGGCCATGGGCTCCTCCAGCAGCAGGACCTCGCGGGCCCCGGCGTGGATGGCGGATTCCTTCACGGCGCGACGCTCGACCTCGGTGATCCCGGAGGGGACGGCCACGACCACGCGCGGCGGGACGAACTTCGTGTTGTGCGCGACCTTCTGGATGAAGTGCCGCAGCATCGCCTCGGTGATCTCGAAGTCCGCGATGACCCCGTCCTTCATCGGGCGCAGGGCGGTGATGTTGCCCGGCGTGCGGCCCAGCATGCGCTTGGCCTCGATGCCGACGGCGCGCACCTTCTTCGTGTTGTTGTAAACGGCGACAACGCTGGGCTCACGCAGGATGATGCCCTTGTCACGGACGAAGACCAGGCAGTTCGCCGTGCCCAGGTCGATACCGATGTCGTTGGATAGGAATCCTAGCACGTCGATATACACACCGCGCGGGGGCCGCTTGTCAAAGGCATTTTATGGGTTGGCAACAGGATGTTTCCGACTAAAGGACGGGAAAGAGGTAGTCCATGGATTTCCACAGATGTCTGGCTCGTGGCATACCATCTGTGGAAATCTGTGTAATCTGTGGATGAAAAACAGTCGGTGCCAGACGGGTCTTGTTTTTACAGCTTCATCCCCCATCCTAGGCCGAAATAGACCAGGACGAACAGCCCGAGGCAGAGCGGGATGCGCAGGTCCGGCAGGCGGGGGCCGTGGACCGGGGTGGTGGAGTCAGGGGGGGACTTGATGGAGGTGTGGGAGGTGTTTTTCGTTTTCATGCCTCTCTTATAACTGGTCCCGTGCCAGGTTTTGGTTTTTGTTCTTAAGTTGTTGCTGGATGATTACTTAAATTGTTTTAGGATTTTGAATGTTCTATGCTTTCTATTCTGATTGACGTAAGATGTCTGTCTGATAGACAAAAAATGTATGGCAGGAACGCTGTTTTCCGGTAAGCAGGCCGAGCGGGCGCAGGCGTTTGCGCAGTTGGCTTGGCAGAACCCCTTCGAGCCCGCGCGCGAGGAGATCGAAAAGCTCCTGCTGGGGGCCGATGCCTTTGAGCGGCTCGACGTAGCCGGGCGGCTGGAGGCGCTCTGGGCTGACCTGGAAAAACTGCTCGCCGTGGCGGGTCCGGCCTACGCGGCGGGCAAGGGGCGGCAGGCCGAGCGCGAGATTTACCAGGAGATGGTGTTTGTGCGCGTGTATCACCGGTTCATGCCGGAGTTCGACAAGCTGATCGAGCAGGCGCACGCCCGCGGCCATGCCAACGCCCGCGTCGCGTTTTACGACGCCTTCCTGCGGGAGGTGGAAACGGGGCTGCCCGGCGGCTTGATCGGGCGGTATGCCGGGATGGAGCTGGCGCGGCTCTTCGCGGTCATGTACCAGATCCGGCGGGCGTTCCTGCACATCCACCGCTATATCATCGGCGGCTCCCCGGCGGCCAACCGTCTGCGGGCGCGCATTTGGCAGTCGATTTTCACCCGCGACATGGATCGCTACCAGCGCGTGCTGGCGGACCGGATGGGGGACATCATCACGCTCATTACCGGCCCCTCAGGCTCGGGTAAGGAACTCGTCGCCCGCGGGATCGGGCTGTCGCGCTACGTGCCCTTCGACGCGACCACGCGGACGTTTACGGAGGACTTCGTAAAAGCCTTTTACCCGATCAACCTTTCGGCGCTCTCGCCCACGCTGATCGAGTCCGAGCTGTTTGGGCACCGGCGGGGGGCCTTTACCGGGGCGCTCCAGAACCGCGAGGGCTACTTCGAGACCTGCGGCCCGTTCGGCACGGTCTTTCTCGACGAGATCGGGGAGACCGACCCGGCCATCCAGGTAAAGCTCCTGCGTGTGCTCCAGACCCGGCAGTTCGTGCCCATCGGCGAGACCGAGCCGAAAGCCTTTACCGGCAAGCTCATGGCCGCGACCAACCGCGACCTCGTGGCGGAGATCCACGCCGGGCGCTTCCGCGAGGATTTTTACTTCCGACTCAACGCCGACCGTGTCCGCACCCCGTCGCTGCGGGAGATTTTAAACGGCTCGCCCCGCGAGCTGGAAACGCTCGTGGCCTACATCGCCCAGAAGATGGCCGGGCCGGAGGAGGGCGCGCGCGTGACCGACGAGGTGTGCGTCTGGATCGCGAAAAACCTCCCCGCCGACTACCCGTGGCCGGGGAACTTCCGTGAGCTGGAGCAGTGCGTGCGCAACATCACCGTGCACGGCGACTACCAGCCCGAGGACTTGACCCAAGCTGCTGCCGGGGAGGGGATTGCCGGGCCCTGGGCGCGGGGCGAGTTCACCGCCGAGGAGTTGCTGGCCCGCTACGTGGCCGAGCAATACGCCAAGACTCCCAACTACGAGGAGCTGGGCCGCCGTCTCAAACTCGATCGTCGCACAGTCAAAAAGTACCTCCAGCTCGTGTCGGAGTGAGGGGGGCGTTTCTTACCACAGAGGTTTAACCACGGATGCCACGGATAGCACAGATAAAAAGAAGCGCCCAAGTCATGCGTGGCATTTGTGGCTAAATAATTTCTCCCTTTGAAACAGGAAATGCGCAGGTTGGGAATCGGGTGACTTCACCTTCTATTTTATCTCTGTGCCTTTGTGTCTCTGTGGTTAAAAAACGTGATGCTCTCCGCCCGGAAACGGACACAAAAAGCCCCGCGCTGGTATGGCGCGGGGCTGAGAAAAACGATTAATAGCTGAGCGGGTCGGGGTCCTGCGGGGGAGGCGAATCCGGGGGCGGGACTTCGGGGCCAGTGGGCGTGCCGCCGCCAGGGGTGCCACCTCCGGTGCCGCCACCGGGCGAGTTGCTCTGGCTGTTGCTGCCGAACTGCACGCCCGCGACCGGTTCGAGGGCATTACCGATGACGTAGATGTCGCCGAAAATGCTGATCTCGTAGATGCGCAGGCCACCGGAGCCTTCATCTCCTCCGGTCTGGCCGAGGAAGGTCAGGGGGGAGGGGGCGAAGAGGTGCGGGCCAATCTTGACCGGCGTCAGGCTGCTCTGAGTACCTGCGGCAGGCTGGTCGGTCTTGCCGGGGCCGGCGGTCGCGGCGGGCGTGGGGCTGTTAAAGTTACGCAGGAAGCGGATGATGCACCAGCGGCCCGTAATCTCCTGAAACTCGATGCGGAAGGAGTTCATCCCGCCGTCGGAGACGTAGGTCAGGTTGGGCTTGGTTTTCTTGAAAAACTCCTTGGGCAGGCGGGTGAGCTTGATCGGCACCTCGTCCGTGGTGTCGTTGGTACTGGGCATCTGTCCGAGCTGGGCCAGTGCCAGCCACTGGCTGAGCGAGCCGGTGTCCGAGGCCAGATACAGGCCGTCGGCGCTTTTGCGAAACAGGGAGGCGCTCTCCTCGGTGGCGGGAGACTCCCCGATCATTTCCATTGGCGGAGCCGCCTGCTCGTCTTCGTCGGTTTTGAGTTCGTCGGGCAGTTTATGCACGAAGTACATCTCAAACAGGCCGGGGTCGGAGCTGAACAGCATGGACATGCGGTTCACATTGCGCTCTTCCATCATGTCCATGATGATGATGCTCTCGGGTTCCTGCTTGAACTGACAGACGGTCTCCAGATCGTCGTCGATCATGGCGTTGCTGTAGCGCGGGTCGCCGGAAGTGACGTAGCTGACGCGGCAGCCGCTGTGCAGCGTGGCCCAGTCGTAGCGCATGGGGCGGTACTTCTCGCGCTCCTTGAAGGGCAGGGCCTCCAGCTCCTTCTGGGAGAGGCTGCCGCCGGCCAGGCGCATCTGGGAGATTTTCAGGTCGCCGTAGACCGAGAACGGGCCGATGTCGCCATGGGCCATGTTGTCGATCACGAGCATGATGAAGCGCGTGTCGAGCGCGCCGAGGTAAAGGGAGACCTTGCCGTCCCCGGAGAAGGGGACGATGGGGGAGGCGGCTTTCCACTTGCCCGAGTTGGGGTCCTGGAGCACGTCCGAGTAAAAGACCTGGGCGCGCCCGGCGGCACCGTAGTTCATGAACTCGAACATGTTGATCATCCAGTAGTCACCCAGATCGACGACGAACTTGTACGAGTCCAGGTACATCGGGTAGCGGGCGTCGGGGTCCTTGGTCAGCAGGGACGCGGCGCTGGTCTTGTCCGAGTAGTCTTCCGCCACCGGCTCGAGGTGGCCGGTTTCATAAGTAAAGAGCCGGGCGCCCATGATCCAGCGGGCGAGGTTCATGGGTTTGTCGAGCAGTTCTTCGCGCTCGATCTCCTCGACCTCGATCATGTCGTAGGACTCTTCTTCATACTCCTCCTTGGGCCCGACAGTGGCGGGCAGGGCGGTGGAGCTCTCCTGGGCGACGGTGGAGGTGCTGGAAGCAGCCGGCGCGGCGCCGTCCGTGGTAGAGGCTGCCGTCGGGGCGGCCTCAGGGGCGCTGGGCTGGGCCGCGCTCTGGGCGCGTCCGGCGGCCGGAACAAGCAGCGCGAGCACGAGGGCACCAGCCGTCATGCGGGTACTGAAAAACCTGTTCTGTATAAGTGACATGTCGAAAAGGACGTTTTCTACGTTATTCTTCTTTCGGCTTATTAGCAAAACAATTAAGAAAATTGAGGGTTAGCCGAACTTTGTAAAATGATTGGTAAATTTATGCTTCGTGACGGTATGCCTGCCTGCTATCTGGATGGCTGTCTCCGTAGAGGTTAAGAATATCAAGGAGATGCAGTTATTCCAAGCCGCCAACATGCTGTTTTTTAGACGAGGAGGTTCACGGGTGAGGTGGTTTCGCCTTCGTCGGGGCTGGGCGCTGCTTGCCTTGCTGGCGGCGGTGGCCGCCCCGTCCTGCCTGCACGCGCAGGGGGAGAACCTGCGGGCCGGGCCGGTGTACTTCGACTTGGCGGCGCACCTGGGGTTCGAGTACAACGACAACATCAACGGCTCGACGAATTTCCCGCTCTCGGACTTTATTATCAGCCCCGGGGTGTCGCTGGGCAGCCGCTGGCGCGTGTCCGACTATAATTCGATCAGCATCAATCTGGGCCTGTACTACGACTGGTACATGAACAACCCCGAGTTGAGCTCCATCAACAACTTCCTGAGCATTTCGCCCGATACGAAGCTGGCCTTTTCCTTTTTTATCGAAAACTGGGAAATCGAGCTCTTTGACCGCATTTCGTATAGCATCGACGCCACGGACGCCCTGCGCCTGGACGCCAGTGGCAACGTCGTGCCCAATTCCAACCGCTACGGGCGCTTCATCAACATCGCGGGGGTCAATGTCGAGGGCGACTACAACGATGTGGTGGTTTTTGCCAGTTTCTCGCGCACGGACGTGATTCCGACCCAGGAGGACTTCAACTTCACCGAAAGCAGCACGTACACCTTTTCGGCCGGGCCGCGTTTCCTCGTCTCCCCTCAGCTGACGACGGGCTTCACCGGCGGTTTCTCCTTCATCGACTACACCGATAACGTGAATAACGACGAGTGGACGTACTTTCTGGGGCCAATGGTCGTCTGGCAGGCCACTCCGCTGCTGAATATCCAGGCGAGCTTTAACTATACCTTCTATAATGTGGAGCAGACCGGGACGACGGGGGACACCTCACAACCCTCGGGGATGCAGGCCAACATCGTCTTTACCCACCGTCTGAGCGAGCGCTACCAGCACTCCCTCAGCTACACGCGCGTGATCCAGAACGGCTACCTCAGCAACGCCACCACCACCGACACCATCGGCTACTCGGCCTCCTACCAACTCTCCCGTCGCTGGGTGCCGAATATCTCCCTGATTTATGACTGGGGCGAGGACTCCGGCGGTCCGGCGCCGGAAGTGTTCAGCGGGTACTCCGTGCGTTTTGGTTTCGACTACCGGCACTCCCGCCAGCTCAGCAGCACGTTTTCCTACGTGTACACGCACCGCGAATCAAACTTGCTGGAGCGTACCTTTGACCGTAATCAGGTGATGCTCGACCTGCGCTACGATTTCTAAAAAGTGCTTAATTTACGGGCTTTTTACCCGAACATCAGATATACTGTTTTTGTCAAGGTCCAGCCATGCCCAGATTTTTCGTTATTTTACTGACCCTGCTCTGCGGACAGGTCGCGTTCGGTTTTTCCGGCGCGGCTCCGTTCGACACGGGCAATACGGTCAACACGATGGAGCTGCTTGACGATTCCACCCCGATCAAGGTGGGCGACAAGCTCAGCTACATGGTGGCCGAGGATCGTGAACCGGCCAACGTCGTGCTGGTGGACGAGGACGGCAAGATCGACGTCCCTCTCGTGGGCAAGATCCCCGCTGCCGGACTGACCCCGCGCCAGCTCGCCCAGAAGGTCAGCGACGCGCTGGAGGTGGACTACTACTACCAGGCGACAGTGCATGTCTCTGAATACAAGGACCTTTCCAATCGCGGGCAGATTTTCATGCTCGGGCAGGTCGTGCGTCAGGGCGCGATGACCATTCCCCCCGGCGAAGTGCTGACCGTGAGTAAGGCCATCCTGCGCGCGGGCGGCTTTACCCAGAACGCCGACCCGACCCGCGTGAGCCTGATCCGCCAGGGCGGCCCCGGCGAAAAGGAGGTCAAGACCGAGATCAACGTCGCGCGCATCCTCGAAACGGGCCGCTTGGAGGACGACCTCATCGTGCAGCCCGACGACTTCATCTTTGTGGCGCAGGCCGGGGACTCCAGCGGCGAGTACACCGTGACGGGCGCTGTGCGCGGTCCGGGCATCTACCCGCTGCCCATGGGCACGCAGATCACCCTGAGCCAGGCCATTCTCAAGGCCGGCGGCTTTAACGAGTTCGCCTCGGAGGGCTCGGTCAAGATCATCCGCTACGACGAAAACGGCGAACGCAAGGAGTTCGAAGTGGACGTGGGCGAAATCCTCGAGGAAGGTCTCAAGGACAACGACATGCTGCTTCAGCCTGATGACCGCGTCATCGTGCCCGAAGCCTGGGTTAAATTCTAAGCACGCGGGGAATATTGTCAGTATAGCTCTGATCTGATACACCAGAGGACACACACAAATGGCTGAATTTGGCACACAACAGCAATCCGAAGGCGATTTCGACTGGTCGGAGATGATGCATTCCTGGTTCTTCAAGGGCCGGATCGCATTCCAGCGGATGTGGTGGGTCTTCTTGTTGACCATCGCCATCGGGATCGCTTTCCAGGCCTACAAGGGCTGGCAGCAGACCCCCGTCTATCAGTCCCGCGCCAAGATGATTGTGGACGGCCAGATCGTCCTCGCGGACAAGTCCGCCGCCCAGTACAACGAGGTGTACGCGAACTTTTACGGCACCCAGACCCAGCTCATGACCAGCACGCTTGTGCGCCAGAAGTCCGCCGAGCGTGTGCGCGCCCTGCACCCCGAGTACAAGCCCTGCCAGGTTACGCTCAACGTTTCCCAGTCCAAGGACGCCAACATTTTCAACCTCGCCGCCTGGGGCACCGAAGGTAACTACACCCAGGCCTACCTCGATGCGGTCATGGACGAGTACCTGCTGTTCAAGCGTGACCGCCGCGCCAACAAGGCCCAGGATACGGTCTATTCGCTGCAGGAGAACCTGATCGACTACCAGCGCCAGATCGAGGAGCTGGAGCAGCAGAAGCTCGATTTCCAGAAGAAGAACAACATCGTCTTCGTGCAGGAGCAGGGCAACACCGCCGGGGCTCAGCTGGCCTCGCTCAAGGACAAACAGTCCCAGCTCAAGACCCAGCTGCGCCTGCTGGAGGAGATCGACCTCGACCGCTTTGTCGAGGAGGGGCTGCCTCCCGGTGACGAGCAGGCTCTTGTCGAGTCCGTCCTCTCCCAGACCGACGACGAGTACAGCAAGGCCAGCCGCGCGCTGGAGCGCCTGCGCGCCGAGATGGACGAGTTCTCCATCTACATGAAGCCGAAGCACCCGAAGATCATCGATCTGAAGCGGGAAATCGAGCGTCAGGAAAACCTTTTGAAGATCATCCGTCGCCAGACGCTCAACCAGGTCGTCAACAAAAAGAAAATCCTGGCCGGCGAGCTGGCGAACCTCAACGTCGTCATCCAGGAGGCCGAGCAGAAGGCGCTCAAGTACAGCACGCTGATGGCCGAGTACGAGCGGATCAACTCCCGCCTGACCAGCTACACGGCCCGGCACGACTCTTACCTGAAGATGATGGAGTCGCTCCACCAGAGCGAAAACATCCACCAGGAGCCCGTTTCCGTCCTCGAAAAGGCGACCCCCCCGACCACCATCCCGGTCAATATGTTCAAGCAGGTGACCACGGGCGGCCTCGTGGGCCTGGTCTTCGGCGTGGGCATCCTCTTCGCCTTCGCCATGATGGACAACCGCCTCGTCTCGGTCGAGGACGTGACCCAGCGCTTCCAGGCTCCGGTCCTGGGCATCATCCCGCTCCAGAAGCAGCGCCAGGGCGAAGTCACCCTGTTGCAGTCCAATGACGACCGGCTCATGTTCGCCGAGTCCTGCCGCAACATCCGCTCCTCGCTCCTGTTCATGGACCGTCAGGGTCCGCGGCCGCAGACTATTCTCGTCACCAGCTCCATCCCGGCCGAGGGTAAGTCCACGCTTTCCTCCAACCTCGCCATCACCCTGGCTTTCGCCTCGTCCAAGACGCTCATCATCGACGCGGACCTGCGCCGCGGCAAGGTGCACCGCGCCTTCGGCCTGAGCGCCAACGTCGGCCTCTCCGAGCTGCTCAACGACGACGAGATGAAGCCTGACGAGGTCATTCAGCAGACCGCCTACGAAGGGCTCGACCTGATGGCCACCGGCGAGTATCCGGACCGCCCGGGCGAGCTGCTCATGAGCGCCCGTTTCGACGAGGTCATGGCCGAGCTCAAGCAGCGCTACGACTACATCATTCTCGACTGCCCGCCGGTCCTCGCCACGGACGATACCCCCTCGCTCGCCACCAAGGCCGACGCGGTGCTGTTCATCATCCGCTCGACCTACACTCGCACGCGCCAGATCAAGTCTGCCGTCGATACGCTCGAACTGCGCGGCACGAAGATCCGCGGCTTTGTCCTGAACTTCGTCGATAACCGCGAGCCGAACCACTACTACTACAAGTACTACGACTACTACTCCTATCGCTCTTACGCCCCCAAGGCGGGCAACCGCGAGCGCGACAAGGAGAAGAAGGAGTCCGGCTCCTCTGGCCAGAAATCCACCAAGGCCGCCGCTTCCGGCTCGTCCCGGGAATCTTCAGAGAAGGTTGCGATCGAGGACAAGTCCGCCCCCGACAAGGGCCGCGACACCAGGACCGCCTCCGCCGAGCCGCAGGACACGGACACCGGCGAGTCCAAGGCGTAGTTTGTTGGAAGGCTAGTCATCTGAACGTCGCGGGACGTTTGCGACTGCCCGGTGAACTGGCGTTATTGGAGCCTGCTGTCACCCGCTCCGAAATATTCGAGCTTTTCCGTCGCCCGCGTCGCAACCAACCCCAACGGGGTTGCACAGGCTAGCCCAGGGTTGCGAAGCTACCCTGGGTAGTACAGATGATCGAACGACCGTGCCCTCAACCCTGAAAGGGTTGCGCTTCCTCCCGCGCCTGCTGCTGGCAACTCCGCCCGTCACCCCGATCGCCGCGCGATTCCCATCCTGCCGGTTGAGCTGTTTCACGGTTGCGCAGGAGGGGGATTTTACCCACATTTTTGCCTTTATGCCTAGCTCTGCTTACAGGGAACGCCGCCGCCCCTCCCGCAACCGCATCGTCGAGGAACGACTGAGCTACCGCCTGAGCCAATTGTATCGTTCCCGGTTGCGCCTGCTGATGCTGCCCGCATGGTTGTTTGCGGTGATCCTGGCCGGGGGCGGGATGCCCCTGTGGGCGCAGGCGCTGGTGTTGATGGTGGGCGGTGTCGTGGCTATCGCCGTTCCGCCGTTCAGCACGCCGGGGCGTGCCTTGGACTGGGCGATGGTGGCGCTGCTGCTGGCGGCGTGCCTGCCGCTGCTGCCGGGCTCGTGGCTCGGGCACCCGGACTGGTGGGAGAGCGCGGTGCAGCTTGGGATTCCCCTGCCCGGCACAACGACTCCCGGGCCTTACCGGGAGTTGGAGGGGCTGCTTCTGTTGCTGGGCGGAGTGCTCTGGTTTTACCTTATCTGGCAGTGGAAGCCTCAGGCCGAGGAAATCCGCCGGGTGCTGTGGTTCTTTTCCACCGGGGTGGCGGTAATGGGCTTGGCGGTCGCCCTCGGCACCTATAACGGCCTGACCTACCCGCTGGGCAGCTCCGCTCGGGTCTTTACCTTTTTTGAGAACCGCAACCAGATGGCGACGATTCTCGCCATGGGCGGGGTGGTGTCGTTCGCCATGGCGATGCAGGCCATGCGCAAGGGCCGCTTCAAGGGCATCTGGCACCTGGTCACGATGTTTGTGACGGTGGCCGGGCTGGCCTTCTGCCAGTCGCGGGCCGGACTCCTGCTCTTCGGGCTGGGGTGTTTGTTGTGGTTCGTTGTGCGGCTGCGGGTCTCGCGGGTCAACCTCATGTTCAAGGTGGGAGCGCCGATCTTTCTGCTGTGCCTGGCGCTGCTGTTCATCTTCGGCAAGGGTACGCTGGAGCGCTTCTCGCTGTGGGAGTCCGACGGGTCCGGCGAGCTGACAGAGATGCGCCTGAGCGTCTATCAGGACACGGGCAAGCTTGCCCTCGACCATCCCGTCGCCGGGGTGGGGCTGGGCAACTTTGCCGGGGTCTTTCCGCAGTATCGCGAAAAGACCGTGGCCTTCCAGTCGGTCATCCACCCGGAAAGCGACTGGATGTGGGTGTTGGCCGAGACGGGGTTTGCCGGGCTGGCGGCGTTGCTGGCCGTGGTGGTGTTCCTGGCCCTGCGCCTGTTCCCCTTTGGGGAAGACCGGACCGCGCCCTTCCGGGCGGCGGCGGCGGTTGCATTGCTGTTGTTTGTGCTGCACAGCCTGTTCGATGTGCCGGGGCACCGCTTCGGGACGATCCTTGTGGCCATGATGCTATACCGGCTGGCGGCACCACCGCGCTCCGTGCACAAGTCCCCGCTGCTGGGCCGCTGGGTGTGGCGGGCGGTCGGGCTCGTGTCCCTGGCCGGGGGGCTCTTCTGGCTGACGGCCTCGGTCCTCGACCTGCCCCTGAATTCCCGCATCGCCAAGCGCCAGGCCCAGGAAGTGATCGCGCGCGAGGCCGAGTTGAGGACCCGCGATGCTGTCGCGTTGATGGGGGCGCTGGACCGGGCCATCGACTTTGACCCGCTGTGGTGGTGGTACTACAGCGTGCGGGCCAGCACCCGGCTGAATCTCCAGCGCGACGAAAAGGCAGCTTTGGAGGATTTTCGGCGGGCGCGCTTTTTGGATAAGTCCGCCTCGGAGGTGTCTTTCTTCGAGGGCAAGGTCTGGCTGAACTTCAACAATCGCTACGCCCAGGCCGCTTGGCGTGACGCCCTCAACCGCCAGGACCCCAACCGCCAGGACCTTTTCCGCAAAATGCTCGAAGCCTCCCTGCAGTACCCGCGCTTCCAGCAGGACCTGGGCATGCTCACGCGCTTCGACAACGACTTCCGCTACACCTACCTGATGCAGCTCAAGCCCGACCAGTTCCGCACCGAGATCAAGACGGACGTGCTGGCCTATCCGCGGATGGATAACTTCACCGAGGCGCAACGCCGCGACCTGCTTGAAAAATGGGCCCTCAAAGGCGACCCCGACAGCCTCATCGCCCAGCTCGACGCCCACCCCGGTCTCGTGCCGAACGAGTGGTTCTACCGCTCCCTGGCGGAGGCCGCCGAGGGCGAGTACGCGCAGGCCGTCGAGGGCTTTGCCCCGCACCTGACCCCGCCTCGCATCGCTCGGCCCCGTCAGTACCTTGGCACGACCCTGGAGGAGAACCAGCGGATTTTCAGCAATACGCCCGACGATGTCGTGCGTGGCATAATCCTGCTGGATATGCAGGTTCGAGCGGGGGACTACTATGCCGCCCTGCGCACCGCCAACGTCATGGCCGAGCGCAAGAAGGTCCCCCCGGCCCTCTACTACTGGAAAGGCGAGATCCACCGCAAGCTCGGCCAGTCGAAGGACGCCTGGGACGCCTGGTACCGCTACTCGAAGCTGGGCGGCCTCCAGCCCCCTGCCGACCCGGATGCCGAGGCGGCGGAAGGGGAGGCACCCGTCACGGGCGGAGAGGCTTCCGCTGACCAATAAGCAGCCGGACCGTCGCCCGCGGATGCGGCCGGGGAGGGCGGAGCTGGCTCTCGCCACGGCCAGCACGCTATTCTATTCACGGTTACGGAAATGGGCGATCAGTTTTACTTTTATTAGGGTCAATGACTTGCGTCGGCGCGGTTTTTGCATTGAACATAAAAACTGATCGCGACTATAACGGTTTGTAGAACAGACTGAAACGCATAAGCACCGCTGAAAATACTCAGCCAAGGAGACCCGCCATGGAATCGGAAAAGCAACGCCTGAAAACCCCAACCTCCACCTTTGACAAGCTCTTCACGGGCTTTCTGACCTGGGTGGAAAAACGCATTGCCAAGCACTCCGTCCATGGGAATCCCCCGGTGTACGATCCGGCCAAGTTCCCCTGGGTGGCGGAGATTGACAGCCAGTGGCACCTCGTCCGGGCCGAGCTGGACAAGCTGCTGGTGCGTCGCGAGGAGCTGCCGAATTTCCATGACATTTCGCCCGATGTGTCCTCGATCACGCAGGACAACAACTGGAAGACCTTTTTCCTGCTGGGCTACGGGGTGGACTGCGCCGAAAACCAGAAGTCCTGCCCCGAGACGACCCGCCTGATCAAGTCCATCCCGGGGATCAAGACCGCGATGTTCAGCATTCTTTCGCCCGGCAAGCACATCCCCCACCACACCGGCCCTTACAACGGCGTCCTGCGTTACCACCTCGGGCTCGTCGTACCTGAGCCCCGCGAGAAGTGCCGTATCCGCGTGGACGAGCAGTACATCGTCTGGGAGGAGGGCAAGGGCATCGTCTTCGACGACTGTTTCGACCACGAGGTCTGGAACGACACCGACGGCGTGCGCGTGGTGCTCTTCGTAGACTTCGTGCGCCCGGTCAAATTCCCCTTCAATATCCTCAACTGGCTGGTCCTTTCGAGTGCGGCCTTCACCCCCTACATCCGCGAGGCGAACGAAAACCAGAAAAAGTGGGAGAAACAATTCCACCAGAAGGCCGCCGCGAACTGATAAAGAACGCTCATGGCCCGCAACTACTGGCTCTTTAAATCCGAACCGGACGAGTTCTCGATCCGGGACCTTGAGTCCCGCCCCCAGCAGACCGAGTCCTGGGACGGCGTTCGCAACTATCAGGCGCGCAACTTCATGCGCGACGAGATGAAGTGCGGCGACCTCGCCCTGTTCTACCACTCCAACTGCCCCGAGACCGGTGTGGCCGGGGTGTGCGAGATCACGCAGGAGTCCCACCCGGACCCGACCTCGTGGGAAAAGGGGCACAAGCACTACGACGAGAAATCCTCGCCGGATAACCCGCGCTGGTTCATGGTCGCCGTGACCTGGCGGGAGACCTTCCCGCGCACCGTCACCCTGGAGGAGATCAAGGCGCACCCGAAGCTCCAGGACATGCGTATCGTCCAGCGCGGCAACCGCCTCTCCGTCACTCCGGTGGCGAAGGCCGAGTTCGATACGATCTGTAAGCTCGGGCGGAAGTGATGCTGTAATCGAAGGCTGGGGGAGCGAGGTTCTTTCGCCGAAACTGCCGGCGGATTGCGGTGAACTTCCCTCTCGTTACAAGGCGTTACGTTTTGGGTTGCCCAGACGGTGACGAACAGGTACAGAAAGCGTGTTTTTGGCGCAGTCGATGAGCCTGTCCCGGACCCGTTGGGCTGCGCCGTTGCCATCCTGCCGCCATGTCCGACAAAGTTACGCCTGACAAAGTTAAGCTCGTTGATCCAGACGCGCCCCGCGATCCCAAGGGCGATCCGCTGCCCCCCTATATTCGAGCATCTTACGCCCCCCGCCAACAAAACGGCGGTATTGGGCCGTTCATTCTCGCGCTCTTGATCTTCGCGGCGCTACTGGGAGGCGGGTACTATTACTATTTCGTCTATGTGCCGCAGGAAGAGGCTCGCCAAAAAGAGGCGAACAAGCCACCTCCAGATCCGGTGACCGAAGAGAGCATCCGCAATAACATCGTGCTCATTCAGGACCTGGCCCCGGATGAAACCTACATGACCTACCAGGAGGGCGGCACCGGCTTTATCCTGGAGTGGCACGGCAAGGTCTTTCTCGTGACCAACATCCATGTGCTCGCCGCCACGGACTCGCCGCACTTCCTCACGCTTTCGGGTAAGGAGGTCAAGGTGGACCTGGACAACGTTTTCCTCGCCCGCAACGAGGATGTCGCCGTCGTCGAGATTTCCAACTATCGCGATATCTTCCCCGAGTTCGTCCTGCCTACCGACTATGAAAGCGATACCGGATCGCCGGAGGCCGACAGTGCTCCGACCGATACGGAGCCGACGGTCGCCGCGACCAGCGATGGTAATACGAACGGTAAGGATGCCGCTACGGCCTCGCCCAAGCCCCTGCACGGCTACACCTTCCAGCCCTTCGAGGTGCTGGAGGACGTGGAGTTCAATGTCGAGGATGGCGACAAAATCTACGTGTACGGCAACACCCTGGGCAAGCGTATCGTCCAAGAGAAGAAGGGCTCCATCGACGGCATCGGGCACAACATCTTCCGCCACACCGCCAGCGTGAAGCCCGGCAACAGCGGCAGCCCGATTATCCACGAAAAGACGGGCAAGGTCATGGGTATCGTCTCCTACGCCGTCATCTACGCCGATGGCGAGACCGAGGAGGAGATGTACGCCTTTCGCCTCGACAACATCGCCAAGTGGGAGCACATCGGCTCGTGGGCGCGGTTCAAGCACGTCAACGAGCGCGTCGAGGCCATCGCCCAGCGCACGCTCGATCTTTTTTACCTGAGCAAGGGCATGGCCGATGTCGAAGTCTATAACGACATCAAGCTGCGCAACATCCTCAACACCTTCAAAACCCGCGTCGCCGACATCCAGCAAGGGCGCACGCGTCAGGGCACGGAGATGAACGAAAGCATCCGTCGCGCCTGTGACCACTTCCTGACCTCGGTGGAGAATCTCCTGTGGGAGGACATCGACGAGTTTCTCAATGCCAATTCCAAGGAGTGGACCTACAACTACTTCCGCATCCAGGTCCTCGAACAGCGCAAGTACCGCGAGATGATCCAGCGTTCCATCGCCGTGGACCGCTTCCACCTCCAGGATTTCTAAAACCGGTGCGGTTGTCTCCTTTGCGCTGAGGTTTGAAATGTCCTATTCAGCCTGCGGTGCCAGGGGCAGAGTAATCGTAAAGGTCGTGCCCGCACCCGTGGCAGTCTCGAAGTCGATGCTGCCGCCGTGGGCATCGACGATGGACTTGACGATAGCCGTACCCAGGCCCGTGCCGCGGCTCTTGCCGTAGGTGATGAAGGGGCTGAACAGGTTGTGCCGGATGGACTCGGGGATGCCCTTGCCGTTGTCGCTGACGACGATCTCGGCCCGGTCCTCGTACTTGTGGACGTAGATCTGCACTTGGCCGCGCTCTTTCTCGTCAAAGGCCTCAATCGCGTTGCCCACGAGGTTCTGGAGCACGCGGATGAGTTTGCTCTCCTCGCCCATGATGGTGACGGGGGTGGCCCGCATTTCGATCACGACCCGATCGTGCTGGAAGAACGGCTCGTTCATCTGGCGGAACTTTTCGCACAGCTCGGCCAGGTCGATCCGGGTCAGGTGCAGGCGCTGCTCGCCTTTGGAGAATTCGCTCAGCTCGTTGGCCATCTCGACCATGCGCTCCACCTGCGCCTCGATGTTCTCGCACAGGCGGATGGTCTTGGGGTCGGGGTGCTGGGTGCGCAGCAGCTGTGCGCCCAGGCTGATCAGGGTGAAGGGGTTTTTAAAGTCGTGGATGATGGTGTTCATCATCGTGCCGACCATGGCCATCTTTTCCTTCTGGAGCATGTCGTCCACGTAGTGCCGGGTGGTGGCGTGCAGGTGGTTGACGATGCTGCCGAGGATCTGCTCGATCGGGCCGGGGGTGCTCTTGATGAACTCGACCAGGCTCTCGCGGTGGATCTGGGCGATGCGCACCGGGGTGGTCTTGGCCACGGCGTTGAGCGCGCGCGGGGCACCGGTAAAGATCCCCACCTCGCCGAAAAAGTTACCCGCCTCGCTGTAGCTGATGATGCGGTCCTCCTCGCCGGGGATGGTCTTGGTAAAGGCGACGGTACCCTCCAGCACGAGACAGAGGGTGTCCGAGGGGCTGCCTTCCTTGAAGATCACGTCGTCCTTGCGGTACTCATCCACCGCCGTCCGCTCAGCCAGCGGACGGATGTCCTCTGCCTGGGAAGCGTGAAAAAAAGGATGCTCCTCGAGTTGCATGTTATCCCGCGCCAATACCGGCCTGATCAGTCGTACGTTACCGAGTAAAAAGGGTTTAGCGCCGCTGGTCTAGCTCGAATATCAGACGCTTCGCATCCGGCTCATGCGTCGGGACTGTCGGGCTGCGCTTCCCCCAGCCGGGAGCGCAGGTAGGTCAGGCCACCCTCGATATCGTGGAACTCGCCGTCGAGCTGGGCCTCGTAGCAGGCGTCGATCAACGGGCTGAAGGCGGGTCCGGGCTTGAGTCCGAGCGCGATCAGGTGGCGGCCCTGGATGAGGGGCTCGGGCGCGGCGTCCTTGACGGCTAGGGTCTCGGCCCGCTCCAGCAGCCAGGCCCCGGCGGGGAAATCCGCGCTCAGCGGTGGACGTCCCCCCATGTCTGCTTGTGCGACGCTTATCAGCCGGTCAATACGCCCAACCTTGCGGGCGAGGCGGCGCACGGCGGTGTCGCTGGCCTGCCCCTTGTGCAGCTCAGCGGGGCGCATGTGCGTCTCGACAAGGATGAGCACGTCCTCAATCAGTTGCTGGTGTGCGGTCAGGCGGCGCAGGAACTTCTCCGCCGGGACGATCCCCTCCACATCATGGCGGGGCGAGCGGATGCGCCCGTCCTCGTCGGTGAAGGTCGTGGCAGGCTTGCCCATGTCGTGGCAGAGCACGGCCAGGCCGACCACGAGGTCCTCCCAGGCATCCCCGCTGCGCTGCCGGGCAAAGGCGTCCATGCAGTGCAGGGTATGGGTCCACACGTCGCCCTCGGGGTGCCAGTGCGGGTCCTGCGGGCAGCCGATGAGCGCGGCCAGCTCGGGGGTGTACTGTACCCAGCCGCAGTCCTTTAAAAAGGTCAGCCCGAGCGAGGGGCGCACGCCCTTGACCACAAGCTTTTCCCACTCGGCGAAGAGCCGCTCGCGGGCGAGGTTTTCCGGGGTGATGTTTCGGCACAGCTCCAGCGTTTCGGGGGCGATGGTCAGCTCGAAGCGGGCGAGGAACTGCATGGCCCGCAGCACCCGCAGCGGGTCTTCGGAGAATTTGTCCGAGGTGTGCCGCAGGATGCGCTTGTCGAGGTCGGCGCGACCGTTAAAGGGGTCCACCAACTCGCCGCTGAGCGGGTCCCAGGAGAGGGCGTTGAGCGTGAAATCCCGCCGCGAGGCGGCTTCGCGCGGGCTCATGTGCGGGTCGCCTGTCACGGCGAAGCCTTTGTGTCCGGTGCCCTGCTTGGACTCGCGCCGGGGCAGGCTCACGTCCAGCTCCAGGCCCTTGAGCTTGAAGACCCCGAAGGCCCGCCCCACGACGTTGACCTGAAACGAGTGACGCAGCAGCTTCAGCAGCACGGCCTCGTCCAGCCCGAAGACCTCCATGTCCGCGTCCTTCGAGGCGTGGCCCAGCAGGGCGTCCCGCACACACCCGCCGACGAAAAATGCCCGCCCGCCGGCGTCCTTCACGGCGCGCGCGATCTTCACCCCGGCGGCGTATTCGGCGGCGTCGAGGGCACTTTGGATAGATATGAACTCGCTGGACATCAGGGGCTTATTTAAAAAACGTGTTTTTACTTTACTAATTTACCCAATTAAGTAATGTATTCGTCATCATGACACCACTGACGATGCCCACCCTGGAACCGGACCTCAAGCGGGAAAACGAGGAGCTGGCCGCGTTGCCCGCGGCTGAGCGGATCCGTCGCGCTCATGAGCGCTGGGGGGACTCGCTGGTCATGAGCACGAGCTTCGGCGTGCAGTCGGCCGTCCTGCTACACCTGGCGAATACCGTGGTGCCGGGCATCCCGGTCATTTTCGTCGATACGGGCTACCTCTTTCCCGAGACCTACCGCTTCGCGCAGGAGCTGACCGACCAGCTCGATTTGAACCTGAAAATCTACACCCCGCGTCGTACCTCCGCCATGCAGGAGGCGATCGAGGGCAAGCGCTGGGAAAAGGATATCGCCGACCTGGAGGCCTACAACTTGGAGAACAAGGTCGAGCCCATGAACCGCGCCCTGCGCGAGCTTGACGCCCAGGCCTGGATTTCCGGGTTGCGGCGCACACAGTCCTCCACCCGCGGCCACCTGCGCCCTCTCGAGCGCCAGAACAAGACCTACAAGGCGTATCCGATCATCGACTGGAGCGACCGCGACATCTACCGCTACCTCAGCTCGAACAACCTGCCGTACCACCCGCTTTGGGATCAGGGCTATGTCTCTGTCGGCGATTGGCACAGCACCTCGAAGCTGGAGGCGGGCATGAACGCCGAAGATACGCGCTTCAACGGGCGCAAGCGCGAGTGCGGCCTGCACGAGATGTCCGACCGCGGCGGCGATTACCAGATTTAGCCCGCGTCTGCGGCGCGGATTCATAAGATTCCTAGATTTGTAAATTTGTAGATTCACAGCCTGGGCGGGGAGTCGAGAGATTCCCAGCCTTGCGGATTTACAAATCTTCTAATCTTATGAATCTACGAATCACCTCTACCCCCTATGAGTGACAAGCACCCCGAATCCGAGGAGCTGGCCGGTGTGCTGGAGGCTTCTCCCGCCGAGCAGCATTACCGCGTCCAGAAGGACCCCCGTCGCGCCCCCGACGACCACTCCCGCGAGTTCGGGATGCGCCAGCGCGTGGGGCTGATTTTCGGCCCGGCAGCCTTTGCAATCATGCTCTTTCTACCCGCCCCGGCTGGCATGTCACCCGAGGCCCAGCGCGTGGCGGCGGTCACGCTGCTCATGGCCTCCTGGTGGATCAGCGAGGCCATCCCGATCCCCGCGACCAGCCTGTTGCCCATCGTGCTCTTTCCCGCTCTTGGGGTCATGCCCACGGCGGCAGCGACCGAGCCCTACGCCAACCATTTGATCTTTCTGTACATGGGCGGGTTCATCATCGCGCTGGCCATGCAGCGCTGGGACCTGCACCGGCGCATCGCGCTGCACGTTATCCACGCGGTCGGCTTTTCCCCGGGGCGGCTCGTGCTGGGGTTCATGCTCTCCGCGGCGCTGCTCTCGGCCTTTGTCTCCAACACCGCCACCACGGTCATGATGCTGCCCATCGGTATGGCGGTCATCTCGCAGGTGACGGACGAGCTCGTCCGCCGCGGCCATAGCGACGCCGGAGGCGCGGTCTCCCCGCTGGCGCTCAACCTCATGCTCGGGATCGCCTATGCGGCCTCCATTGGCGGCATCGCCACGCTCATCGGCACCCCGCCCAACACCGTGCTGGCCAGCTACCTGGAAAAGACCTACGGCTACGAAATCACCTTTGCCGCGTGGCTCAAGGTCGGGGTGCCGCTCGTGGCGCTCTTTCTGCCGCTGGCCTGGCTGTGGCTGACGCGTGTGTCCAACCGCATGCCCCGGCTGGAGCTGCCGGGAGCGGACGGCATCATCGCCGGGGAGCTGGAGAAAATGGGCCGCATGAGCCGGGCCGAACGCCTCACTGCCGTGGTGTTCTCGCTCACCGCGCTGGGGTGGGTTTTCCGCCCGCAGCTGGCGCAGCTCTTTCCAGAACCGGGGATGTTGACCGACGCCTCCGTGGCCATGGCCGGGGCGCTCGTGCTCTTCGTGCTGCCGGTGAACTTTTCCAAGCGCATCTTTGTCATGGACTGGGAGTGGGCGGCCAAGCTGCCCTGGGGCGTGCTCATCCTCTTCGGGGGCGGGCTGGCGCTGGCCAAGTCCTTTGACGCCTCCGGCCTGGCCGCGTGGGTGGTGGGGCAGGTGACGCTGCTGGAGAGCTACCCGCTTTTCGCCATCGTGATCGGGGTGACGGTGCTGGTGATTTTCCTGACCGAGTTCACCTCGAACACCGCCACCTCGACCATGCTTATGCCCGTGCTCGGCGGTATCGCCATCGGGATCGGGGAAAGCCCGCTGCTGCTGCTCGCGCCCGCCGCGATCGCGGCCTCTTGCGCGTTCATGCTGCCCGTGGCCACCCCGCCCAACGCCATCGTCTTTGGCTCCGGCTACGTGCGTATCCCGGACATGGTGCGCTGCGGCTTCGGCCTGAACCTCATTGCCATCGTCCTGATCCCGCTCGTGCTTTATCTGATCCTCGTGCCGGTCTTCGGGATCGTACTGGGAGAGACGCCCGCCTGGGCCCACTGAGGACGGGCTCTCCCTGCCAGACACAAAAAATGGCCCGGATCAGTCCGGGCCATCGAGGGAAAGGGATTTCTTAGGCTAGTGCGGTTAAATAAAACAATGGCTTAGCCTAAAAAAGTGATCCGAAGGATCACAGGTGCAGGACTCTGTCCTGCCAGCCGACTCAGGAGTCGCCGCTTTTACCGGCTGCCTTGTTGATGGCGCTGATGAGCGCGTCGGGGCCGCCCTTCATGTAGCCGACGTTTTCCCAGATCTTTTTACCATTGGAGTCGAGCAGGACGAGGGTGGGGAACCCGCGCACGCCGAACTTGTTCTGGAGCTGCTCGTTCTGGGCCTTGAGGGCGTCAGCCTGCGGCTTGCCGTTGGGGAAGTCCACGTAGAGCAGGACGAGATTGTCCTTGGCGTAGCTTTGGAAGGCCGAGGTGCTGAAGATTTCCTTGTCGATCTTCTTGCACCAGCCGCACCAGTCCGAGCCGGTGAAGTCCAGCAGGATCGGGCGGTTTTCCTTTTTCGCCAGTTCTAGGGCCCCCTGGTAGTCGGTCACCCAGCCGTTGGGCACATTGGGCTGATTGGCCATGTTAATCTTCGAGGTCGGGTCCGCCATGGCGCTGGCCGTGCTGACGCCGAAGGTCGAGCCGGCCACGAGGGCCGCGCCGAGGAGAGCGGCCGCGAGGCCACCGCGCAGAGAGAAGTGCTTCATTGGGAATCCTTTTGTGTTGGTGAGTGAGCAAGTTGGGTCGCGTGAGAAGGCGACTCCTGACACCGAAAATGTCAGAATCCTGCTTTCCCGGTTGGGACAGCCGTCGGGCCGGAATGTTCAATCCTGAAATCCGCGCATGAAAAAGGCAGGGCGTTGAGCCCTGCCTTCGGTAAATATGAGAAGCGCGCAGGGTCCGTCCGGATCATGCGCTTGGGCCTCGGAGCCTACGACTTGTCGCCGTAGCCGTCGGGGTGGGTGGAGTGCCAGTTCCAGGCGGTCTCGACGATCTTTTCGACGCTGTCGAACAGGACCTTCCAGCCCAGTTCGGTTTTGGCCTTGGAGGAGTCGGCGTAGAGCGCGGGCGGGTCACCGGGGCGACGCACGTCCTCGACCACCTTGACCTTCTTGCCGGAGACTTTTTCGACCGCGTCGATGACCTCGCGGACGCTGTACGGGGTGCCGGTGCCGAGGTTGTAGAAGCAGCCGGTGCCGGGCGTGCCGAGCTTGTCAAAGACGGCGATGTGGGCGCGGGAAAGGTCGTCCACGTGGACATAGTCACGCAGGCAGGTGCCGTCGGGCGTGTCGTAGTCGGTGCCGAAGATTTTGATGCTCTCGCGCTTGCCCATGGCCGCGTCGATGATGAGCGGGATGAGGTGCGTCTCGGGGTTGTGGTCCTCGCCGATGGAGCCATCGGTCGCCGCACCTGCGGCGTTGAAGTAGCGGAAGGCCGCGAAGCTGAGCCCGTGGGCGTGGGCGAGCGCCTTGAGGGCGTTCTCCACGTCGAGCTTGGTCTGGCCGTAGGGGTTGATCGGGGCCTGCGGCATGGTCTCGACGATGGGCAGCCCGGCGGGCACGCCGTAGGTGGCGCAGGTCGAGGAGAAGACGAACTTCTTCACACCTTCTTCGAGCATGGTTTCGAGCAGCCGCAGGGTGGCCACGAGGTTGTTGTCGTAGTACTTGAGGGGCTTGTCCACGGACTCGCCCACGTAGGCATACGCGGCGAAGTGCATGACCAGCTCGATGCCTTCCTTTTTCAGGATGGCGCGCACGGCTTCCTTGTCGCCCAGGTTGTCCGTGTAGAACGGAATGTCCGCGGCGACGGCGGCGCGGTGGCCAAAGACGAGATTATCCAAAACGACCGGCTGGTGCCCGGCGGCGATCAATTGTCGCACGCAGTGGCTGCCAATGTAACCGGCTCCCCCCACAACTAGTACTTTCATGCCGCGAGGTTGGGGGATGTTTACGCGTCAGGCAACCCGGAACCGGCTGAAAATCGCCCGGCCCCCGCGCTTATGGCTTCTGCGAATAGCCGGAATAATGGACGCTTTAATGAAAGCTGATGGGATGGCCTGGGGAAGCCCTGCCTTAGAGCGGTTTAAATAAAGTCGTAGCCATAGATGTTTTTATATTTATCCACAGATTACACAGATTTCCACAGATAGGCCTGAAATAATCTGTGTAAATCTGTGTAATCTGTGGACACAACTTTTCTTAAATTGCTCTAAATATCCTTTCATCCTGACTTCGCGTATCTTCGCGTGGCTTCGCGGGAAAAAGGCAATGCTTCTTCCTGCCCCTCAGGCTTTGAGCGTCTCGTAGGCGCGGGCGAGGGCCTCCAGCAATTGCTTCTGCTTAACGGGCTTGCTCAGGTAGTCGTCCATCCCGACCTCCAGGGCCGCCTCGCGGTCGCCCTGCATGGCCCCGGCGGTCAGGGCGATGATGTAGGGACGACGGTCGTTTCCGAGCTTGCGGATGCGGCGGGTGGCCTCGTAGCCGTCCACCTCGGGCATCTGCACATCCATGAGGATGACGTCGTAAGGGCTGCTGGAGACGGCCTCGACGGCCTCGGCCCCGTTGTTGGCGATGTCGGCGTTGTAGCCGAAGCGGTTCAAAATGAGGCTGGCGACCTTCTGGTTGACCAGGTTGTCCTCGGCCAGCAGGATGCGCAGGGGCTGGCGGATGCCGATTTCACGGTCGATGTCCACCTTGGGCAGCTCCTCCTCGGGTTCGGACGCGACCGATAGCTCCTCGGGTCCGCTGCGCAGGATGCGCTCGAAGTGCTTACGCAGGAGGGCCGTATTGAGGGGCTTGCTTAAAATGGCCTGAAAGACGTCCGCGCAGCCATTACAGGCCGTGGAGCAGGCGAGTACGATCGACACCTGCTCGTAGCCCGAGATGTCGCGGATCTGGTTGGCCAGGTCGGGGCTGTGGATTTTGGAGATGTCCGAGTCGAGCAGGATAATGTCCACCGGCTGCCGGTTTTCCAGCAGGTTGTAGGCGGCCTGGGCGGAGTCCACCGCCACGGTTTTCATACCCCAGCTGCGCAGTTCGCGAGACATGATGGCCCGCTCGATCGAATCGGCGATTATGACCAGTGCCTGCTTGTGTTTGAGGGGGTTGGGGCCCTCGGTGCCCTTGATCTTGCCCTCGGTCGGCTGGGCCGGGAACTGCACGTTAAACGTAAAGGTCGAGCCGTGGCCCTCCTGACTGACGACGGAGATGTCCCCGCCCATGAGGCGCACCAGCCGCTTGGAGATGGCCAGACCGAGCCCGCTGCCGCCATAGCGGCGGCTGGTGGAAGCGTCCACCTGGGAAAAAGAGTCGAAGAGCCGGTCCATGCGGTTTTCGGGGATGCCGATGCCGGTATCGCGGATGATAAAGGTGACCTGATGCTGGTGGTTGCCCAAGGGGTTGGTCTGGACGGTGACGACGACCTGCCCGCGTTCGGTGAACTTGACGGCATTGCCGACGAGGTTGACCAGCACCTGCTTGAGCCGCGTGGCATCCCCGATGAGCGTGCGGGGCACGTTCTCGGAAATCGAGTACGTCAGCTCCAGCCCCTTCTCGTGGGCTTTGGGGGCGAGCAGGTTGAGCGTTTCGGAGAGGCAGTCGCCCACGCTGAAAGGCAACTTTTCCAGGTCGATCTTGCCCGCCTCGATCTTGGAGTAGTCGAGGATGTCGTTAATGATGGTCAGCAGTGCCTCGCCGCTGGTCTGGATGGTGCGCACATAGTCGCGCTGAACGGGGTCGAGCTGGGTATCCAGCAGCAGTCCGGTCATGCCGATGACGCCGTTCATCGGCGTGCGGATTTCGTGGCTCATCGTGGCGAGAAAGGCGCTTTTGGCCTGGTTGGCGCGCTTGGCCTCCAGGGTGGAGTCCCAGGCGGTCTTGACCACTTCCTTGAGCTTGGCGTTGAGCTCTTCGGCCTTGTTCTTGGCCTTGCGCAGTTCCTCCTCGCGCTCCATCTGCTGGGAAATGTCCGTGTGGGTGCCGATCATGCGGTAGGGGCGCCCGTTTGCGTCGAAGACAGCCTTGCCGCGATCAAGCACCCAGCAAATGGACTTGTCCTTGCGGATCATGCGGTAGGTGCACTCGTAGATGCGCGTCTCGCGGGCGAAGTGCCGGCGCACCTCGTTCATGGTGCGGGGCAGGTCCTCGGGGTGGATGCGGCTGGTGAGCTCGTCGAAGCGGTTGGATATCTCCTCACGCTTGTAGCCGAACATGTGCGCCCAGTTGGCGGAGAAGAAGACCTCGTTGGTGAGCAGGTTCCAGTCCCAGACGCCGTCGCGACTGCCCTCCAACGCGAGGTCCCAGCGTTCCTGGCTCTCCTTGATCGCCCTGCCGGCCCGGACCCGTTCGGTGACGTCCGCCTCGATCGCCATGAAGCCTGTGAGCCGCCCCTGGTCGTCATGGGTGGGTTGAGTCTCGATGCTGACCCAATAGGACTCGCCACTTTTGCGGTAGTTGAGGATTTCGACGTTGAAGCCCGTCTGGCTCTGGATGCCTGCGCGCATGATATCGACGGTGCGCGGGTCGGTGTCTTTGCCCTGGAGAAAGTCGCCGGGCTTGCGGCCCCGGCACTCGGAAAGCGTGTAGCCGGTAATCCGGGTGAAGCCCTCGTTGACCCACTCCAGCCGTCCGTCTGCATCGGTGATTGCGACCCCGTTGATGGTGCGGGCGGCCACCATGGAGAGGCGGCGGGTGAGGCGCTGGGCCTCGTAAAGGGTTTCGAGCATGCGGTTCAGCCGTCGGGCCATCTCGCCGATCTCGTCGTTGGCCAAAACGGGGGCTTTGGCATGGGGATCTCCGCCGGCCTGCCGGTCGATGGCTGCGGTAATCTGCTTGGTAGGCCGCAGCACGATAATGTCCACCGCGATAAAAACGAGGATGATGACGAGACCCATGGCCCCGTACCACAGCAGGATCATCTTGTCCGTCAGGCTCGTCAGCCTGTCCTTGAAGGCCTCCGCGTCGATGTCCACCAGGATGGCTGCTGGCACCGGCTTGTCCTGGCCGGGGAGGGTGGTGATAAACGCTTCGGCGAAGCTCCAGCGCGGCGCGCCCTCGGGGTGGCTCTGCTGGGCCTGGCCCGAGTCGAGCGTCTTGCGCAGCAGATTGACGACGTTGGGTTCGAGTTCGTTGAGGGACTTGCCGATGAGCGAGAGTTCGGAGGAGGCGACGATCCGAGCAGGGCTCCCGGCCACGACCACGATCCGGTCCACGCCGTCCTCTGCCGCAAAGCGCGTGAGCGCCCGGATGCGTTCGGACTCGGCCTGCTCGAGATAAAAGTTCTGGCGCACGGCGGAGGCCACGACCGAGGCCTGATAGGTCGTTCCTTCCCCCAAATGTTCGCGGATAAAGAGCTTGTTCCACGCGACGCCGATCAATCCGCCGACCACCCCGATCAGTATAAGCGGGATGAGCAGTTTCAACCACAGGGTCAAACCGCTGCGTCGTGGCGTAGGGTGTTGGGCGGTCATGGCTGCGCGAAAAGGGATGCAGGGGCGACAAACGAGTAGGTGGGCAAGTCATGCTGGACGACTCCCATCTGCCGGAGCGTCTGGTGAGTCAGGCGGGCAATCTCAGGCAGGCGCCCCTGAGGGCCGAAGTAAATCACCTGGTTGGACGGGCGGACCAGATCGACACCATCGAGGGACTGCGCGAACTCTTCGGGGGTCAATCCCATGTGGTTACCCATGATGCGGTGGGCCTCTTGGGGGTTATTGATATGAAAGTTGTGGGCGCGCGCCCAGGCACGCAGCAGAGCCCGGACGGATTCCGGCTGCGTGTCGATCACGGTTTTGTCCGCCACCAATACGTCGAGGATTTCCCGGGGGATATCCGCACTGGTAAAGACCACATGGGCGTGGACGTCGCGGATCAGGCGGGTGGAAACGGGCGGGTAGGTGACCAGCGCATCGACTTCACCCTGTTTGAACGCCTTCTCCATCGCCATCTGATCGATGTTGCGGATCTGCACATCTTCAAAGTCCAGCCCGTGCCGTGAGAGGGCGCGGTGCAGCATGTAGCCGCCCAGGTGAGCGCATTCGCAGGCGATCCGCAGCCCGGCAAGCTGACTGGGGTCCTGGAGCGGTTCGCGAGCCAGGATGACATCTGCGCCGTTGGAGGCATCGGTTACCAGGATGACCTGTGGCTGACGCTTGGACTGGTCGGCGGCGAGCACAGTCTCGATCATCGTGCAGGCCATGGCATCGACATCGCCCGACTTATACGCCTCCAGCACATCCGGCAGCGAGGTGAACTCCACCAGTTGCACCCGGACACCTTCCTGTTCGAAGTACTGCTTCTCATCCGCCAGAAAGAGGAATTCGTAGCCCGGCCAATGGTTGATCCCCACCTTGAGCGTAGGAGGAGTCGGGCGCGAGCAGCTCGCCACAAAAAAGGCCGTCAGTCCGAAAGCGAGAGCCAGGATTCGGCGGCGGCGAGGGGGGTGACGAAAAGTATCCATAAGAGGATATTATGGAGCGCATTATCAGTGAATCCTATTCAGGCATTCTCTTCAACATCTTTCAGGGTTTTATGTGCGAGGTGACCGATCATGCCGACCACAACCAGTGCGATGACCAGGCCGCCGTACAGCGAGAGGTCCTGCAGACTGAGGGTGTGGTGTGGCGTGTACGTGTCGCGGGTGGCATGAACGGCCGCATAGCCGACATACTGGGAGACGAACGCTACGGGCAGCAGCCCGAGGTTCGCCACGCAAAAGCGCCAGAAGCTCATCGTGCTGGCCCCCATCAGGTAGCTCACGGGTGAGGCCGGGATTGGCGCCAGCCGGATCAGCATGAGCAGCTTCAGCCCCTCGCGGTCGATGGCGCGGTTGAGGTGGACCAGCTTGGGCTTGCGCGATATCCAGCGCTGGACTCGCTCGTGCAGGAACAACCGCGAGACCCAGAAAATCAGGCTCTGGCTCAGGTACAGCCCCACAGCGATGATCAGGAAGCCCCGCCCGAGCGGAAACATCATGCCGCCGGCGACCAGCATCAGGTCCAGCGGCACGCACAGCAGGGTGAGCACACACAGCAACCCCAAGAAATAGATCGGTCCCCAGAAGCCCTGCTCAAGTATCCACCGCTCGGCCCCGGGCAGCCGGGGGGCCAGCTCGCTTCCGGCCAGCAGGATGACCAGTCCAATGGCGATACCCAGGAGCAGACGAAAGATCGTCACGCGGGTGGGCTTCGGCGGATGGACAGGCTCACTCATCGACAAGTTTTTATCTGTTATCGGCTTGCACGTTCCAAGCCAAACACATTTCCGATAAAAAATAACGGTGTAAACGGTGTTTAAAAAAGCCCGTCAGTGGGGTTTAGGCTCGCCAATGTGACGGTAAAGTGTCAAACTGCTCAGCTTAGGTTGGAGTCGCCAACAGCGGCTTCGACCCTTTTTAAGCGTTACAAACTACAGGGCTGATGGGATTGATCTTTGAGGTGGTGGCTCGGGAAACGGGCGGCTATGAAGCCGTCTGCCTGACCGAGTATATCCGTACCGGCGGGGCCGACCTGCACGAGCTGCATGCGAACATTAACAACGAGGTGGACGCCTGCTTCACCGGGCGCATGCGCCCGCGTGCTTCGGAGATCCATCTGATGTTCACCCGCGATTGAGCGTCCCTGGACGGGCACAGGAGGTGCTCCGAGTGGGGGAGAGTTGCCGTCAAACGCGCTTAAGGGTTGCCAGCATGGCGGCTATCGGGCAAGTGTACCGGCGTCGTTCACATCCTCTCTTTCAGCATTCTCTCTCATGAAGAAATACGATCTGGTTATCATCGGGTCCGGCCCGGCGGGTGAAAAAGCGGCGGTCAAGGCCGCCTACTACGGCAAGCAAGTGGCGGTCGTGGAAAAGCGCGCCGACCTCGGCGGCGCCGGTACCAACACCGGGACCCTCCCGTCCAAGACACTCAAGGAAACCGCCCTGTACTACTCGGGCCTGAGCGACCGCGGCCTCTTCGGCGTGGACAAGGAGCTCGAACGCGCCGCCAACGTGCGCGACTTCTTCTTCCGCAAGAACCAGGTCGTCGAGCAGCAGGAAGAGAGCATTACTGCCAACTTCAAGCTGCACAACATCGATACCTACGTCGGCACGGCCACAATCAAGGATCCGCATACCGTCACCGTGGCCGGTAAGGACGCCTGCGAGCTCCAGACCGAGTTTATCCTTGTGGCGACCGGCTCCTATCCCTTCCAGCCCCCGGGCATCCCCTTCGACGGCAAGTTCGTCCACGACTCCGACACGATCCTCAACATCAATCGCATCCCCCGCAGTATCGTCATCGTCGGGGCCGGTGTCATTGGATGTGAATACGCCACGATCTTCGCCGTCATGGGCACACAGGTCAAACTCGTCAATAGCCACGAGGAGATCCTTACGTTCCTCGACCGTGAGATCTGCCGCGAGCTCCAGACCGATATGGAGCGCATTGGCGTGCAGTTCATTTTCGGTAGCCGCGTGGATGAGGTCAAAATCCTCCCCGACGAGCACACGCACAACGTCCATGCCAAACTGACCAACGGCGAGCCCATCGAGGCGGACATGTTCCTCTATGCCGCCGGGCGAAGCGGCACGGTCCACGGCCTCGGACTGGAAGAGCTCGGCGTCGAGATCGACAAGCGCCAGAACATCGTCGTGGACGAGACCTACCGCACCGCCGTCCCCAGCATCTATGCAGCTGGCGACGTTATCGGCTTCCCCGCGCTGGCCTCGACCAGCATGGACCAGGGCCGCGTCAGCGTCACCCACATGTTCGGCTTCCACGACCAGGAAAAGCTCTCCCCGCAGTTTCCCTACGGCATCTACACCATCCCGGAGGTCAGCGTCTACGGCATGACCGAGGACGAGGCCCAGGAAAAGAAGATCGACTACTGCGTCGGGCGCGCCCGCTTCCGGGACATGCCCCGCGGCAAGATCATGGGCGTGAAGGAAGGCCTGCTCAAGCTCGTGGTCGAGCGCCAGAGCCGCAAGATCCTCGGCGTGCACATTTTTGGCAAGATCGCCACCGAGCTGATCCACTACGGCATGGACCTCGTGCAGAACGAGGACACGCTCTCGCGCGTCATCAGCCGGGTTTACAACACCCCGACCCTGCACGAGCTCTACAAGTACGCCGCTTACAACGCCCTCATCGAGGGCCACTACATGGACGACCCCGTCGGCCACTGATCAGCGGTGTCTGGGCTAAAAATGATCCAGATCATAAGCGGCCCATTGATCCACATTTCCACGCTCCACCTCGTTCTCGGGGTGGGGCGTTTTTTTTGATAGAAGATAGAAGTGCCAGGAAAATAATAGCGATCTTTCCGACGTAATTACCTGGCTGGTTTGTATCCACACGCGGTCTATAGCTAGTCCGCTCAAACCCAATCTCTTGGTATCTTTCCGGTCATACTCCCATCCACCTGAAAAGAATGGTGGTCGTTACTGGACTCGAACCAGTGACTTCTACAATGTGAATGTAGCGCTCTAACCAACTGAGCTAAACGACCGGAAAAACGGGCATATTGCCAACTCGCGGGAGGAATTCAAGTCGCGAATGAGTAAAAATTACCCCGTTCGCTGGAAAATCGACCGGGTGCTATTGGACTTGCAAGGCCCCGGGTGTCCTTCCGTCCTACGAGGCCGGTGGCGGAGGCAGGGGGCTGGCGGGGGTGTCGGTACGGCGTTCCTCCTGTGTGGTGGTCGCGGTCGAGCTGTCCTTGGGGCGGATCAGGCGGCGGCGCGGGATCAGCGGACCGGCCCTGCCGCTGGAACCGCTGGTGCTGGAGGCTTGCGTCACGGGAGCTCCCGGTGTGGAAGGCTTTCTGACCGAAGGGGTGACGCTGCCGCTGATCTGCATCGGGCTCTCGTCCGGGCTGGCCAGAGCGAGCTCTTCGGTGCGCCCGCCCGAGCTGATCAGGATGCTCTGCCGGGCCGAGTCAAAGCGGACGATCTGGAAGTCTCCCGCCGATTCGTTCAGCTCGAGCCAGTGCCCTTCGTTGGCCTTCTTGTCAAAGACGCTGAAGCGCGTGACCCCATCCAGCTCGATCAGCCCCTTGAATTCCAGTTGGCGGCTGATAATCGTGGGGGGGGCGGCGACGACGGGAGCGGGGGCTTCCTGCTTTTCTCCCCAGCCGGGTGGCAGAAACGGTGAACGAGCCACCAGCGAGTCGGTCGCTGCCAGCGCCGAGGCGCCGACGCACAGCAACAGCCCCGCCAGAAATGCCCGGCGGGCGGTCGCGAAACCGCTGGGGGAGAGATGCCGCATTAATCTTATTCGGATACGCTTTATTTAACCCCTATTCCAACCAAAAGTCGCTGTTTTTTCGGGAAATTTTCGCTGCGGCCTACGGAAATACGGCCCGCTCCGGCCCGAAAAAAACGGATCCGCCGTGTGGCTGGATCCGTTTTCGAAAGAGGAGGTCTGGTTTCCCGGCGCTCAGAAGGGGACGTCTTCGTCCACATCCGGCTCGTTGCGCGAAGCGGACTGGCGACCGGTTGTGCGCGGGGGAGGGGAGCTTTGCTCGTAACCTCCGCCACTGTCACCGCTGCCGGCATCATCGCGCCCGCCGACGAACTGGAAATTCTCCAGCACGACGCCGAGCTTGCTGCGCTTTTCGCCCGTGCCCTTGTCATCCCACTGGTCCAGGCGCAGGCGGCCTTCGACGAAGATCGCGCGGCCCTTGGCCAAGTACTTGGCGATGACTTCGGCCTGGCGCCCGAACGCGTCGATGTCCACAAACGTGGTCTCTTCGCGCTTTTCCCCGTCCTTGGTGTTGAAGGTACGGTTCACGGCCAGCCCGAACTTGCAGATGGACATGCCGCCGGGGGTGACGCGTACTTCGGGGTCGCGCGTCAGGTTGCCGAGAAGAATAACTTTGTTGTATGAGGCCATGGAGGGAGCCTGAAGACCCGCAGGCTACGGGTCAACTGTCATCCGGAGTGCCGGAATGTTTTCCGTTAGTCCTTGGTCTGGACGAGGATGCGGTTGACCTGCTTGTCGAGGCGGAACTTCTCCTGGATCTGGGTCGAGGCGTTGGCCGGGCCGCTCAGGGAGTAGGCCACGAAGATGCCCGCCTGGAAGTGGCGGTCCGTCGTGCGCACGAAGTCCTTCTGACCGAGGTTATCGATCTTGGTCACTTCAAAGCCGAGGCTGGTGAAGCCTTCCTTGATCTTTTCGATCAGGGTGTCCACCGCTTCGGCGTAGTTACGGGTGTCAAGGATGACGGTGGCCAGGTACTGGCTCTGGGTTGCTGTGTCGCTCATGCTGGTTCGGAATGTCGGGTGTTAAGTTGATTCATGGCCGTTTCCACCCCCTGTGAGAGGAGCAGGTGCAGGCCTTGCAGGTAGACGGGCATCCGGGCGGTGAGGACCGCGTTTTCGGCCTCCGTAAATTTGCCCAGGACCCAGTCTTTCAAATCCATCGCCGGGTGGCTCTTGCCGCCGATACCGATGCGGTAGCGGACAAAGCCCGCCCCCGGCTCGCGCAGCAGGCTGGCGATGCCGTTGTGGCCGCCGGCGCTGCCGTTGATGCTCAGCTTCAGCCGCCCCAGATCGAGGTTGATCTCGTCATAGATGACGGCCGCCGCCTCCGCCCCGAGCCGGTGAAACCGCAGCCAGGCCCCGAGGGCGCGACCGCTCTCGTTGACATAGGTCAGCGGCTTCATCAGCACCACCGGCTGCCCGGCGAGTCTGACCTTGGCAGTTTCGGCCTGGAACTTCTTTTCGATTTTCCAGGCCGCTCCCTGCTCGGTGGCCAGCGCCTCGACCACGGCAAAGCCGATGTTGTGGCGGGTGCCGCGATACTCCGTCCCGGGGTTTCCCAGGCCGGCGATAACGGCGATGGACATGATTGTTAAAGAACGTGAAAAGAGGAAAAGGCTCTGGGAGCTTATTCCTCGGTTTTGGCTTCCGCGTCGGCGGCTTCTTCAGCGCCTTCGGTGGAGGCGGCCTCTTCGGCCATCGGGGCATTGCAGATGACCACGACGGTTTCGGGGTCGCCCTGGTAGGTGACGCCCTTCAGCGCCGGCAGGCCGGAGACGTGGATCATCTCGCCCACGTCGAGCCCGGAGATGTCCAGGTCGATCTGTTCGGGCAGGTCGCCCGGCAGGCAGGAGACTTCCACCTCGTGCAGGGAGATTTCCAGCGAACCACCGCCGGTCTTCACGCCCTTGGCCTCGCCGTGGGTGTGCACCGGTATGTGCGCGGTGATCTCCTGGTCGGCGCTCACTTCGAGGAAGTCGATGTGCTCGAAGCGGTCGGTGCGCGGGTTGCGCTGCGTGGCCTGGATGAGGGTGCTGGTCTTGGCTCCCTTGTCGCCCTTGAGGGTGACGATCGTGGCGGCACCGCCGATTTCGCGCATGAGCAGCAAAAAGTCTTTCTCGGTCACGGCGAGCTTCTGAGAGCCGCTCTTTCCGTAGATGACTGCAGGGATGCTGCCCTGTGCGCGCAGGCGGCGGGAAAAGCCCCGGCCCTGGCCCTCGCGTGTGGATACGGATAGGATATGTTCTGACATGATGTTTTTCGGGTTGGCCGACAGGGTGCCGGCTTTTACGGAAAAGCGGGAAAACGTAAGGCCTGAGAGCCGGAATGCAAGGCTAAGTTTTCCCCCCCTTTGGAGTCTTGGCGGGCCTCTTCGTCTCTTCCATCGAACGGGCTATGGCTTCAGCCAGGCTGAGTGAGTGTGGTGAGCGGCGCAGCCTTTTTGCTTAGCCATGCTACCGTAACCGTCGAAGCCCAGCCTCGCTAGCTGTCCTGTTTCTGCCTTGACTGAGAGCCCTGCGCTTATTCGTCACACGGTAAAAATCAAAAACTTCCAAATTCATGCTTGCCAAATACCACCGCCAAGCCTTTCTTTCCCCCCTTTCCGCTATAGGAGTTGCCCGGTAGCTCAGCGGTAGAGCAGGTGACTGTTAATCACTTGGTCGCTGGTTCGATCCCAGCCCGGGCAGCCATTAAAAATCAACACTTTACGTTGTGTTTGAGCGAATTACGAAACTGAAGCCGACAAGGCCGAGTCTCATCCAGTCTCAATAAATTTCACCCAGTCTCGAAAAACCCCCTGATTTTGGGCAACTTTTTGGGCAACTATTTTTGAGCTTTTCAGCCCCCTGCTAGGTAAATAGTTCTATCGGGACTAACTCCGTTCCATGAGTGCTGCCCCGAAATACGACCCGAACAACGAAATCTTCGTCCGGCGGGAGGACTTTGACCAAGTATTCTCAAAAGCCATCCCGAAGGCGACTTTTCACCGCTGGGCAGGGGAGGGTAAGATCGTTAAGGCCCGG
>JAUTCS010000101.1 GCA_030673825.1 Verrucomicrobiota bacterium JB024 | reverse complement strand
GATTGTCCTGTCGCGTCGTGAATTCGCGATCCTGATGGCGCTGATGGAACGTCCGGGCGTTATCCGCTCCCGGCAGGCGCTTGAAGACCGGCTCTATGGCTGGCAGGAGGAAGTCGAAAGCAACGCCATCGAAGTCCACATACACAATCTGCGCGCCAAGATCGGCCGCGCCAGCATCGAAACCGTGCGCGGGCTTGGCTACCGCATGAGGCCAGACCGATGAACTCCCTGCGCCGCCGTCTTTTCATTCTGCTTGTCGTTGCGTCCGGCATCATCTGGGTTGCGGCTGTTATCCCTTCTCCGGCACCTCCGTCGCCCAGGGCGACTACGGGCTCGAAGAGATCGTTTACGATCTGAATAAAGTCGCGGTCGAGCTCGCCCACAAGACCATCGAGGAGTTCCGTCAGGAGCACCCCGAGCGCACGTGCTTCGTCGCCGGGTCCATCGGCCCGACCAACCGCACCTGCTCGCTCTCCCCGGATGTGGAGCGCCCGGACTTCCGGAACATCACTTTCGACGAGCTCGTCACCGCCTACACCGAGCAGGTCCGCGGCCTCGTCGATGGCGGGGCGGACGTTCTGCTGGTGGAGACGATCTTTGACACGCTTAACGCCAAGGCCGCGCTTTTCGCCATCGAGAAGTTTTTCGACACGCACCACGAGCGCCTGCCGGTCATGATCTCGGTCACCATCACCGACCAGTCGGGCCGCACCCTCTCGGGGCAGACGGTGGAGGCCTTCTGGCACTCGATCCGCCACGCCGCTCCGCTCTCGGTCGGGATCAACTGCGCGCTCGGGGCCGACCTCATGCGCCCGTACATGGAGGAGCTGGCCAAGCTCGCCGACTGCTACACCTCCTGCTACCCGAACGCCGGGCTGCCCAACCCGCTCGCCCCCACCGGCTACGACGAAACGCCCGAGAGCATCTCCGCCGCGCTCGGCGAGTACGCCCAGAGCGGCTTCCTCAACATCGTGGGCGGCTGCTGCGGGACGACCCCCGCGCACATCGCCGCCATCGTCAAAGAAGTCTCGAAGTACCCGGCGCGCCAGGTCCCCGAGCTTGCCCCGCACCTGCGGCTGTCCGGGCTCGAAGGCCTGACCATCGACTAGGCCACCAGGCGTAGTTTTTTCTCAATACATTTTATTCCAACCACCATCGTCCTCTCGTCCGCCAAGCGTTTCCCTCCGCTGGGCGAGCGGGCACGAAAAGATTCCCTCAACCGTTCCATGAGCAGCAACAACGCCCAACGATTTTTCATCGTCGGGGAGCGCACCAATGTCACCGGCTCGCCGCGCTTCCGCAAACTGATCAAAGAAGACAAGTTCGACGAGGCCGTCGAGGTCGCCCGCCAGCAGGTGGATAACGGCGCGAACATCCTCGACGTGAACTTCGACGAGGGCCTGCTCGACAGCGAGGCGTGCATGACACGCTTCCTCAACCTGCTCGCCGGAGAGCCCGACATCGCCCGCATCCCCGTCATGATCGACTCCTCGAAGTGGTCCGTCATCGAGGCGGGTCTCAAGTGCATCCAGGGCAAGGGCATCGTCAACTCCATCAGCCTGAAAGAGGGCGAAGAAGTCTTTAAAGAACGCGCGAAGCTTTGCCACCGCTACGGCGCGGCCATCGTCGTGATGGCCTTCGACGAGCAGGGGCAGGCCGCCACGCGTGAGGACAAAGTCCGCATCTGCCAGCGCGCGTACCGGATTTTGACCGAAGAGGTGGGCTTCCCCGCCGAGGACATTATCTTTGACCCGAACATCCTCACCGTCGCCACCGGCATGGAGGAGCACAACAACTACGCGGTCGATTTCATCGAGGCCGTGCGCGAGATCAAGGCCACCTGCCCCCTCGCCAAGACCAGCGGCGGCGTCAGCAACATTTCCTTTTCCTTCCGCGGCAACAACCGCGTGCGCGAGGCCATGCACGCGGCCTTTCTCTACCACGCGATCGACGCCGGGCTCGACATGGGCATCGTCAACGCCGGGATGATCGAGGTCTATGACGAGGTGGACAAAGACCTGCTCACCTACGTCGAGGATGTGCTCCTGAACCGCCGCCCCGACGCCACCGAGCGCCTCATCGAGTACGCCGAACAGTTTAAGGGCCAGAAGGGCAAGGACGACGCCGGGGCTCATCAGGCCTGGCGCGACGGCACCGTCGAGGAGCGCCTCGCCCACGCGCTGGTCAAGGGCATCGGCGACCACGTCGAAGAGGACACCGAGGAGGCCCGCCAGAAGTACGGGCGCCCGCTGCATGTGATCGAGGGCCCGCTCATGGACGGCATGAAGATCGTGGGCCAACTCTTCGGCGCGGGTAAGATGTTCCTGCCGCAGGTGGTCAAAAGCGCGCGCGTGATGAAGCGCGCCGTCGCCTACCTGACCCCGTACATGGAGGCCGAAAAGGCCGCCGGGGGCGAGTCGAGCAACGCGGGCACCTTTGTCATCGCCACCGTCAAGGGCGACGTCCACGACATCGGCAAAAACATCGTCAGCGTCGTGCTCGGGTGCAACAGCTGGAAAGTCATCGACCTGGGTGTCATGGTTTCTTGTGACAAAATCCTCGAAGCGGCAAAAAAGGAAAAGGCTGACATCATCGGCATGTCCGGCCTCATCACCCCCTCGCTCGACGAGATGATCCACAACGCGCAGGAGATGCAGCGCCAGGGCTTCACCGTGCCGCTGCTCGTGGGCGGCGCGACGACGAGCAAGGCCCACACCGCGATCAAGATCGCCCCGCATTATAAAAACCCCGTCGTGCAGGTGCCGGACGCCTCGCTCGTCGTGGGCATCTGCAACCAGCTCAAGAACGCGAAGACCCGCGACGCCTTTATCACCGCGCTCGACGCCGAGCACGTAAAGCACCGCGAGCGCCACGCCAAAAGCGCGGGTCGCACCAAGCTCCTTTCCCTCGCGGAGGCTCGCGCCCACCCCGAGCAGACCGACTGGGCTAATGTGAGCCTCCCCACCCTGCCGCGCATCGGCATCACCGAGCACGAGCTTCCGCTCGAGCGCGTGGCCGAGTACATCGACTGGTCGCCCTTCTTCTGGTCGTGGCAGCTCAAGGGCGTTTTCCCCGCCATCCTCACCCACGACACCTACGGCGAGCAGGCCCGTGAACTCTACGCCGAGGCGCAGAAGCTCGTGGCCGACATCATCGCAAACAAACGCTTCCGCTGCCGCGGGGTGACGGGCTTCTGGCCCGCGCAGAGCGATGGCGACGATGTAGTTATTTTCAATGACAAGAACGGCACGGACCCGCTGACCACGCTCTACTTCCTTCGCCAACAAAAGGAAAAAGTCGGAGAGAACCAGACCTGCCTGTGTCTGGCGGACTTCGTGGCCCCGGCAAGCTCGGGCCGCATGGACAGCATTGGCGCCTTTGCCGTGACCGCGGGCTTCGAGGTCGAGCAGTACGCGAAGACCTTCGAAGAGAAGAAGGACGACTACACCGCGATTATGATCAAGGCGATCGGGGACCGCTTCGCCGAAGCCGCCGCCGAGTACCTGCACAAGCTCGTCCGCGACGAACTCGGCTACGGGCAGGAGGAGGGCTTCACCGCCGCCGACGCGCTGACCGCCGAACCCGGCACCGTCAACCCGCACGTGGCCTGGATGATCAAGGAGCAGTACCGGGGCATCCGCCCCGCCGCTGGTTACCCCTGCTGCCCCGACCATACAGAGAAGGACACGATCTGGCAGCTCCTCGACGCGGAGAAGAGCACCGGCATCCAGCTCACCGAAAACAAGGCGATGAACCCGCCCAGCTCGGTCAGCGGGCTGTACTTCTCACACCCGAAGGCGCGTTACTTCAACGTCGGCCCCATCGGACGCGACCAGCTCGAAGACTACGCCGCCCGCAAGGGCCGCCCCGTAGAGGAGATGGCCAAGTGGCTCGACTACGTGATGGCCGACTAAGTACGGGGAGACACACACTTTCGTATTCACTTTTCCAATACACGCCATGACCACAAGCATCGAACTGAGCCTCTACCCGCTGAACGAAAACTGGAAGCCGCAGATCAAGGCTTTCATCCAAAAGCTCAACGAACGCGAGGGGCTGACGTGCATCACCGGCGGCACCTCGACCGTCATCGTCGGCGAGCACACGCTCGTGATGAAGACGCTCGATGAGCTAATGCAGTGGAGCATCGCCGAGCATGGACGCTCGGTCTTCGTGGCGAAGTTTCTGCTCGATTACGACGCGTCTTAATCCGCGCCCGCGCTGACAGGCTGCTGCGTCAGTTGGTCCATCAGGGCAAAGAGTAGCTGCGTGCCAAAGCGCGAGGCGGGCACACCGTAGATGCCCAGCTCGTTCTGGGCGTGCTGACCCCCGGCCAGGTCGCTGACCGCGCGAATGACGAGCCAGTCCACTCCATTGACTGTGCAGACCTGCCCGATCGCGGCAGACTCCATGTCTACGATCTCCGCCTGATAAACTTCCCAGGTCCATTCTCGGTAGTCGCGGTTGTCGAGAAAGACCGATCCGCTCACTCCACGCCCACCGACGTGGAGCTGGATCGTGCGCTCGCCCAGCACGGGCGGCTCCATCGCCTCCACAGCCTCCTGCGCCGCCGCGACTAGCTCCGGGGTGGCCGTAAAATAGGGCGTGAGCGTCGGAGACTCCTGCCCGCCTTTCACGATGGCCACCTCGCGCGGATACATCATGCCGTAGTTTTTATAACGCGGCATGAGCGGGTCCGCCGCTTCGCGGGCAGGCAGGCCCGTGTAAAACGCCACCTGGTGCGGCGGTAGGATGTACTCGCCGGGGTGGTCCGGGTCGGGGTTGGCGTAGAGGTTTTCGTCATGGTAGTACCAATACATCGGCACGACGACATCGCCCGGTTTCCACCGCGGATTAATCCCGCCGGAAATCCCCATGAACAGCAGCCGCTTGACCGGGATGTAATCGAGCGCCATCTGCGTGGTCATAGCGGCGTTGGTGATGCTGATGCCCGTGGCGAAGACCACGATGGGCTCACCCCGGTAGGTACCGAGACGATAACGCACGCCCCGGAAGACCCGCTCCTCGCCCAGCTCAGCTTCGGGTGAGTGCTCCAGGTAGGCGAGCACGGCCTGGGCCTCGGGCGCGAAGGCCGTGACGAGCGCCGTCATTCCCTCCCCCTCGAAGGTGCGCGGCCCGTAGGGCTGGGCACAGACTCCGGCGGCGACCAGTGAAAATACAGCGACAACAATACGCAGGATCATGCGCGATGGCATAGCGCCCGCGCGGCCCGCTGTCAGGCTTATTGTAAGCGCAGGGAGGGAGCTCAGCCAATCTGGGCGATGAGCGCCTTGAGCTCGTCGGCGTGCGCCTTGGTGTTGATTTTCTCAATCACACCGAGGACGGTGCCATCAGGCTCGACCAGGAGCGCGCAGCGGGCCGGGCCGGTAAACCTTTTTCCGTACATGGACTTCTCCACCAGCGCGTCGGCAGCGGAGGCGATTTTGTAGTCGGGATCGGATACGAGCGTGAAGGCGATGCCCTGCTTTTGGGCGTACTTCTGGTGCGAGCCGCAGGTGTCCTTGCTCACCGCGATGATGTCCCATCCGAGCCGGTCAAAGTCCTCCGCCGCCTGCGCCAGCGCATGCGTCTGCAGGTCGCAGCCACCGGTGTTATTCTTCATGTAGATGGAGATGGCCGTGCGGCGCTTGAGCAGGTCCGTCAGCGTGCAGTCCATTGTCTCGCCGTTCACGACGGCTTTGAGCGGGAGGTTCGTGTCGAGTTTATCGCCGGGCTGAATCATGGGAGGAAAGTTTGAAGGTTTGAGAGTTTGAAAGTTATGAGAAGAAGACTACAGTAACGGGCAAGTTTTACCCAAAACAAACCGCCATCCGCCGACGAGGCAAGCCCCGCCCACCACCGCATGAAAAATCTCGCCCAAGCCCGCGCCGACGCCACCGGCCACGCCTACATGGCGTGGCTCGACGCCCTCTCAGAGGGCCGCACACTCCAGGACGAGGCTCGCCTGGGCGAGCGCTCGTTCCGGCAACTGGCGGAGGCCTGCGAGAGTCCGCGGCAGTTCGCCATGGTGATCGAGGCGCTCGACGAGTACGCCAAGGAAAACCCGGAGGAACCAAATGGCTTCGCACGCCTGGCCGAGCAGGTTAACGACTCTCCCTATGACCTGGGCGAGTGGGTCGAGGCGTTGGAGTATTTCTACGATTGGCTGGAGCAGAACCAACGCACCGGCGCGTTCAAAACCATCCTCGGCTTTCTCGGGTGCAGTGTGGAGAGCCTCCCCTCCCTCGCCGACAAGCCCCCGCTCAAAGACCTCGCCGCCGACATGCTCGACGAGTACGGGTTCCAGGGGTGAGGCCACCGTCCGCTCACGGCTCCGAATATAGCTTACGCGTGCTCCGGAGATAGTCCGGGCGAAGATTGAAGGCTAATGGGCTTGCCCGCCGACTGCGCGGCCTGCCGGAGAGCGGCCTCCAGCGAATCGAGGTAGGCGAGGAATTTTTTCCGCCCGGCGGCGGTCATAATCACCACGGTGCGCGCGCGCCCCTCGCCGGTGGTCTTCGTCAGGCGCACGATCTTCTCCTCTTCCAGCACTTTGAGATGGCGGTTGAGGTTGCCATCGGTCAGGTCGCAGGCCTCCTTGAGCTCGCCGAAGCTGACGCCATCGGACTCGGCGGCGACCACGGACAGGATCGCGAGCCGCTTGGGCTCGTGCATGCTGCGTTCGAGATTGTCGATCGGGTTATTGGGCTTAGCCATCGTGTCTCGGGAAAGGGTTAGGCAGGCCGAAAAAGGCCCATACGGAGTTACCGGCGCGCTCGTCGAAGTGCAGGACCAGCCCGCCGAACCACTCACCGACAAAGAAGACGCCGCCCATCACCAGCGGCTGGTGAAAGCCTACGCCCGGCAGCAGCAGGCAGATCGCGCCGGCCAGCAGGTAGTACGCGCCCACCCAGGCCACCGCACGCGGCAGCACACGCCGGGTGGTGAAGTTAGCCAAGCCGTAAAGGGTCATCCACAGGCCGAAGAGCAGGTCCAGCTCGCCCTCGCGCACGAGCGCAACGGTCAGCACGCCTCCGGCGATCAGGACGGGCAGGGCCTCCAGCGCGGGCTTGAGCCGCCGCCAGTCGCGGCCGACTTCCGGGTCGTAGAGGAACCAGTACACGAGCGCGCCGAAGTTCAACGCGAGCGCGGCCATCAGCACGATCCCCCAGCCCAGCAGCTGCACGCGATCCGTCGCCGGTACGAATCCGCCCGCCAGCACCAGCCCCATCAGCAGCGCGGCGCAGCCACCGAGCGCGCGGGCGCGCCCCGAGTAGCCCTTGAAGCGCTGCTTCTCCAGGATGCGCTGCCGCAGCTCGCGCACCTCCCTCAGGGCCTGATGGATGGGGTGGGACATGATGCTGATGATGGATAAGAGACGTCGTCTGCTCAATCCAAATTCGCCGTCAGGCAGGCTGTCAGTTCGCGGCTCAATTGCTGTTTCCTCAAAGTCCACGACTGCCAGTCTCGCCACAGCCCCCACTCATCGAGATAGCGAAGGTCTTCGTAGAGGCGCAGGTTATTTTGGGCGTCCGTCACCGCCTCGGCCTCCAGCCCACTCCCGGCCACGCGCACCAGCAGCGGGATCATTTCATCGCCTAGCGCATGCTGGAGCCTCGCCCGCACGATATTGTTCTCGGGATGCTCCAGCCACAAGCGGTAATCATAGTCAGCCACCAGGCGCGGCACATTGACGAACTGCAACAGGTAAAACAACATGAACACGGCCAGAGCATTCCCGAGCAGGAGCTGCTTCAAGCTTCGCCGTACCAGGATGTGCCGAGCCAGCAGACCGTAGCCCGTCGCCACCAGTATCAGAAAAATCACTACATAGACGCGGCGCGGAGTCAGGTAGCCGTAGGCGTCGATATAGTCCGTCAGCCGCAGCAGCACGCCCACCTCGAGGAACAAATTCTGCGCGATCCATAGCAGAGCCAGTCCCTTGAGCCAGAGAGACGGCGTGACCGAGGCGTCCTGCTGAAAGATCAGCGTCAGCACCACCGCTGAAAGGATGACGGCAAAGATCAGGCTGCCCACCCCGTGATGCACGTATTCGGCATACGTCACCCCGCGCGGGAGCCCTTGCCCGGCCCACAGATAAAGCACATCCAGCGTATTGACGAAGAAGAACAGCGCATTCACCGCGGCCAGAGCCAGCACCGAACGCAGGCGGGCGGTCAGTGGATCGGCAACCGGGAAACTCGGAATCTCCTTGCGACAGCGCACGCCTGTCCACTTACCCGCACGGGGCGCGAGCAGGACAAGGGCCACCGTGGCCAACAGCCCCCAGAAGATCACATTCAGTGGGTCAGGAAGGCGAATGTCCCACAGGACCGAGACCAGCCAATCGTATCCATTTATGAATACATCGCGCAACATCGCGTTCCCCACCCCGAGCACAACCCCGAAGCCCACGGCCAACACCAATGCCAGCCAGGACACACTCCACAACCGGGCCAAACGCCGCCCCACTCCTCCCGTGCGACCAACAGGTCCCTGACCAAGGCTCCGCCAGAACGCAACCCACGTCGCCATAAAAGCCAATACCGACACCAGCGCACGTGCCCAGCGTAGCCAGGCCGGACGCAGGGCGGGAAGCGCCGTATCCCCGGCAATCACCAGCAGGAGCGTCCCCGTGACCAGAGCGTTGCTCAGGCTCGGGTGGATAGCCGTCTGGACGGCGGTGCAGGCGAGCAGCAACAGTTGGACGCCGTGCCAGCGGTTCATAACCAGACCGGGACGGTTGATAAAGACCAACCCGGCCAGGACCAACGCGTACAGGCCCGAGGATAGTCCCGGCGACTGCTCCCAGAGCAACCAATCACCGAGGCAGACCGCCGCCAGCAGGCTGCCTCCGAGCCGTCCCACATGCGCAAGCGGGACGAACGGCCTGCGCTCGACAGGATCGATAATGGTTACCCGCGCAGGCATGCCCTGCGGAGGCAAGGCTGGCGGGACGGGAGGCGTGGTGGTGTCCTTATCCATGGCGACCGCCCTTCTGAATAAGAAAGATCCGGTGTACCCGCCGCCGCTCTTCATCGACGATCAGCAGTTCGGCCCGGATAAGCACTCCCGCCCGCCGGCGCATCCGCTGCAAGCGCCAGCGAAGGCGATCGCCCGGCGCGGGCTGACGCTGCTGCCGCAAAAAGTTTCCCCACAAACTGCGGTTCCACAGGCCGGCCAGCTCCAGCACCTCCGCCGCCTCGCCCTCGTATGGGAAGCCGGTACGCCAGCCCGCTTCCGCAACCCCGCCCGACGGAAGCCGCGTTGAGCACGCGTACTTGATGATGATTGTTGAAGCCTTCACCGCCACGCTTCCCCCTGCGCATCGTGAAGCACTTGTCGGCAACACTTGTATGCTTCTCATGAGGCGAACACTTTGCAATACAAAGCAAATAGTCAATACAAAAACTTTGCATCACAAAGTACATGCGCAAAATCTTCCGGGCTCATCCAACCGCTCCCCGCAACGCAGGCGGCACAAAAAAAGGCGGCCCTTGCTGAAGGGGCCGCCCAATGTGTTCAGTCAGTTAGTCTGTGTCTGTTACCACTGCTTCGGAAAAATCTCCGGTAGCCGGGCCTACTGGCAGGCTTCGCACTCCTCGCCGTTGCGCATGGCCTCCAGCGAGCAGGCGCGTTTTTCCTCCTCGGAGTAGGTGCGCTTCTGCGGCTCGGCGGCTGCATCGGCGGCGAGGCCGCGGACTTCCTTTTTCACCGAGACGGTGGACTTCTCGATATTGGAGGCCTGCTGCGTGCGCAGGTAGTAGGTGGTCTTGAGGCCCTTGTGCCAGGCGTCGCGGTACATGTGCGAGAGGGCCTTCAGGTCGGGCTTGCTCAGGAAGAGGTTGACGCTCTGGGACTGGTCGATCCACTTCTGGCGGCGGGCCGCCGCGTCGATGAACCACTGGGACTCGATGCCGAAGGCGGTCGCGTAGCGGGCGCGGATGTCCTCGGGGATGCCTTCGATGTTTTCCAGCTCGCCGTCGAAGTACTTGAGCTGGTCCACCATGTCCTGATTCCAGAGGTCGAGGGCTTTGAGGTCCTTGACCAGAGCCGGGTTCAGGACGATGAAGTCGCCGCCGAGGTTGCTCTTGACGTAGAGGTTCTTGTAGTAGGGCTCGATGCAGGGGCTGGTGCCCATGATGTTCGAGATGGTGGCGGTGGGGGCGATGGCGAGGACGTTGCTGTTGCGCATCCCCTGCTTCTGGATCTTGGCGCGGAGGGCGTCCCAGTCCATGTGCGAGGTGCGGGGCACGTCGATGGCGACGCCGCGCTCCTGCTCGAGCAGGTCGAGCGTATCCTGCGGCATGAGGCCGCGTTCCCACTTCGAACCCGGGAAGGTGGAGTAGCTGCCGCGCTCGGCCGCGAGGTCGCTGGAGGCCTCGTAGGCGTAGTAGGCGACGGCTTCCATGAACTCGTCGTTGAACTCGACCGCCTCCTGGCTGGCGAAGGGCACGCCGCGCTTGTAGAGCGCGTTTTGCAGGCCCATGACGCCGAGGCCGACGGGGCGGTGCCGCGCGTTGGCGTTCTTGGCCGGCTGGGTCGGGTAGAAGTTGATGTCGATCACGTTGTCGAGGGCGCGCACGGCGATGCGCACGGTCTCGCGGAGCTTTTCCAGATCGAGCTGGCCGTCGCGGTCGAGGTGCTGGTCGAGGATGACCGAGCCGAGGTTACACACGGCGGTTTCGTCGGGGCCGGTGTTGAGGGTGATCTCGGTGCACAGGTTGGAGCTGTGAATGACCCCGGCGTGGTCCTGCGGGCTGCGGACGTTGCACGGGTCCTTGAAGGTGATCCACGGGTGGCCCGTCTCGAAGAGCATGCGCAGCATAGCCTTCCACAGGTCGATGGCCTTGACCTTCTGGCCCCAGATTTCGCCGCGCTCGGCGCGGGCCTCGTAGTCGAGGTAGAGCTGCTCGAACTTTTTGCCGTAGGTCTCGTGCAGGTCGGGGGCTTCGTTCGAGCGGAAAAGGGTCCAGTCCTCGCGGGCTTCCATGCGCTTCATGAACAGGTCCGGGATCCAGTTGGACGTGTTCATGTCGTGGGTGCGCCGACGGTCGTCCCCGGTGTTGCGGCGCAGTTCGAGGAAGTCCATGATGTCGTTGTGCCAGGTCTCCAGGTAGGCGCAGCCGGAGCCGCGGCGCTTGCCACCCTGGTTGACGGCCACGAGCTGGTCGTTGTGGAGCTTGAGGAAGGGGATGACGCCCTGGGATTCGCCGTTGGTGCCCTTGATGTAGCTGCCGGTGCCGCGGACACTCGTCCACGAGCCGCCCAGGCCACCCGCCCACTTCGAGAGGAAGGCGTTCTCGGCGATACCGCGGTTCATGATGCTCTCGATGCTGTCGCTGACCTGGTACAGGTAGCAGGAGGAGAGCTGCGAGTGCAGGGTGCCGGAGTTGAAAAGTGTCGGCGTGGAGGAGCAGAAGCGGCGGCTCTTGTAGAGGTTGTAAAGCTGGAGCACCCAGTGCTCGCGCTGGTCTTCCTCAGCACGGAACAGGCCCATGGAGACACGCATCCAGAAGAACTGCGGGGTTTCCATGCGGCGGGCCGGTTTGCAGGTCTTGTCCACCAGCAGGTAGCGGTCGTAGAGGGTTGAAATGCCGAGGTAGTCGAAGTCGAGGTCGGCGGAGGGGTCAAGCGCAGCCGAGAGGCGGTCGAGGTCGTAGGAGAGCAGCTCGGGCGAGAGGCGCTCGATCTCGACGGCGCGCTGGAGGTACTTCTTAAAGGCGACCTGGTGGGCACGCTGGAGGCCCTCGATACCGTCGGCGAGGATGTCCCAACCGAGCACTTCTTCATAAATATAGGAGAGCAGGATGCGTCCCGCGAAACGCGCGAAGTCGGCGTCCTTTTCCATGAGCGACTTGGCGTTGAGAATGATGGTACGTTTCAGGTCCTCGCGGGTCATCTCCGCGTAGAGGGAGCGGCGCAGCTCGGCCTCGATGTGGTCGCGGTCCAGGCACAGGTCCAGCCCGATGGAGGCGAACTCGATACGCTTGCGCAGCTCGGCGGGGTCCCAGAAGTAGGAGGAGCCGTCCTCGCCCTTGACCATGATCATGGCGTCCTGGCGCTCGTCTTCGGTGCCACCCTCGATCGCCTCCAGCTCGCGCAGGCGACGGCGGTGGGCGCGGTAGAGGATGTACGACTCGGCGACTTTGTAGTGGCCGCACTTCATGAGCGACTCCTGCACGAAGTCCTGCACCTCCTCGATGTGGACAAAGGCCTGGCCGAGCTTGCGCACGCGGGCAGTGACCTCGCGGGCGACCTCGACCGCGGGGGTCGCGTCCATCTGCTGGGCCAGGAAGGCCTTGCGGATGGCGACCTCGATCTTGTTCTGGTCCCAGGGGACAACCTGGCGGTTACGACGGATGAGGCGGACGGTCATCTCCGGCTCATCGTCGTCGGAGCCGTTGAGGCCGTGGTGCGAATAGGCAGCCACGAGGCTGCGGGCCACGTCGTGGGCGTCGTGCTGGACCAGCGCGGTCTCAATGATCTGGTGGACCTCGCGCTGGGTCAGGCTGACGCCGGTCTCGTCGCTGATCTGGCGGGCCAGGCGCTCGGCCACGGCACGAGCCACCCCGGCGACGAAGCTGCGGTTCTGCTCGGTAAAAATTTTCTCCTCCTGCTCCTGGCGGGAGAGCATGAGGTCGGTCAGGGCGTTACCGATGATCTCGGCCACCTCGGCCACGTCGAAGTCGCGCTCCTCGCCGCCGGCATCGATCTTGACGGCGGGCTGTTTGACGGAGGCGTCGTCCATGACCTCGCGCCAGTTGAAGCGGGGCTTCTGCTCGGCCGGGGTGGCGGCGAAACGCTTGAGGGCGAGGTCTTCATCAAAGGAGAAGTGACGGATCATAAGGCAATATTAAGCGATAGGTGGTTTAAGAGCGAAGAGGTGAGAGGCTTTCAGAAGCCGGAGATTTCGGGAAGGGGGCGGGCCCCCGGAAAGAAGATTTCAACGCCGGGACGATGCATTCGCGTCGCGCTAGCGGGGCTTATTATGGCGAAAAAGCTGGGCGAAACAACGGCAAGTTGTTGGTTCTTATCCCCAAGCCTGTCAGTGAGAGCGAACACTAGATATGCCAACGGGCTGATGTCCGACATACAATATCTAGTAAACAAATCTGTCAAACGGTTTTTGGTCAAAAATTCTTAACTTTCTGTTCACATCTTCTAATAGCCCTCTCGGGTCAGCATAAACGGCGCTGTACGCAGGGGGCTTTCAGAGTTCAATCTGGACATTTTCCCTTAGTTTCCTTTATAAGCCACATTCTATGGGGAAAGTAGCCATCTTGATAGTCTTGGCGGCCTGCGGCCTGTCCGTAAACGCTCACGCGCAGAACCTGCTCGCGTATTGGAACATGGATGCCAGCACGGTGAGCTCAAAGTTTACCGCCAACCAGGGCGATCAGGCCGGCACTGTCACCATGACGGCGGCCCCCTCTGGATTCCTGAACGGGATGAGCAGCGTCACCGGCATCGCGCTCAATGCGCTTCCCCCGATCGGCGACCCCAACAACGCCCTGCACACCACGACTTTTATCAGTTCAGGCGAAGAGTGCCAAGTCGTCATGTCCGGCCTCAACCTGAGCAATATGACCGACCTGACGCTCTCTTTCGCCGTGAAGTCGAACGCCTTTTTCTCTTGGGGCGAGCATATGCACATCGACTATGATATCGGCGAAGGCTGGGTGGACTGGGTCGAATCCGGCAGCACCGAGGCCGGTCAGTGGGAGGTCGATTCCTTCACCTTGCCCGAAGCCGTCAATGGCCAGAGCAGCGTGAGCCTGCGCATCCGCATGACGGACTTCATCGCGGTCGCCCAGTACGTGGACTTCGACAACATCCAGATCACCGCCGTGCCGGAACCGGGCACCTGGGCGCTGCTGGGCGGGCTCGGCATCGCCGGGTTGGTGATCATTCGCCGCCGACGCGCCTGAGGAAGCTTCTTTTATTTTTCCCATCACTCTCGGGCCGGAGCAGAAAACTCCGGCCTTTTTCGTATCCGGGCCGAGCCCGCAACCGGACAAGGGCTGCTCTCGCTCTTCGCCTTCTAGGTGCTCCCACGAAACAGAACAGGCCGGGAGGCAAACTCCCGACCTGTCCTTTATAGCTAAGAAACACCGAATCGACTCCGGCGCCAGAGAAGATGCTTTTCTATATAGATAGCGGCGGTTTTGTCGATCCCGGGATGCGCGACGCCTAGGTTCTGTACGCAAACCTATGAGCATATCCATAGTTTGATAGCGGCCAGCTGTGCGAAAGCGATGTAGTGTCGTGCCCTTTTGTCGTATCGGGTGGCGAGTCTTCTTGAGTGTTTGAGCTTTGCGATGAGGTTCTCAA
>JAUTCS010000100.1 GCA_030673825.1 Verrucomicrobiota bacterium JB024 | reverse complement strand
AGGGCGTGGACGTCATCATGGTCGCCCCGAAGGGCCCCGGCCACGTCGTGCGCTCGCAGTACGTCGAAGGCAAGGGCGTGCCCGCGCTGATCGCCGTTCTCAAGGGCTCATCCAAGGGCGCCAAGGACATCGCTCTGGCCTGGGCCAAGGGCGTTGGCGGTACCCGCGCCGGTGTCATCCAGACCACTTTTAAGGAAGAGACCGAGACCGACCTCTTCGGCGAGCAGGCTGTGCTCTGCGGCGGTTGCTCCGCCCTGATCCAGGCCGGTTTCGAGACCCTCGTCGAGGCGGGCTACCAGCCCGAGATGGCGTACTTCGAGTGCTTGCACGAGATGAAGCTGATCGTTGACCTGATGGTCGAGTCCGGCATCAGCGGTATGCGCTTCTCCATCTCCGAGACTGCCGAGTACGGCGACGTCACCCGCGGCCCGCGCGTGATCAACGACAAGTCCAAGAAGGCCATGAAGGCCATCCTCAAGGAGATCCAGGACGGCAAGTTCACCCGCGAGTGGGTCAAGGAATACAAGGCCGGGTACCCGAAGTTCAACGAACTGCGCAAGCAGGGCGAACAGCACGGTGTCGAAAAGGTCGGCAAGAAGCTCCGCGCGCTCATGCCATGGGTGCCGAAGAAGGACATCAAGGGCGCTCAAGCCTCCTACACTTCCAACTAAGCCTCAAGGGGTTACGTTAATGTGTTTCAAGCGGGCAGGCTCATCACCTGCCCGCCTTTGTTATGGCAACTGAAAGCCTCACGCTCGTCACCCGGGGGAGTCCGCTGGCCCTGCGCCAGACGGAGCTGACCCTGGAGTGGCTCCAGGAGCGCCTGCCGGAGACGGCCTTTACAGTCCGGAAGATCCTCACCACTGGGGACAAGCAGAAGCAGTGGTCGCTCGAACAGCGCGGCGGCGAAGGTCTCTTCGTCAAGGAGCTGGAAGCGGGCCTGCGCAGCGGCGAGGCCGACGTGGCCGTGCACAGCGCGAAGGACTTGCCTGCCGTCCAGCCCGACGACCTCGAAATCGCCGGTTACCTGCCGCGGGCCGAGGTCAACGATGTGCTCGTCGTGCGTGAGGATATCGCCACGCCGTGCTTTATCGCGACGAGCAGTCCGCGTCGCCGGGCACAGTTGAAGCAGCTTTACCCGTGCGCGGTCTGGTCCGAGATCCGCGGCAACGTCGAGACGCGCCTGAAAAAAGTCGCCAACGGCAAAGTCGATGCGACCATCCTGGCCGCCGCCGGACTCAAGCGCCTGGGCCACTTCGAGTGGCCGGGGCTGGCCTTCCGGCCCTACAGCCCCGCGCAGGTCATTCCCGCCGCCGGGCAGGGGGCGATCGCCCTGCAAGTCCGCAAGGGCGAGGGCGACAAGCTTCGCGCCATCCTCGACGAGCAGACGCGCTTCGCCGTGGAGACGGAGAAAGCCGTTCTCGCGGGCATGGGCGGGGGTTGCCATACGTCCATCGGCGTGTATTGTTATGACCGCACGGTGTCGGTGTACTACGAGCCGGTCGGTGCGCGCCACTACCCGATGCGCGGCAACGGCGACGCCCGCGAGCGCGTGGTGGCCGAGATTGTGGCCGATCTGGGCCTGAACGAGGAATCCGAATGAGCGAGGGGAAAGTATTTCTGGTCGGTGCCGGTCCGGGTGATCCGGGCCTGATCACGGTTCGCGCCCGCGAGTTAATCGAAACCTGCGACGTGCTGGTGTATGACTACCTGGCCAACGCCGAGCTCCAGCGCTGGATCAAGCCCGGCTGCGAGTGCGTCTATGTGGGCAAGCGCCCCGGCCGCCACTCGATTTCCCAGGACAAGATCGAGGACATTCTCGTCAAGCACGCGAAGAAGGGCCGCCTGGTTGTCCGCCTCAAGGGCGGGGATCCGTTCATCTTCGGGCGAGGCGGGGAGGAAGCCTGCCGACTGCTTGCCGACGGGATCGACTTCGAGATCGTGCCCGGCGTGACTGCCGCCCTCGGCGCCGCGGCCTGTGCGGGCATCCCGCTCACGCACCGTGAGCACAGCTCGTCGGTGTGCTTTATCACCGGCCACGAGGACATCGAGCGCGGGCTCATGCACGTGGATTTTGAGAAATTCGCCCAGGTCGGGGGCACGCTGTGCATTTACATGGGGATGGGCCACATCTCCGACATCACCGACAAGCTCATTGCGGGCGGACTTTCTCCTGAGACGCCCGTGGCGGTGGTCGAGTGGGCCACGCTTCCGCGTCAGCGCAGCCTGTGCGCCACGCTCGCCACCGTGGCCAAGGCCAAGGAAAAGGCCGGACTCAAGCCGCCCGCCGTGGTCATCGTGGGCGAGGTCGCCCGCTACACGGAGAAGCTGAACTGGTTCGAGGCCCGCCCGCTGACCGGCAAGCGCGTGGCCGTGACCCGCGCGCGCGGGCAGGTCGGTGAACTGCGTCGCAAGCTCGAAGCCCTCGGGGCCGAGGTGCTCACGCTGCCGCTGATCGACATCGTCGAGGCCGAGTCGCACGAGACGATCGACGTGTACGACGGCATCACCAGTTACGACTGGGTGGTCTTCACCAGCCCGAACGGTGCGCGTTTCTTCTTCAAAAAGTTTTTCGAAAAGTTCTCCGACCTGCGCTGCATCGGCGGGGTGAAGATCGCCTGCATCGGCGCTTCCACCGCCCGCGAGGTCAAGCGCCATCACCTCGCGGTGGACCTGATCCCGGAGGTGTCCGTGGCGGAAAATCTGGCCGACGCGCTGCTGGCGACGGAAAGTCTCGACAGCCTGAACATCCTCGTCGTCACCGGCAACCGCAACCGCGACGTGCTCGTGCGCAAGCTGGAGGAGGAGGGCCACGCCATCGTGGACATGCTCCCGGTGTACCGCAACGAGCCCACCGACCTGAGCGAGGAGCCCGAGGCGCAGTCGTTCCGCGACAAGGGGGCCGACGCCATCACCTTTACCAGCGCGAGCACGGTGGAGAATTTCGTCGCCCAGAGCGGCCAACTCCAGCTCGCCAAGGGTGCCCAGCGCCCGAAGGCGATCAGCATGGGCCCGGTGACCAGTGCCGCCATGAAGGAAAAAGGCGTACCCATCGATGCCGAGGCCCGCGAGCAGACACTCGACGCGCTCGTCGAGGCCGTGGTCAAGAAGCTGGCCGAGTGATTCGGTCGGGCTGGGCGGATATGAACCCGGTCAGTGCGCAACCCCGTTGGGGTTGGAAGTCTTTCGTGTCTTCTCTTCCCATGGTAGACCCTCGCTGTGCTCGGCCCAACCATGGGCTGTGGTGCTGAACCCCTTTGGGGTTCTGATGCTATCGCTGCGGTTCGATCAGAACTCCCGCTGACCGCTTGCGCCGGCGGACGGAGACGCCGAGGGCGAGCAAGCCACTCAGGAGGGCGAAGGTGCCCGGCTCGGGGACAGCGGCGACGTAGCCTTGCGCGAGGCCTTCGCCATTGGCCGTGTAAATGCCCATGACGTAGTTTTCGTAAACGGTGTTGCCGGAGGTCTCGTCCACGTCGAGCCCCTCGGAGGAGGGGTAGTTGATCGAAAGCCAGGTCGCCTCTTCAAACCCGCCCGCCTCGGCGCGGCCCACGTTCGCGAAGAAACCGAGTCCGTTCTCCTCGCCGACGCCGATCCAGTCGCCCGTCAGGTTGTAGCCGCCCGCGCCGTCGGAGGTGATGCCGTCGAAGTGCGTGATGAGGGCGTTGTCATTGTTGTAGTAAAATTCGGTCCAATGCGTGGCGATGCCCGTGCCCGCGTCCCAGTCCACGAGGTAGCCGACATCGAGGCCGCCGTTGTTGAGATTACTGAAGCCTCCGGCGATGGTGTAGCTGTCGCCGCCGTTGTGCCAGATGCCGTAGGCGGTGATGCTGGCCGCGCCGGGCTTGACCAGCTCGGTGTAGGTGCCGCCCGTGATGTCGAAGATAAAGGCGCGCCCCGTGGCCAGGCTGGTGTCGTAGTTGCCGACGAGGAGGTTGCCGTGGTTGCTGTGTCCGATGGTGTTCAGCAGTGTCTCGCCTCCGGAGACGGTCGGGGCAAGTGTCGTCCAGGTACCCGCGCCGTTGACGGTGCCTTCGTAGTACAGGCCGAGGTCGCGGGCGCCGGTTTCGCTGGTCTTGTAGCTGCCAGCTACGCGGATGACGCCGCCAGGCAGGGTATTCGGGCCGTAGAGGGCGGTGCTCGTGGTGGTCGATCCGGCGGAGCTGGGGCGGTTGAGGATGTACCAGTCGCCGCCGCCCGTGACGGGGCCTTGATAGACAAGGCCCTGGGTATCACTGGAGGAGGGCGGCGTGTAAACGCCGGTCATATAGACTCCGCCTTCATTGTCGCCACGGACGCCGGTCAGGAAGGTCGAACTGCCGGGCAATGCGCCCGAGTAGTTGAGCGTGGTGTAGGTCGTACCCGTGGCGAAGGTCGCCCCGGGGATGAGGATCATAAGCAGAGAGAGGCGGCGTACATCGGAGAGGGTGGACATGCTGTGGAGCAGAGCATGTCCATGCAAACCCGTCAACCATTCACTTATGCGCTAAATAATATTCCCTAATGCAAAGGGTGTGTATTTGACTGTCGCACGAGGGGGCGGGTTAATGCCTGTAACCGGGGCGTAACGTCTTCTCGCTACTCAGCTTTCCTTGAACTGCGTGACGAGGGAGGTGATGGAGGCCTTGGCGTCGCCGTAGAGCATGCGGGCGTTGGGGCGCAGGAACAGGACGTTCTCCAGGCCGGAGAAGCCCGCGCCCTTGCCGCGCTTGAGACAGAAGACGGTGCGGGCCTCGTGCGCATTGATAATCGGCATGCCGTAAATGGGGCTGCTCGTGTCCTCGGCGGCGGCGGGGTTGACCACGTCGTTGGCGCCAATGACGATGGCCACGTCCACCATACCCATGGTCGGATTGACGTCGTCCATCTCCACGAGTTGCTCGTAGGGGACGTCCGCCTCGGCCAGCAGGACGTTCATGTGACCGGGCATGCGGCCCGCCACCGGGTGAATCGCGTAGCGCACTTCCGCACCGTTGTTTTCCAGAAGCTCGCCCAGTTCCTTGACGGCGTGCTGGGCCTGCGCGACGGCCATCCCGTAACCGGGGATGAAGACGACGCTGCGGGCAGCTTCGAGCACGTAGTAGGCGTCCTCGGCGCTGATCGGCTTGAGCTCGCCCTCGGTCTTGCCGGAAGCGGCCTGGACGGTCGCGCCAAAGCCGGAGAAGAGCACGTTGGAGAGGGTGCGGTTCATCGCCTTGCACATGATCACGGTCAGGATCAGTCCGGAAGCACCGACCAGGCAGCCCGCGACGATGAGCACGTTATTGGCGATGACGAAGCCCGCCGCGCTCGCGGCCAGGCCCGAAAAGCTGTTCAGCAGTGAAATGACGACCGGCATGTCGCCGCCGCCGATGGGCATCACGGCAAGAATCCCCAGCACGAGGGAGAGGACGATCAGCAGCAGAACCATCGTCGTGGCCAGTCCGCCGCTGGTGTGCAGGGCGAAGACTACGCCGCACACGATGATGAGCGCAGCGATGGCGGCGTTGACGGCTTTCTGGCCGTTAAAAAGGGTGGGGCGACCGGAGAGCTTGCCGGAAAGCTTGCCCCAGGCGTACACGCTGCCGGTGAAGGTGATGCCTCCGATGAGGATGGCCAGCGCGGTTACCGCCGCGGTAAAGGAGCTCATGCCCACGGCGATGTCCATCCCAACACTGTTGGCGGCATCGGTGAGGGACTCGACGGAGGCGCTGGCGGCGGCGACACGCTGGTACTCGGCCCAGCCTACGAGGAGACTGGCCAGACCTCCGAAGCCGTTGAAGAGCGCGACCAACTCGGGCATCGAGGTCATCTTGACGATCTTTGCCGCGATGAGGCCGATGATGCTGCCGACGATGAGGCCGATAATGATCAGCTGAAAGCTGACGATGTGGTGGTCGAAAAGGGTGACGACGACCGCGATGAGCATGCCCAGGGCGGAGAGGCGGTTGCCCTTGCGGGCGGTCGTGGCCGACCCGAGCATTTTAATGCCGAAAATGAAAATGACCGACGCCGCGATGTAGGCGAGGTTGATGAGCATCTGGGTATCCATGGGTTGCGTGCGCTAAACGGTTCGTGCGGGTTAGTCGGCCTTCTTGACGGCGTCTTTCTTTTTGAACATGCCGAGCATGCGGTCGGTCACGAGGTAGCCCCCGACGACGTTGACGGCGGCGAGCACGACAGCGGCGAACCCGAGCCAGGCCGAGAGCGTGCCGGTGGTCTCACCGGCGGCGATGAGCGCGCCGACGATGGTGATGCCGGAGATGGCGTTCGAGCCGGACATGAGCGGCGTGTGCAGTTGCGAGGGGACCTTACTGATCAGCTCGAAGCCGAGGAAGGCCGCCAGCACGAAGATGAAGACGAGAAGTACCAGGATGTCCATGGTGTGCGAACGTTTGAGAGTTTAAGAGTTTGAAAGTTTGAGAGTGTCCAGAGGCGCGGTGTATTCGGTTTTTCGATACGCGAATCAGGCGGACTTGAAGCGCTCGTGGATAATCTGGCCGTCGCGGGTGAGCAGGCAGCCTTTTAGGATTTCGTCGTCGAGGCGGTACTCGAACTCGCCCTTCTCGCTGTCCCAGAAGTGCTCGATGAAGTTATAAAAGTTCGAGGCGAGCATCTGGCTGGCCGGCTGTGCGAAGTAGCCCTCGATGTTCTCGTGGCCAATGATGCGCACGCCGTTTTCGGTGATAACTTCCTCGCCGAGCTTCGCGCCCTCGACGTTACCGCCGGACTCGACCGCGAGGTCCACCAGGATGCTGCCGTGGCGCATCTGCGTGAGCATATCGGCGGTGACGATCTTCGGGGCGGGGCGACCGAAAAGCTTGGCCGTGGTGATAACCACGTCGGCCTGGGCGCAGGCCTTGGCCATGCCCTGGCGCTGCTTTTCCATCTGCTCGGGGGTGAGCTCCTTGGCGTAGCCCTGGGCGGTCTGGCCGGTGTCGCCGAGGTCCACTTTAACGAACTTGGCCCCGAGGGATTTTACCTGTTCTTCGACGACCGGGCGGGTGTCAAAGGCGTCCACACGGGCGCCGAGGCGCTTGGCAGTGGCGATGGCCTGGAGCCCGGCAACGCCGACACCTATAATAAAGAAGCGCGCCGGGGAAAGCGTGCCGGCGGGGGTCATCATCATGGGCAGGATTTTGCTCATGCGGTCGGCGGCCATGACGACGGCGGCGTAGCCGGCGAGGTTGGCCTGGGAGGAGAGGGCGTCCATCTTCTGCGCCAGCGTAGTGCGCGGGATCATCTCCAGGCTGACGGCGCTGACCTTGGCCTCGGCCAGCTTGTGGAGCAGTTCCTTTTCATTAAAAGGGTCGAGGAAGCTCAGGTGGAGGGCGCCGGGCTTGAGCGAGGGGAGTTCGGCGGCGTCGGGCTTGCGCACACGCAGGACGATGTCGGCCTCGGCAAGGGCGGCGGTCCGGTCGGTGACGACCGTCGCTCCGGCTTCGCGGTAAAGCTCGTCGGGCAGGTCGGCTCGCAGGCCCAGGCCGGACTCGACTTGCACGTTCAGACCGAGGGCGGCCATTTTTTTTGCGACCTCCGGAATCAGCGCGGCGCGGGTTTCTCGGGGGTCTGTCTCACGAACGGCGAAAACGGTCTTCATAACAGAAAGCTTATAGAGTTTGTGTCTGGTAGAAGTATTGGCAATGAATAAATCGCCCCTTCTGCGAACAGTCTGGGAGGGGAGCTTCTCCCGCAGGCCGGAGGTGGGCGAGCGGAAACCAGTTCGTTGAAAGCGCCGCCTTTGGCTTGCCAGCGGGGCGGGCATCTGAATTAGAGTAGGGGCTGTGTTAGTGGCTGTCCGAAGTTTGAACCGATGGATCCGGCGGGGCTTGTGCACGTTCGGTTTTGCGCTGACGGGCGTGGCTCTTTGCGGGCAGGCGTCTGACCCGGCTCCGTTGTTGACGGAGACGACGCCGGACGTCGTCGCTCCGGCGACTGCCCATCTGATCGCCACCGGTGATGATGCGCTCCGGGCCGGTCTGCCGAGCCTGGCCGAGCGCTTTTACCTGCGCGCGCTTTCGGACAACGCCCTCGGCGAAGCCCTGCGCCTGGACCTCAACCTGAAGCTCGCCGTCGCCCTGATCAGCCAGCGCAAGCTCGTGGCCGCGCAACGGTTGCTGGATGCGTTACCTGAGTTGGACGACCCGCGCGAGCGCCTCAGCCGGGCACTGCTGGCCTACCACGCGGGCGACCTCGTGGCCATGAAGGAGTACCTGGACGAAACCGTCGCCGCCCAGCTCCCACCCGAGTACCAGCCCTGGTATTACCTGCTGCAAGGGTTGTGGGAGCGTTCACAGGGCTCGGTGGCCAAGGCCGAACCCTTTTTCAAGCAGGCCCTCGGGCAGGCCGTGACCGCGACGCAGCGGGCGGACTTCGAGGCGGAGATTTTCCGCAGTCAGATCGTGGCCAACAAGGCGGACGAGGATACGGCCAAGCTTTTGCAGAAGAAGGTCGAGGAGACCCGCGGCACCCAGGTGGGGTTCGGCTTCGCCCGGCAGTACGCCATCGTGCTGGACCTGCTCGGACACAAGACCCAGGCCCTCGATGTCCTTCAGGACCAGCTCAAGCTCCTGACTGAGCAGGAAAAGCCCGAGCAGACAGAAATCCTGCTGTTGATCGCGCTTATCTCCGGCGAGGACAGCCAGCGCGGGCAACTCGCGCTGGAGGAGGTCCTGCGCACGGCCCACGACAAGGACTCCGCCGCGATCGCTCTTAGCATGCTCAACCGCTCCAGTCTGGCCGAGACCAACCCGGCGGAGTACCAGCAACTGCTGGACGAACTGCTGGCCCGTCCGGACCATCCGCTCAACGACGAACTGCTCCTGTTGCGCGCGCGCTTCATGCTCCGCAAGGCCGAACCGGAGCCCGATCTGGCCATCCGAGACGCCGAACAACTGATCGAGCGTTACCCCGGTTCGCCCCTGCGCATCGACGCCATCCGACTGCTTGCCTTCCAGGCCTGGAACGCGAACCCGCCGCGATACCGCACGGCGGCGGATTACCTGAACCAGATTCGCGAGGCGCTGCCGCCAGGCCCCGAACACCGTTACTATGGTCGACTGGTAGCGGACAGTTTTTTCCTCAATGGTGACTATCAGGCCGCGGCCGAAGTCTATGAGGCCGTCCTGAACGAGGAGCCGGACCCCAAAGAACAGGGTGAGCTGCTTCTGCAACTGGTGGAATCCCTGTCCCGTGAGAAGCGTTACGAAGAAGCCGGACAGGTGCTGGACGAGTCGTTCTCGGTCAGCGGGGTAGTCCCGGAACGCCGCTGGCAGGCCGAGTGGACACTGGCCTCGTCGATGGCCCGCGCCGGAGAGGCCGAGGCCGCCCTCGCTCGCCTGCGCAGCATTCTCGACCAGCCGACCAGTGACACCATGCCCGCGGCCCTGCGGCTGCGCTTGTTCTGGCTGGAGATCAAGCTGGCCAGCGACCTTAACCAATATGAGGCCATCGCCGCTATGACAGACAGCCTGCTGGCCGAGGTGGGGGCCACCCCCGATGCCGACGTGCCCATGGCCAACCGCGAGCTGATCGCGGCCAACGCGCTGTTTTTGCGCGGGCGGGCGCTCTTGCGCCTGGGGCGCAACGATCAGGCCTTCGCCACCTTCGCCAGCCTGCGGGAGAAATTCCCCACCAGCGACGCCGCCGTGCTTTCGTATTTGGAGGAGGCCCGTTACTTCGTGGCGCAGGGGATTTATAACGAGGCCCAGCTCAGCTACCGCAAGATCGTGGACGACTACCCGAATACGCCCCAGGCTGCCATCGCGCTCTACGAGGGGGCCATGGCCGCCGAGGCCCAGGGGCAGCCGCGCAACCTGACCGAGGCCCTCAAGTACCTCGAAGAGCTGGCGGTCGAATACCCGGCGCACGAATTGGTTTTTCCGGCCCGCATCCGCCAGGGGGACATCCTGCGCAAGCTGGACGAGTTCAGCCTGGCGCAGCAGACTTACGAGAACTTGATCCAGCAGTTCAACGGCAAGCGGGACGACGTTTATTTGGTCGAGCTCTACCGCGCCAACACCCTCATGGCGCAGGCCGGGGGGGACCCGCAGCGGCTCATCGCAGTGGCGGCGGACTTGGAGAACCTTTTTGACCGGCCGGACGCGCCGGTGGACTTCCGGCTGGAGGCGGGCTTCGCCTGGGCCCACTGTCTGCGCGAGGCGGGCAACCGCAACGCCGCCGAGGAAGCCCTCTGGCAGGTCGCGACGCTGGCCGCCCCGGACGGGGGCGTCGATCCGGACCTCTCGCCCTCGGGGCGGGTCTGGCTGGCCAAGACCCTGCTGCGACTGGCCGACATGTTGTCCGCTGACGGCAAACCCCGCGAATCCGTCCGTGCGCTGGACATCCTCGTGCGCAACCGGTTACCCGGCTGGCACCTGGCCCAATCGCGGCTGAACACGGAGGAGACCGTCGTCCAATGAGCGGCCCGCTCCGCGTTCTAGGCTTTACCGGACCGCGACGGGCGCTTTAACTGCAACCTTTTGAACCCCATGGGCATCTTTGACTTTTCCCTGATCGAGCGTGGCGGCCCTCTCATGTGGCCGCTGCTGGTGCTGAGCCTGATCGGATTCGTTTTCTTCGTGGAGCGCACGCTGTACCTCCACAAGGGCCAGATCCGCACCAACACCTTTGTGGACGGGATCAAGAACCTCGTGCGCAAGCGCCGCCTGCTGGAGGCCCTCACTGTGTGCGAGGAGACGCCCGGCCCGGTCGCCAGCGTGGTCAAGGCTGCCCTGCTCAACCACGACAAGTCCGAGGACAAGATGCGTGGTGCCATCCGCGACGCCGCTCTGGTCGAGATTCCCTCGCTGGAGCGCCGGGTGGGCACCATTGCCGCCATCGCAAAAATCTCCCCGCTGCTGGGACTGCTCGGCACGATCGTCGCTCTGCTCAGCGCCTTTACCCAGATGCAGGAAAAGGGGCCCTATGCCAATGCCGCCACCTTTTCCGGGGACGTGGCCCAGGCGCTCATTACCACGGCGACCGGCCTGGCCATCGCCATCATGGCGTACCTGGCCCACCACTTTCTGCACGGGCGCGTGCGCGCGCTGGTACACGACATGGAGTGGGTCGGCAACGACATCATCCAGTTCCTCAACCGCGATCTCCCCGAGGACGACAACGAGGACGAATCCGCTGAAAAACCGGAAAAGTAGCCCGCCATGTCGCTGACCCGTCCCCTCGAACTCGAACGTCACCTGACGCCGCCGTCGCGGCGCCTGGACGTGGCGCCGCTGTTCGACGTGCTGCTGATCTGCGTGATGTTCCTGCTGTTGGGCTCGCGTTTTGTGTCCGCTCCGGGCGAGGGCATTCAGCTCCCGGTGATGGCCGGGGGAGCCCCGGCAGGAATCGCCACGGTGGCCGTCCTGACTTACAAGAGCGACGAGATGATGATCCTCGACGGGCGCGTCATCACCCTGGAGGGTTGGCAGCGCCTGATCGAGCGTGGGGATAGTTCCGGCGAGGGGGTACTGCTGGTCAAGGCCGATGCGGACCTGCCCTTGCAGACGCTGCTGCGGTTGGCGGAGCTGGCTCGGCTGGCCGGGTACAACGCCCTCCAGATCGCTGCCAACGGCTCCGAGTCGGAAACGCTCTGGGAGGGAGCCAACCCGTCGGGGCCCTTCGAGGGACTCCAGCCATGAGCGAACGCCGCGGTTATCTTCATCGGCTGCAGCGCTGGTGGCACTCGCCACTGGCGCGGGTGGCGCTGGTGCTGGGGATTGGCATCCATCTGGCGGGTTTTTTATTGTTCCGCGTTGTGGCAGACCCCGTTTGCGCCGCCGAGACGCCGGAGTCCTTTATCGTCTGGAACGGTCCCGAAGGGGACAGCGAGAACATCATCCGCCGGGAGCAATCGCTGCTGCTGGACTCCGAGGCGCTCTTTCTACCGACCGCGCTCAATGCCCGCAGCGAAAACACCTCCCTGCGCCTGCTTTCTCCGGGGGCGGCCCTGCTAGAGTTGGACACCCCGCTGCCCGTGACGGTCGATTTATTTCCGGCCAACGGGGAAGGGAGCGATTCCGATTCGTCCTTGACGGTCGAGCGGCTGCTGGCGCGGTATTCGCGTGAACGCGTCAGCACCTACGGACAGGCCAAGCCCTCCTCCCCGACTCAGAGCCCGGACCAGGCGCAGGTGGCTGTCCGCGACGCGAGCACGGGCCGCCTGCTGCAGATTTTTACCCTGGACACCGGGGAAACTCTCCTGCCTGTGCCCGCTGAGCCCGAGCCGCTGGAGTTCATGCTTTACCGCTCTGGCACCGGCGATATCGGCTCACTTCTGCCGTTGACTCCGGCGGCGGGGGGCGAGACCGGCAAGGCCTGGGCCGAGCAGATCGAACGCGCCGACTGGGAGATCACCCTCCCGCAAGGCTATTACCGCCTCGTGATCAGCCCGTAAGGGAACCTTTATCGCGGCGTTGACATCTCAACCGGCAAACCTTTCCTGAGCAAATGCCCTGGTACCTGTATCTCGCGCTCAAGCAGCTCTTTCCCTCGGGGCGGCTGGTGTCACTGTTCTGCGTGGTCTCCGTGATCGGCGTCACGCTCGGCGTGGCTGTGCTGCTGATCGTGCAGAGCGTGATGAACGGTTTTGGCAAGGAGATCCGTGACAAGCTGGCCGATACCGACGGGCACGTGCGCATCCAGGGTGGGGGCATCCTCTACCAGACCTGGCCGCTGGTCGAAATGGCCGAGCAGATCGACGGCGTCGAGGCCGTCTCCCCCTACGCCGAGGGGATGGTCATGATGATGCACCGCAACATCCCGGCGTTTCCCTTTGTGCGCGGGGTGGATGTCTTCGGGGACGAGCCGATCGTGCCCTTTGACAAGTACCTGCGCTCGGGCAAGTTCGAGGACCTCGACGACGAGACTGTTTTTCTCGGCGCGGGGCTGGCCGCCTCTATTGGGGCCTATGCGGGCTCGACCGTGGAGGTGTACTCGCCGCTCATGCTCGAAAAACTCAAAAAGGACGAGGTGCTGCTGCCGCGCGAGCTGACCGTGGCGGGGATTTTCGAGACCGGCTACAACGAGATCGATGCGAACACCATGATCGTGACCCTGCGGCTGATGCAGGAGCTCTACGGGCTCAACGACGGGGCGCACGGCGTCGCCCTGCGCCTGAAAAACCGTGACGACGCGGTCAAGGTCGCCAACCAGCTCAACGCCCAGCTCCAGCCCCCGTACAGTGCGACGACCTGGCTCGACCGCAACAGCGCCATGCTCTCGGTGCTCGTGTTGGAAAAGACGGTCATGTCGTTCATCATCCTGTTTATCGTGCTGGTGGCGGCGTTCTCCATCGCCAGCTCGCTCTACACGGCGGTGGTGCGCAAGACCCGCGAGATCGGCCTGCTCGGAGCCATGGGAGCGCGTTCGCGGCACACGGCGGCGATTTTCTGCCTGCAAGGGATGATCATCGGGGTGGTCGGCTCGCTACTGGGGGTGGGCTTCGCGCTACTGGCGCTGCACTACCGCGTCAACATCATCGACGCCATCACCGCGGCCACCGACAGCCGGGACATGATGATCCGCTTTTACAAGTTCCGCGAACCGCCCGTGCACTACGAGGCGACCGACTTTGTGCTGACGGTGGCGTTCGCGCTCGTGGTTTCCACCCTGGCCGGGTTGATTCCGGCCTGGTTCGCCGCCCGTCTCAAACCCGCTGACGCCCTCCGCAATGAGTAACGACGCTGTTCTCCAGACCGCCGGCCTGACGAAAATCTTCAAAGGCCCCGACGCCGACATCGAAGTGCTCGCCGGGGTGGACCTGTGCGTGCGCGCCGGGGAGAGCGTAAGCATCCGCGGCGAGTCCGGCGCGGGCAAGACCACGCTGCTGTACATCCTCTCCACACTGGAGTTACCCGACGCGGGCGAGGTTTTCTGGAACGGCGAGAGCGTCCTGAAAAAATCCGCCGACTGGCGGGCCGCCCGGCGCACGACCTTTATGGGGCTGGTTTTCCAGTCCTACTACCTCATCCCCGAGCTCAACGCGCTCGAAAACGTGCTCATGGCCGCCCGGCTGGCCGGACGCCTGAACGGCGAAACGCGCCAGCGCGCCAAAGACCTGCTCGCGCAGGTGGGCCTGTCCGAGCGGCTGCGGCATATGCCCGGCCAGCTCTCCGGCGGGGAACGCCAGCGCGTGGCCCTGGCCCGCGCCCTCCTGAACAAGCCCGCGCTTGTCCTGGCCGACGAGCCTACCGGCAACCTCGACGAGCACACCGGCGCGGAGGTCATGGACATCTTTCTGAAAATGTGCGCCGAGGAACAGGTCGCCCTCTGCCTGGTCACGCACAACCCGGCCTTCGCCGCCCGCACCGCCCGCCGCCTGTTCATGCGCGGCGGCGTGCTGGAGGAGATTGGCTCACACGAAGGCACAGAGGCACAAAGATGACGGAGAATGAGATTGGCCGGCACGTCGTTGATGCGGCGGTTGAACTGCACCGGGAACTTGGGCCGGGTTTGTTGGAGAGTGTTTATGAATCCGTGCTTGCCCGACTGCTGGTAGAGCGTGGGGTTGAGGTTGAGCGCCAGGTTCCCATCCCGGTTGCTTTCAGGGATATGCGCTTCGAAGAAGGTTTTCGGGCGGATATTATTGCTGGCAGGCAAGTTATTCTCGAACTAAAGTCAGTGGAAACCATTACGCGCGCCCATCAAAAACAATTGTTAACCTACCTGCGTTTAACCGGATTGAAGCTTGGGTTTGTGCTGAATTTTGGCGAGGAGTTGATGAAGAATGGCATCAAACGCATCATTAATGGAGAACTTTCCTCCTAATACCTTTGTGCCTCTGTGCCTTTGTGTGAGTAAAAAAATACATTCCCAAAGCGGCTGCGGTCCGCTAAGCTCATTCGCTTATGGCAGATAAAAATCCCTTGCGTTGCGGGGTGGCCGGGGTGGGGTACCTCGGACAGCACCACGCGCGGATTTACAACCAGCTCCCCGGCTGCGAGTTGGCCGGTATCTATGACGCCGACCCCAAGCGCGCCCGCGAGATCGCCAAGCAGCACGGCGGGGCGCACGTCTGCGAATCCCTGGAGGAGCTGGGCGAGCGTTGCGAGGCCGTCAGCGTGGCCGTGCCGACGGACCGCCACACCGAAGTCGCCCTGCCGCTGCTGGAAAAAAGCTGCCACCTGTTGATCGAGAAACCGATTTGCCCCACGCTGGAAGAGGCCGAGCAGATCACCGAGGCCGCCAGCTCGCGCGGGCTGCTCGTGCAGGTCGGCCACATTGAGCACTACAACCCGGTCATGGCCTTTCTGGAAAAGCACGTCAAAGACCCGCGCTTCATCACGGCGGACCGGCTGGCGGAGTTCAAGATCCGGGGCGTGGAGGTCAGCGTCGTGCTCGACCTGATGATCCACGACATCGGCGTGATTTTACAACTGGTCAAATCGCCGCTGGTGCGGGTGGACTCGGTCGGGGTCAACGTCCTGACCAAGAGCGAGGACATCGCCAACGCCCGCCTGACTTTCGAGAACGGCTGCGTGGCCAACATCAACACGAGCCGCGTCAGCCGTAAGCCCGTGCGCGAGATCCGCGTCTTCCAGCCCAACGCCTACCTCTCCCTCAACTTCGCCGAGCAAAAGGGCCACCTCATTCGCAAGGGTAAGCTCGGCCTGAGCAAAAAGGACATCCCCATCGAAAAGGGTGAGCCGCTCCTGCTGGAGCTGGCCTCCTTTACCGACGCCGTGCGCAAGCACACCGCCCCGAAGGTGGACGCCGCCCTTGGCCGCAGCGCCCTCGAAGTCGCCCTCAAAATCACCCAGCAAATCCGCGAGGCGAACGAACGGCGCGGGTAGATGGGATTATTTTTAACCGCAATGGACGCAAAGAGCGCGAAGAAGAGAAAAGGTAAATAAAACGCTAGGACGGTGAATTTTCGGGGAGGTTTAAACTTCTCGAAACCTCTTTGCGTCCTTTGCGCTCTTTGCGGTTAAAAAACGATCTCACTAGCGGCTTCGGCTTTGTCTTTTCAACCTACCATGACATTTCCCACCCCCAACACGCGGCCCGACCTGCTCATCCTCGCCGGTGAGCACTCCGGTGACCAGCATGCGGCCCGCTTGTTGCGCGAGCTGCGGGCGGCGCAGCCGTCGCTGAACGTGTGCGCGATCGGCGGGGAGGAACTGGAGCGCGAAGGTGCACAGTTGCTGTTCGACCTCACGCAGCACTCGGTGGTGGGGCTCTTTGAGGTTTTAAAG
>JAUTCS010000099.1 GCA_030673825.1 Verrucomicrobiota bacterium JB024 | reverse complement strand
CGACGCTCTTCCGATCTGCCTGTCTTTTCCAATGCCCTCGGCGCCCGCATTGAGGATCCCGACCAGATCAAGCAGGCCCTTGTGGACCAGGTCACCTCGACCGTTCGCTGGACCGATTGTGTCCAGGCCATGATGGCCCTCGGCATCAAGGACTACTACGAGTGCGGCCCCGGCGGCACCCTGGCCGGTCTGGCCAAGCGCATCGACCGCGACCTCAACGTCACTTCGCTCAGCACCTACGAAGAGCTGCCCCTGAGCTAACGCAACATCCCGCGCCTTTCGCTTTGAACACCGACCACATCCGCAATTTCTGCATCATCGCGCACGTCGATCACGGCAAGACCACCTTGTCCGACCGGCTGCTGGAGAGCACCCAGACCGTGCAAAAGCGAGAGATGCAGGAGCAGCTCCTGGACTCGATGGACCTCGAGCGCGAGCGCGGCATCACCATCAAGTCGCACCCGGTCTCCATGCTGTACAAGCATAACGGCCAGGAGTACCTACTCAACCTCATCGACACGCCCGGACACGTGGACTTCTCCTACGAGGTCTCGCGCAGTCTGGCCGCGTGCGAGGGGGCGCTCCTGCTGGTGGACGCCGCCCAGGGCGTCGAGGCCCAGACCGTGGCCAACGCCACGCTCGCCATGGAGCAGGGGCTGGAGATCATTCCCGTCATCAACAAGGTGGACCTCCCCGGCGCACACCCCGAGATGGTCGAACACCAGATCGAGGATATTTTGGCCATCCCGCGCGAGGACGCCATCCGCGCCAGCGGTAAATCCGGCATCGGCATTGACGATATTCTGGAGGCCGTGGTCACGCGCCTGCCTTCGCCGCGCTGGACGGACTCCCCCCACACGCGCATCCTCGTCTTTGACAACGTCTATGACAGCTACAAGGGCGTCATCTGCTACGTGCGGGTCTTTTCCGGCTCGGTCAAGCCCGGCGACGAAATTGTCATGATGGGCACCGGTCAGAAGGCCGTGGTCAAGGAGGTCGGCCGTTTCTCCCCGAAGATGCTTCCCGAGAAGACGCTCAGCGCCGGACGCACCGGCTACGTCGTCACCTCGATCAAGGACCTCGCCGACATCAAAATCGGGGACACCATCACCCAGGCCGCCGATCCCGCCGCCGAGATGCTTCCCGGCTACAAGGAAGTCCGCCCGATGGTCTTCAGCGGGCTCTATCCGCTCGACACCAGCGACTACGAAAAGCTCAAGGCCAGCATGGCCAAGCTCCAGATCAACGACGCCGCGCTCGTCTATCAGGCCGAGAGTTCCGTCGCGCTGGGCTTCGGCTTTCGCTGTGGCTTCCTCGGCCTGCTGCACATGGAAATCGTGCAGGAGCGCCTCCGCCGCGAGTACGACCTGGACATCATTTCCACGTACCCGAGCGTCGTCTACCGCGTCAACAAGACCGACGGCGAAACCATCGAGGTGGACAACCCGCTGCACCTGCCGGACCCCTCCGAGATCGACTCGATCGAGGAGCCCATGATCCGCGCCACCATCCACACGCCGACCGAATGCATCGGCGACATGCTCGCGCTTATTTCCGAAAAGCGCGGTGTGTGCGACCACACTGAGACGGTGGACGAGACCCGCGTCAGGCTCAGCTGTGACCTGCCGCTGAACGAGATCCTGGTGGACTTTAACGACCGGCTCAAGAGCATCACCCGCGGCTACGGCTCGATGGACTACGAGCTTAACGGCTACACAGAGTCTGACCTCGTGAAGCTCGACATCCTCGTCAACTCCGATCCGGTCGATGCCTTTTCCAGCATCGTGCACCGCGACAAGGCGGTGGGCAAGGGCAGGGCGCTTTGCGAGCGGCTGAAAGAGATCATGCCGCGTCAGATGTTCAAGATCGCCATCCAGGCCGCCGTGTACGGCCGCATCGTCGCCCGCGAGGACGTCAGCGCCATGCGCAAGGACGTCACCGCAAAGTGCTACGGCGGGGACATCACCCGTAAGCGCAAACTGCTCGAAAAGCAGAAAGAGGGTAAGAAGCGGATGAAGCAGATCGGCAAGGTCGCCATCCCGCAGGACGCCTTCGTCAAAATCCTCAAAACCACGAACTAGAAACCGCGTTAGTCATGGGACTTTTTGGCCAATCGAAGAAGAAGCTGTACAAGGAGGGCCACCACCTGGTGCAGCTCGCCGAAAAAGTCATCAACTACCGCTCGGACGTGATCGGTGAGCAGGCCGTGGCCAGCATCCGCCAGGACCAGCAGGCGCTGATCGACGCGCTCACCGCGAAGCCCATGCAGGACGCCGACGTCCAGCGGTGTATGAAAAATCTGGATACATGCCTGAAGCCGCACGGCGGCACCATCTATCCGGTCACCTTCCTCTCGGAAAACATCGAGATGGTCCTGGTCGCGGCCATCCTCGCCATCGGCGTGCGCAGCTTTTTCCTGCAACCGTTCAAGATCCCGACCAACTCCATGTACCCGACCTACGCGGGCATGACCGGCGAGGCGTACCCGCTGGGCGAGGGCGCTCCGTCGAAAGCCGGCCAGCTCTTCCGGCTCATCACCAAGGGGGCCAGCCACTACGTCGTCGACGCACCCGCCTCCGGGCGCGTCGAGGTGCAGGTCGCGTACGGCCGGGACGCGACCGGCGAGCCCATTGCGCAGGTGCCGTACGAAATCGTGTCGGGTAAGAAATTCCTCGTTCTGTCCACGCAGAAGCGACGCTATACCTTTGTCGTCAACGGCCAGCCTCTGCACGTGGAGGTGCCGCTGGATTTCGACCTCACGCCCATTGTCGCGCAGTCGTTTTTTCCGAACGCCGGCGATATTAATCAGGTCGCCATTCAGGACATCGGTAAGCATCAGGTCCTGCGCCGCAACGCGAATCAGGCGATTCTACTCTCGGACAACAGCGTTACCCAAGGCGAGCCCGCGCTGGACTTCGACATCTTGACTGGTGACATGCTTTTCGTCGATCGCTTCAGCTATAACTTTTTCCGCCCCGAGGTCGGCGATCCCTTTGTTTTCCGCACCAATCAGATCGAGGGCTTGCGCGCGGCCGACGGCACACCGGATGACAAGTACTACATCAAGCGTCTCGTCGGCCTGCCCGGCGATACCCTCGAAGTCAAGCCGCCCGTCCTCTACCGCAACGGCGAGCCCATCACCGGTGCCGACGCCTTCGAAAAGAATTTTAACCGCGAAGACCTGTATCCGGGCTACAGCTACATGGGCTGGATGACAGCTGGTACCACCGAGACGGTTCCAACAGGCTATTTCTACGCGATGGGCGACAACTCTCCGTTTAGCTACGACAGCCGAGGCTGGGGCAGCAACGCGATGAGCACCCCTTACGCCTTTGAGGACAAACGAGCCGGCCTCCCGGTCAACTTCGTCCCCGAAAAAGAAGTCGTCGGCAAGGCTGTCTTCATCTTCTATCCGCTGACCCATCGCTGGGGCCTAGCCGAATAAAGTCGCCCCAGTTACGCCATGCTAACACTTGACCCGCAGTTGCTTGCGAGCTTTGCGGGTTTTTCCGCACGAAGCATATTTCGCACAATAAACATTATGTCTAATTATACATTGTTCAAACTGAAGGCCGTCATTATTCTGGCGGTCTCCCTCTGTTCCCTTTCGCTTTGACGGCTCTCAGCTGGTCTATAAAGGTCTGGATGTAATTTATGGCGTCACCACTTTTTCCCTGGCTCGAGTCTCGACACGCGGGTGTGCTGCTGCACCCAACTTCCCTGCCCGGGGATCTGGGGATCGGTAAACTGGGGCGTGAAGCGCGGCGCTTCGTCGATTTCTTGGCGGCGGCCGGGATGCGCTACTGGCAGCAGTGTCCGCTCGGGCCAACGGGCTATGGAGACTCACCCTATCAGTGCTTTTCGGCGTTTGCCGGCAATCCGTATCTGATCGACCTGCGGCCCCTAGTCGGCTTCGGGCTACTCAAGGACAGCGAACTTAAAACCCTGCGGACCCTCCCGCAGAATCGCGTGGATTACGGCGAGCTGTACCAGCGCTTCTGGCCTATCCTCGGGCTGGCCTGCGAGCGCGTTGACGGGGAGCCCGATGGACTCTCCGGCTACGGGAGTTATGTCGAGTTTTGCGAGAAGGAAGCCGAGTGGCTCACGCCCTACGCCGCCTTCACGGCATGCAAGGCACATTTCGGCGGCAAGCCTTGGTTCGAGTGGCCGAAAGATCTACGTACCTACGCTGACTTTGGGCAGAGTGACCTGCCAGAGAAGCTCGCGGCCCAAATGGAGGCGGTCCGCTTCACGCAGTATCTATTCTTCGGCCAGTGGGCCGAGTTGCGTACCTACGCGGCGGGCAAAGGCGTGGAGATCATCGGCGATGTGCCGATCTTTGTCGCGCTCGACAGTGCAGATGTGTGGGCGCGCCCCGAGCTGTTTCAGCTCGATGCAGAGGGTCGTCCGACCGCAGTGGCAGGAGTTCCGCCGGACTATTTTTCTCCGCTCGGCCAACTCTGGGGCAATCCCCTCTTTAACTGGGACGCGCTCAAAGCAGAGGGCTACGCCTGGTGGTTGAAGCGACTGGAGGCAAATTTCAAGCTCTACGACGTCGTTCGGCTGGACCACTTCCGCGGTTTCGAGTCGTACTGGTCCGTCCCCGCCAAGGCCAAGGACGCCCGCGGTGGCAAGTGGAAGCCCGGCCCCGGTCTGGACTTTTTCAAGGCCGTGCAAAAGGCCATGCCCGAGGCGAAGATGATCGCCGAGGATTTGGGCGAAATCACGCCCGAGGTACGCGCCATGCACCGAGCCACGGGCCTGCCTGGGATGGCGATTCTCCAGTTCGCCTTCGGCTCCGGCGCGGACAACCTCTACCTGCCGCACAACTTGATCCCCAACAGCGCCGTCTACCCCGGTGTGCACGACAACGACACGACGCTGGGCTGGTACCGCTCGGTCGATGACAAGACACGCGACCACTTCCGACGCTACCTCTGTGTGGATGGCTCCGTACCCCAGTGGGACTGCGTGCGCACGGCCTACCGCTCCGTCTCGCGACTGGCGGTCATTCCACTTCAAGACCTTTTTAATCTCGGGTCCGAGGCCCGGCTGAATCGCCCCGGCGAGGCTGCGGGCAACTGGCAGTGGCGCTACGCTGCTGCGCAGCTCGATACGCTCTGGCGCGAAAGCGCCTCGTACCTGCGCAGTCTAGCCGAGCTGTACGGACGGCTGGATGTTCCGGAAAACGAGTGAACCTGAGTGAGGAAACACAAAGTCACACCGTCGCAGCATCGCCCTACTCTACGGTCAAGAATTGCCGCGTGAGCGCGAGCGTCTGCGCGGGTTCGTCCTCCAGCAGGTAGTGGTCGGCGCTGTCCAGGCGGTGGACTTGTGCCTGCGGGAAGCGGCGGCACCACTCGTCGAGGAAGCTTTTATCGAAGCAGAAATCTTTCATCCCCCAAATCATTTGCATGGGGTGCGCGGCGAGCTTGGACAACTGCTCCTCGATGCCCAGTAGCGTGGCGTAGCTGGGGTGAGACGGGCTCATCGGGATGTCCTGCACGAACCGCGCCACGGCGACCCGGTCGTGCCAGTTGCGGTGCGGGTGCAGGTAGCCGGCCTTGACCGCGGGCGGGAGTTTTTTCGTCACTGCCATGCGGGTGGCGCTCCCGGCGAAGCCGTTACAGGCGCGGACAAAAAACTCGCCCAGCGCGGGCACGCGGCACAGGCCGATGGTCCAGGGCATGCGGCTGGAGCGGAATGCCGCCGTATTCATAATCTGGATACGCCCGAGTTTGTCCAAGTGGCGCAGCGCCGCACCCGTGCCGATGGCGCCGCCCCAGTCGTGCACGACGAGGTGGAACTGCTTCAGGCCGAGCGTGCGGATGAGTGTATCCAAATGGTCAATACGGTCGGCCAGGCGGTAGGAAAAGCTTTGCGGCTTGTCCGAGAGTCCCATCCCGAGGTGGTCGATGGCCACGCAGCGAAACTTGTCACGCAGGCCGAGGATGAGGTTGCGGTAGAAAAAGGACCAGGTCGGGTTGCCGTGGACGAAGACGACGGCCTGCTCCCCTGCCCCCTCGTCCACGTAGTGCACACGCCCGGCGGGCGTTTCGAGCCAGTGAGACTCAAAGGGGTAAAGCGCGCGCCAGTCGGAGTCGGAGTTCATGCGGATGAGAATGGACGGCGCGGGTTAGCACTCCAGGGCGAGCATGAGGCAGCACAGGCCGCTGCCGATGCCCAGCAGGGCGACCTTGTCGCCGGGGGCGATGGCGCCGGTTTCAAGGCCCTTGGAGAGGGTCAGCGGGCAGGAGACGGAACCGGCGTTGCCGAGCGTCTCGAAGGTGCTGTAGTCCTTTTGCGGATCGATGCCGAGGCCCTCCAATAGCTTGAGCTGGTGCTGGCGTCCGACCTGGTGGCAGACGATACGGGCGGGCGTCTGCTCGTCCCAGCCTGAGAGAGTTTTAAAATCCATCCAGGTCTGCTGCGCGAGCGAGACGCCAGCCTCCAACAGCGCGACGGCGTCGGTCTGCATCTCCAGCGCACCGGAGCCGGAGGCGTCGCCTTCGCAAAGTCGGTTGGACTCGGAGTCGGTCCGGGCGGCGGCCACTCGCAGGCGCGGTGAACCGGCGGGCGCGAGATCCTTGCGGGTCAACACAGCGGCCACGCCGCCTGCGCCGATGGTGAGGTTCGCGAAAAAGGGTTTCACCTGCTTACGCGTCAGGCTCGGGTCCAGAAGCTGGGCAAGCGTGCGCTCCAGAAGCGGCTTGCCATTCTCGCCGGAGACGAGCAGGGCGCGCTCGATTTGGCCGGACTCGATCATCCCGGCGGCCATGACAAGGGCGTTCATAAAGCCCAGGCACGCGTTGGAAAGGTCAAAGAGCTGGGTGCTCGCGGGCAGGCCGAGCGCCCCGTGGACATAGGAGGCGGTCGAGGGCTCCAGCCGGTCACGACAGACGCCGCAGTGTATCAACAAGTCGATACGCCCGCGTTCCTCCGCCGGGAGCTTGGCTAGTGCCTTTTCCCCTGCCTGAGCGGAGATGTAGGAAGGTTTCGTCTCGATCGGCCAGAAGCGCCGCTCGCGGATGCCGGTCATCAGTTCGAGGCGTCCGGCGGGGAGCTTGACGCGCTCGTAGAGCGGCCTCAGGCGTTCCTCGATCTGGGCGGAGGTGACGACCTCGGGGGGCTCGACGTGGGCGAGCGCGGCGATGGCGACATTGTCAAAGCGCATGACGGGTCAGACCTTGGGCCGCATGGCGGCGTCGATGACTTCGCGGTCGAAGTAGTTCATGTCCATCCCGGCGTTGACCACGAGGGACTGGCCGTTGATGCCGCTGGAGCGCGGGCTGAGCAAAAAGGCGGCGGTGTTGGCGACCTCCTGCGTGCTGATGGCGCGCTTGCGCAGGGTGAGTTTTTCGGCGAAGAGGTAGTTCTCGAGGTAGCCGGGGATGCCGGCGGAGGCGCTGGTCTTGAGCGGACCGGGGTTGACGGTGTTGAAGCGTACCTCGGAGTCCGCGCTGAAGGATTTCGCCAGAAAGCGCGTGGCGGAGTCGAGGGCGGCCTTGATCGGCGAGAGGTAGCCGTAGTTTTCCGCCGTGACCTGCGAGGAGATGCCGATGGAGACGACGGAGGCGTCGGGCGCGAGGAAGGGTTTGAAGGCGCGGGCCAGCTCGACGAGCGAGAAGCAGCTGATGGACGTGGCCTGGAGAAAATCCTCCCGGCGCGTGGCGTGGAACGGCTGCGGCCCGGCGCTGAAGTTCGCGAAGGCGATGGAGTGCACCAGCCCGGCGAAGGGGCCGTGGATGTGCCCGGCGGCCTCGGCCAGCGCGGGGATCTGCGACTCGTCCTCCACATCGCAGACGTAGGCGGGACGGTCCTGAAGCAGCTTTTGGACGGACTCCAGCCGCTCGGGCGAGCGCACGCTATAGACGACCTTGGCGCCCTCCCCTTCGAGGATCTGCGCAATGTGCCAGGCCACGCTCTTGCGGTTGGCCACGCCGGTGACGAGGAAGGTCTTGCCCGCTATGTCGAGAAAACTCATGCCTCTGCCTCGATCATGGCCAGGACAAAGTCAAGCATGACAGCGGTCTTGCCGTCGGCACGCTTGATCACGGCCTTTAAAAAGTGGAAGTCCGTCAGCGTCTTGGTGTAGGTGACGTCGATGGTGAAGGTCTCGCCGGGGCGTACGATGTTCTTGAACTTGGCGTCGCCGATGCGCGAAAGGATCGGGGTGCGCCGGGCCATGTCCACGCCGTCTTTCTCCATCTTTTTGACCAGATAGATCGCGGCGGTCTGGAAGGCAGACTCACACAGGAGCACGCCGGGCATGATCGGATTGCCGGGGTAATGGCCCTCGAAGTAAAACTCGTCCGCGCGCAGGGTGCGGCGGGCGCTGATGCCGTCTTCGCGCAGCTCGATCACCTCGTCCACGAAAAGGAACGGCGGGCGGTGCGGGATGGTTTTAACGAGATCGTCCATAGGGAAAAATCAGGCGAAAAGGGATGGGAAAAAGTGGTCCGCGTAGTTACGCGAAGGATAGCGAAGTAAACAGGTGGTGACACCATCGCGCAAAGTAGCGTAACATAGCGGGTAAAAACAAGAAAAAAAAAACGGGCGGAGTAACTACGGGGT
>JAUTCS010000098.1 GCA_030673825.1 Verrucomicrobiota bacterium JB024 | reverse complement strand
ATCCTTATCAAGCACAACTTCTGTATCGTGTCCTGTTTCTCCGACAGGGTGATCGTGATGTGCCGTGGCGAGATCGTCGTGGACGGCCCGTCGGAAGAGGTTTTGCGCCACGCGCAGCACCCCTACACCAAGGCCCTCATCGCCTGCATCCCCCGCCTCGGCGCGCACGAACGCCGCCTCACGACGATCGACTACGCGGCGCTTTAAAAAATTCGTAGATTTGTAGATTCAAAATTCGTAAATTCCGGGCGCACACGCGACACCTCCAAGCCCTCCCCGACTCCCAAGCCTGAAATTCTCAAACTTTCAAACTGTGAACGCTGAAATCAAACCGCCTGTCATCGCGCCCCTCCTCGAAGTGACCGACCTGAAAGTGCACTACCCGGTGCACAGCGGGCTGATGCGCCGCGTGACTGATCATGTGCGGGCGGTGGACGGGGTGTCGTTCACCTGCCGCAAGGGCAAGACGACCGGGCTCGTCGGCGAGTCCGGCAGCGGCAAGACCACCATCGGCCGCTCGCTCATCCGGCTCGCGCCCGTCACGGCGGGGTCGATCCGCTTCGAAGGCGTGGAGCTGACGGAGCTGTCCGAGAGCGAGTTTTTCCCCTTCCGCAAGCGAATGCAGATGGTCTTTCAGGACCCGTTTAACTCGCTCAACCCGCGCATGACGATCTTTCAGATCGTGGCCGAGCCGCTGGACATCCACTTTCCTTTTTTGAGCAAGATCGCCCGGCGCGAGCGCGTGGCGCAGCTACTGGAGCGCGTCGGACTGACCGCCGATCAGATGGACCGCTACCCGCACGAGTTTTCCGGCGGACAGCGTCAGCGCATCGGCATCGCCCGCGCCCTCGCCGTGGAGCCGGAGTTCATCATCTGCGACGAGCCGGTGAGTGCGCTCGACGTGTCGATCCAGGCCCAGATCATCAACCTGCTGCAAGACCTCCAGGAGGAGCTGGGGCTGACATACCTCTTTATCGCGCACGACCTGGCCGTGGTCGAGCACATCAGCGACGACGTGCTTGTCATGACCGGCGGGCAGATCGTCGAGCAGGCCAGCGCCGAGGACATCTACGCGAACCCGCAGTCCGACTACACGAAAAAGCTCCTCGCCGCCGTGCCGAAGTTTTAGGACATTTTGGGCCACAGAGAGCACGGAGGAACACAGAGCGCACAGAGTTGTTTCTCCCCTGCAACACCCCTTCTTGGCGGTTTGGATTATTCAATCTTCAACCACGAATAGCTCGGATAGGAGATCCTTATCTGTGCCATCCGTGTTATCCGTGGTTAAAAAAGTCTTTCCTTCTTCATTCTCAGTGCTCTCTGTGGCCAAAGACTCCCTACGCGCCCCGTGTCTGCCTGGAGCGGGCGGCGATCAGTTCGCCCAGCGTGCGGGTGACGGGGGTATCGACCGGCGGGGTCAGGGAAGTGCCGACACGGGCTATTTCCAGGTTCAGGAACTCGATCTCGGTCTCCTTGCCGTGGTTAAGATCCTGCAAGGTGGAAATGAGCTGGCCGTCGGCGCGACGGCTGATGAGCAGGAGCTGCTCCATGAGTTCGCCCGGGGCGAACGTAATCCCCAATCGCTCCGCCACTTCGCCTGCCTCGGCGAGGATCGTTTCCGCCATCGCGGCCAGCGTGGGGTCGCGATGGAAGACGCCGTTATCGATGTTGGCCAGCGGGCAGATCGAGTTGAAGGCGGCGTTGACGATGGCTTTTTTCCAGACCTGCCGCTCGATGTCGGCCTCGTAGCGGAAGCGGAAGCCGGGAGTCGTCAATTGCGCGGCAAGGGCGCGGGCGGTGTCAGGGTCGCCGTTGACGGCCCCGATGGGCGACTTGGCGACCTCGCGGAAGCGGTAGCCCTCGCCGTCCGATGCGGGCTGGCCTGTGGCGTAGAGGACGCAACGGTACAGGTTCGTGAACCCGGCGTCGAGGAAGGCCCGCTCCACATGGACACCGTTTTGCATGAGTACGAGCGGGAGCTCCGGGGAGAGGCGCTTGAGCTTTTGGGCGATGGCGGCGTTGGCGGTAGCCTTGGCAGTGAGAGCCACGATCCCGCCGTCCATGTTTTCCAGCTCCGAAAGTGAGACCATCTCCACGCGGGCCGTGATCGCCTGCCAGTCGGCCAACTCGACCGTGGGCTCGACGATGGTGGAGGCAATGCCTTCCCGGCTCGTGCGGACCGCGACGACGGACGCCCCGCGAGCTGACAGCAGAGCGGCCAGCGGCATCCCAATAGAGCCAGCGCCCACGACATAGATGGTGGATGTCCCGGTCATGATTAACGCTCTACGCGAAAACCCGTCGCGGGCAAACCAACTTGGCAAAAACCCCGAACGGAACGCCTCAAGGATAGCCGGACGGAAATTATCCTCAATTCTGGGTTGAATAAGGCGGCGGGGGGCAAACAATAGTCGGCCATTCTCCCTGTCCCGGACGCATGACCGCCGCCCGCAAGAAACGCAAATACGCCCACTTCAAGGCCGCCAACAGCCCGCGCGATGAGCTCACCCATCCCGCCGCTGGCGAGGCTTCGCCCTACGCGCCGGTATTGGAGATCATCGAGTCGCTCAGCCCGGTGGAGCTGCACGAGCGCCAGGACCGGCTGGAGCGCTCGGCCCGCGACGTGGGGATCCACTTCGGCGTCGTCGAGGAGGGCAAGCCCCGCGAGGCTGACTGGCGGCTGGACGTGCTGCCGCGCATCATCCCCCGCGACGAGTGGGAGCTGCTGCGCAAGGGCATCCTCCAGCGTGCCCGCGCCTTCGACGCCTTTATCCGCGACATGCACGGCGGGCAGGACATCCTGCGCCAGCGCGCCCTCCCCCACGGCGTCGCCCTCGGGGACCCGGCCTTCCAGCGCCCGCTGACCACGGTCGAGGTGCCCGGCGGCGAGTATTGCCACATCGGGGCCTTTGACCTCGTGCGCGGCGAGGACGGGATGTGGCGCGTGCTGGAGAACCACATGGCAACGTCCTTCGGGCTGTCCTTCGTCATGCAGAACCGGCGGATGCTCGCGCAGGCCTTTCCGGAGCTGTTCCAGTCGATGGACATCAGCCCGGTGGCGCCGTTCATCACGCAGTTTTCGGAAAACCTCCGCGCCGCCTCCGGCCAATCCAACCCGCACATCGTCCTGCTCACCCGCGGGGAGACGAACCAGGCGTACTTCGACGAAAGCTTCCTCGCCCGCCAACTGGGGATCGCCATGGTGCGCCCGGCGGACCTGCTCATCCGCGAGGGCAAAGTCTTCCTCAAGACCATCCGCGGGCTGGAACAGGTGGACGTGATTTACCGGCGGCTGGCCAGCGCGGCCATCGACCCCATCGCCTTCGCCGAGAGCGGCCTGCCGGGCATCCCCGGCATCGTCAACTGCGTGCGCAACGGCACGGTGCGCTTCGTCAACGCCCTGGGCTGCGGCGTGGCCGACAACCGCGCCCTGCTGCGCTTTTCGCGACAACTGATCGGCTTTTACCTGCAAGAGCACGCCATCCTCGACTCCGTCCCGACCTTCAACTGCGGGGACCGGGACCAGTTCGACTACATCCTCTCGAACAAGGACGAGATGGTCCTCAAGCCCATCCAGGACAGCTACACCCTTTTCCGCTACCTGGGCGGCAAGCAGTTGCCCGAAAAGCGCAGCCACCTCATACGCCTGGCCCGCAAGTGGCCGCACCTGTTCGTGGCGCAGCCTTACCTGCACCCCTCGCAGCTGCCCTGCTACGCCAGCGACGGGTTCAAGTCGCACAGCGTGTACCTGCGGGTGTTTTTCCAACTCGGGGAAAAGCCTTCCGTGCTGCCCGGCGGCCTCACCCGCCAGAGCTGGGGCAGCCACCGCGACAATCCGCTGACCATCATGTCCGAGGGGATGAAGGATACCTGGGTCCCGGCCCAGCCCTTCGAGTACGCCTCCACGCCGGGCACGGTCACGCTCAACCCGGACGAGTACTCGATCAGCTCGCGGCTGGCCGAGGGGCTTTACTGGACGGGCCGCTACCTGGAGCGGATGCAGAACACCGCCCGCCAGCTCAACATCCTCGAAACCCTCCGTTGGGACCAGTTGGGACGCGCCGCCCAGCGCAGCTACTGGCCGCTGTGGAAGGCCGTTGCCGCCGCCAACGGCCAGTCCGGCTGGTCGAAGCGCAAGAGCCCGCCGAAGGACACGCTCTCGCTCACCCGAGCGCTCGTGCTTCAGGCGAACGAACCGGCCTCCATCCTTTCCAGCGCCACCGCCGCCTACATGGGCGCGCAGCACATCCGCGACTCCATCAGCCCCGAGGTCTGGCAGGTCCTGAGCGAGTTTTACTGGTTTTTGCAGGATGCCGCCCGCCAGCCGAAGACCTCCCGCACCCGCCTGCGCGAGATCTGCCAGCGCATCGTGGACGATGCGGCCCGCCTCGCCGGGACCGCCGACCGCACCATGCTCCACGACGACTCCTGGCAGTTCTTCCGCATCGGCTCCTTTGTCGAGCGGGCGCAGGGCACGGCCACCGTCGTGCGCGAGGTGCTCTCCTGGGTCATGGCCAACCGCGCCGAGGGCAACAACGACGAGGCCGACCTGACCTCCCTGCTACGTCTGCTCACCTCGCTGGACGCCTACCGTCGGGAGTTCCGCTCGCGCGCGTACCTGGAGCGGGTGGTCAACCTCCTCCTCCAGAACGCCTGCAACCCCAGCTCGGTCAGTCACTGCCTGCGCCAGCTGCGCTACGCCATCGGCACCCTCTCCGTCACCGACCGGGTGAACGCCCCGACCACGCTCGACGAAACGGTGGACAAGATTATCGCCAGGGTCGAGAGCCTGCCCCTTCAGCGCCTCATGCCCTCCTCCGTGCGCGAACTCGACCACGGCGTGCAGGAAAGTGCCGCCGCCCCGCGCCCGGAAATGAAATTTATCCTCGAATCTCTCACTCGGGAACTGGAATTGCTACACGAGCGGCTCGAAGACACCTTCTTCAGCCACCAGACAGAGTTCTATCCCGACCGCCAGCTCCCCCTGGACTGGCAGCCCGACGAATAATGCGCTTCAAGGTCACCCATACCACCCGCTACCGCTACAAGACCCCGGCCTCGGAGTCCTACGCGGAGCTGCGCGTGTGGCCCCAGAACGGCCCGACCCAGAAAATCCTCAGCCACAAGCTGGAGATTTCGCCGGCCGTCCCGGTGGACCACTACACGGACTATTTTGGCAACAAGGTAGAGTACTTCTCCATCCCCTTCCGCCACAGCGAGCTCTCCGTCAACGCCGTGGGCGAGGTGGAGACCCGCGAGGGCCCCGACCTGACCCACGTGCTGGAGACCCCGGTGGGCGATGCCCGCCAAATCCTCGCCAGCCAGCCCATCGGCATCTTTGACTTCATCCAGAACACCGAGCTGGTGCCCTTTCACCGCATCCAGAACGAGGAGTCCCTCCCGCGCTTCCGCGACGCCGAAACCCTCGGCGAGGCCGTTCACGGACTCAACACCTGGATCTATAAAAACTTCGCCTACTCGCCCGGCAGTACGGACATCGGCACGCCGCTGCCCACCGTGCTGGAAACCCATCAGGGCGTCTGCCAGGACTTCGCACACCTCATGCTGGCCGTCCTGCGGATGCAGGGCATCCCGGCCCGCTACGTCAGCGGCTACATCGAGCCCTACGACCCGACCAAGCCCGGCCAGGAGATGACCGGCGCCGCCGCCAGCCACGCCTGGGTCGAGGTGTACCTGCCCGGCGGATACTGGTACGGGCTCGACCCGACCAACAACCAGGCCGCCGGCCTGCGGCACGTGCGCGTGGCCTCCGGGCGCGACTACAACGATGTGGCCCCCATGCGGGGTGCCTACAAGGGAGCGCAGGACCAGCGGCTCCAGGTCATCGTCACCCTCAAGCGCCGCCGCCCGCGCAAAACCGCCTCCACCCGGTAAAGCCCATGATCCAGGTCGAAATCGAACACATCAGCCGCTACCGCTACGACCAGCCGGTGAGCTTTGGCGCGCACCAGCTCTTCCTCTATCCTCGGGAGAACCAGGTCGTACGCGCGCAGGACTTCAAGCTGGAGGCGTACCCGGCGGTCACCACCCGGTGGGTGCGCGACTGCTTCGAGAACGTGGTGGTGCGCACGGACTTCGGCCTCGCCATTTCCGAACGGCTGGAGTTCACGGCAAACATCCAGGTGCGCCTGCGCATTGAGAACCCGTTCGACTTCATCCTCGACCCGCACGCCATGGCCTACCCCATGCGCTACCACCCGCACGAGCGGCAAGCACTCGGGGCGTACCTGCGCGAGGGCGTGGGCCCCGGCGCCAACCGCGTGCTGGACTGGTTCTACGGCGCGGTCGAGAACCCCATCCGCTCGGACAACATCGTCACTTTCCTCTCCGAGATCAACGTCGCCATCTTTAACGACATCAGCTACCAACGGCGCGACGAGATGGGCATCCAGACCCCGGACGAGACACTGGAGCTGCGCTCGGGCTCGTGCCGGGACATGGCCGTGCTCATGATCGCCCTGTGCCGCCAGCTCGGGCTGGCCGCGCGCTTCGTCAGCGGCTACCTCTACGATCCGCCCCCCGCCGAGGGCGAGGAGGACCACTCCTTTAACCGTGCCCGGGGCTCCATGCACGCCTGGGTCGAGATTTACCTGCCGGGCGCGGGTTGGAAGGGCTTTGACCCGACCAACGGCATCCTCGCCAACCACTATTTCATCCCCACCGCCGTCTCCAGCGATCCCTCGTGGGTCAACCCCATCCAGGGGCGCTATTTTCACGACGAGCCGGTGGGCTCGCACATGGAGGTCGAACTCAACATCCGCGAAATCCCATGAAACCAACGCCAGCATCCCTCGCCGCCGCCGTCGAAACCTTTTTGGCCGAACGGAATATTCACCTGACTATGGGCGGGGAGCCGACGTTTGTTCCCCTCCAGCCCGACGCGCCCGAATGGAACAACGCCGCCATGGGCGAGGAAAAGCTCGGCTACGCCCGCCGCTTCACCCGCGAGCTGCTCAAGATCGCTTATCCCGGCGGTCTCGCCATGCAGGTTTTTGGCAAGTGGTATCCGGGCGAGCCCTTGCCGCGCTGGAACATGCTCACCCTCCACCCCAGCACCGGTCCCGCCCTGTGGCCCGCGCCGGAACGCCTCCTGCTCGACGACAAGCCCGGCCACAACGAACCCGAGGCGGCCCGCTCCCTGGCCAAGGCCCTCGCCGCCGGTCTCGGCCTGAGCGAGTACCTCATACCCGCCGCCGAGCAGGGCGAGCGCAAGACCGCTGCCTGGGTGCTCCCCCTCGACCACGAGGAGGGGAAAAAGGGCAAGTGGATGTCCGACCAGTGGCCCTACAACTCGCGCCAGCCGGTCAAGCTCATCCCCGGGGACAGTCCCGCCGGACTGCGCCTGCCCCTCTCCGAGCTGCCGGAAAAGACGCTCAAGCGCGCCCTCACCGTCGAGGTCCGCCACGGAGCACTGGAGGTGTTCTTCCCGCCGCTGGAGTGGGAGCCCTTCCGTGAGCTGACCGCGATCATTTACGCCCACGTGGACAAGCAGGACCTGCGCGAGCTGGTCTTTTGTGGGTACGCGCCCTCGGGCTGCGGCCCGACGGTGGAGAAGTTCTCCCTCGCCGCCGACCCCGGCGTGCTGGAGGCCAACCTGCCCCCCTGCCCGGACTGGGCCACCTACCAGCGCTGCCTGGACCAGATGTACGCCACCGCCGAGGCCGTCGGCCTGCGGGCGATCAAGCTCCACCTCAACGGCGCCATCCAGGCTACCGGCGGGGGTTCGCACCTGTGCTTCGGCGGCCCCGACGAGGAGCGCAACCCCTTTCACCGCGATCCGGCGCTGCTGGCGTCCATCCTGCGCTACTGGCAGCACCACCCGGCGCTGGGGTACTTCTTTACCGGGCAGTACGTGGGCACGGGCTGCCAGGCCCCTCGCATCGACGAGAGTGGAACCCACGCCGCCTACGAGCTGGAGCTGGCCTGCGAGGCGCTGGAGAAATCCTGCCCCGATCCCGAGCAGATGGACCGGCTGCTGCGCAACCTCTTGACCGACTCCAGCGGCAACACCCACCGCGCCGAAATCTGCGTGGACAAGTTCCACAACTACGCCGCTCCCAACGGCAAGACCGGCATCATCGAGCTGCGGGCCTTCGAGGTGTTTCCGACGGCGGAGATGCTCGGGCTGGCCGGGCTGTTCATCCGCGCGATCATCGCCCGGCTGGCGGCGGAGCCCTTTCGCGAGCCGATGCGGCGCTTCGGCCCGGAGCTGCACGACAAGTACTTCCTGCCGGGCGTGATTTGGGACGACTTGAAGAAAAGCTGCCGCGACCTGAAGGCGCACGGGTTCGACTTCAAGCTGGAGTGGCTGCGCCCGCTGCTGGACTTCCGCTTCCCCGTGCGCGGGGAGCTCCCGCTCGGCAAGGGCGGCGCGCTCACCGTGCGCCAGGCGCTCGAAGCCTGGCCCCTCATGGCCGAGGAGAACATCGGCGGCCCCACCGTACGCATGGTGGACAACTCGACCGACCGCCTAGAGCTTGCCCTCTCTGACAAGAACCTGCTGGAGACCCACCTGCTGCTGTGCAACGGCGTGGAAGTGCCCTGGCAGCTCGTCGGCGGCAAGCCCGTGGCCGGCCTGCGCTACAAGTGCGCCAGCGGCTGGCCCGCCCTGCACCCGCACGTGCCGATCCAGGCCCCGCTGCTGTTCCAGTGGGCGAAGCGTCGCGGCGGCAAGGTCGATGCGGCCGCCTTTTACTACTACTGGAACCCCCGCGCCCCCATCTACGACGGACGCCCCAAGGACCTCGACGAGGCCCGCTCCCGCTCCGAGGACCGCTGGCGCGTCCTGCCCGAGGAGGACATCCGGAGAAAACCCAGCCCCGCGCAGGTTTTCCCGGAAATGCGATTTACCCTCGATTTGCGGCGGCACGCGCATTGACCCCGGCGCACCGGGGCGTTTTTATGGTCGCCTATTGATGCGGTTCCTCCTCGCCATACACGTCCTCGCGCTGCTCTCCGGCTGCGGCCCACGCCGCACCCGGGTCGAAATGGCCGACGTGGTGGGAATCATAATAATTGGCAACGGCTCCGACCCCGCCGACCTCGACCCTCAGATCACGGTGGGGCTGGTGGAGTTCGACATCCTCACGGCGCTCTTCGAGGGCCTCACCGCCACCGACCCGGTGACCTGCGCCCCCACCCCCGGCGTGGCGGAGAGCTGGACCCACAACGCCGACCACACCGCCTACACCTTCACCCTTCGGCCCGACGCCCGCTGGTCCAACGGCGACCCCGTGACCGCGCAGGACTTCGTCTTTTCCTACGAGCGCATCCTCAGCCCGGCCTTCGCCGCCGAGTACGCCAGCCTGCTCTTTCCGATCAAAAACGCCCGCGCCTTTAACGCCGGGGAGATCACGGATTTTTCCCAGGTCGGGGTCAAGGCACTCGACGCGCACACGCTCCAACTGGAGATGGAGGGTCCGACCCCGCAGCTGCCCACCCTGCTCAGCCACAACGCCACCTTTCCCGTCCACCCGGCCACGATCCTCAAGTACGGGAAGATGACCGACCGCAACACCCGCTGGACCAAGCCGGGCAATATGGTCTCCAACGGCCCCTTCGTGCTGGCGGACTGGAACATCAACGAGCGCGTCTTCGTGAAAAAGAACCCGCAGTACTGGGACGCGGACACCGTGCGGCTCAACGGCATCTCCTTCCTGCCCATCACCAACCAGAACACCGAAGAGCGGGCCTTCCGCTCCGGGCAGCTCCACATCACCGACTCCGTCCCCCTGAGCAAGCGCGACGGCTACCGCGACGCCGACTCGCCCGACCTGCATATCGACCCGTGGCTGGCGACCTACTTTTACCTGCTCAATGCCCGGAAACCGCCTTTCGACGACGTACGCGTGCGGCACGCCTTCAACGCCGCCATCGACCGCCAGGCGCTCGTCGATACCGTCACCCGCGGCGGCGAACCGGTGGCCGACACCATCGTGCCCCCCTACACCACCGGGTATCAGACCCCGCCCAGCCCGATCAGGGAAGACGTGGCGCTCGCCCGGCGGCTGCTGGCCGAGGCCGGTTATCCCGGCGGGGAGGGCTTCCCCAAGGTCGAGCTTTTATACAACACCTCCGAGACACACCGTCCCATCGCCGAGGCCCTGCAAAAGATGTGGCATGACAACCTCGGGGTGGACATCGAGCTGGTTAACCAATCCTGGCCCGTGTACCTCAACCGCCGCAAAAACGGCGAGTTCGACATCGCCCGGGCCGGGTGGATCGCCGACTACAACGACGCGGGCACCTTTCTGACCATGTGGACCTCCGACTCGGGGCTCAACCACACCGGCTGGGCCAACGCCACGTTCGACCAACTGATCAAGGACGCCGAGCAGGCGGGCGACCCGCAGCAGCGCCTCGACATCCTCCACCGCGCCGAGGCGGTCTTCCTCGACGAGTTGCCCATTGTCCCGCTCTATTACTACACGCGCATCTACCTCAAACGCCCCGAGGTCAAGGGCTGGACCCCGAACATCCTCGACCTTCACCCTTACAAGTACGTGTATTTGAAAACGGATACAGACGACGAGGGCCATGTGGACGGGCTGTTGCCCCCCGCCCCCACCCAGAGCCCCAACCCAGCCAACCAAGAACCAAGCACCAAGAACTAAGAACGTTTCCCCATGCTCACCTTTGTCCTCCGGCGTTTTCTCGAAGCCCTGCTGGTGCTCTTCCTCATCGTGACGGCCACGTTCTTCATGGTGCGGCTGGTGCCGGGCGGCCCCTTCGACCGCGAAAAGGACATCCCCGAAGTCACACGCCAGCAACTGGAGGCTTACTACGGGCTCGACAAGCCCCTGCCCGTACAATACCTCAACTACCTCGGCAGGCTCGTTCAAGGCGACCTGGGCACGACCTTCAAGTACCCCGGCTGGACGGTGAACGAGATCATCGCCCGCAAGCTGCCCGTATCCGTCGAGTTGGGGGCGCTGGCCATGGGCATCGCGCTGGTTCTTGGCATAGGCGCGGGGGTGCTCGCCGCCTGGCGGCCCGGCTCCGCCACCGACACCGTTCCCATGTCGCTGGCCATGCTCGGCATCTGCCTGCCGACCTTCGTGCTGGGGCCGTTGCTCATCCTAGTCTTCGGGCTGAAGCTGAACCTCGTCAACGTCATGGGCTGGAACCTGCCGCAAGACCGCATCCTGCCCGCGCTCACGCTGGGGCTTTTTTACGCCGCCTACATCGCCCGGCTCACGCGCTCAAGCATGCTGGAAATCCGCGGCGAGGATTACATGCGCACTGCCCGCGCCAAGGGTCTGCCCGAGGCGCGCGTGTACCTGCTGCACGGCCTGCGCAACGGCCTCTCCCCCGTGGTCTCGTACCTGGGGCCCGCCCTGGCCGGGCTCATCACCGGCTCCTTTGTGGTGGAGACGATTTTTAACATCCCCGGACTGGGGCGGTTCTTCGTGCAGGCCGCGCTCGACAACGACTACACCATGGTTCTGGGCTGCGTGCTCTTTTACGCCGCGCTCATCATCGTCTTTAACCTGATCTCGGACATCCTGCTGGTCTGGCTCAACCCCCGGAGGAAACTCGCGTGAAGCCCTTCGGAGAAAAAGCCGCCCCCGTGGCGGGCCGCTCGCTCGGAGCGGACGCCTGGCGACGCCTGCGCGCCAACCGAATGGCCATGGGCGGGCTGGTCTTTACCGTGCTGGTCACGCTGGCCTGCGTGGTCGGGCCGTGGCTGCTGCCCCACGCCCCGGAAGCGCAAAATCTCGACCTCGGGGCGAGCGGCCCGAGCGCCGCGCACTGGCTGGGCACGGACGTCCTCGGGCGCGACTTGCTGGCCCGCATCCTCAGCGGCGGGCGCATCTCGCTGCTGGTGGGCGTGCTTGCCACCACGGTGGCGCTGGTGATCGGCGTGAGTTACGGGCTCGTCTCCGGCTACGCCGGGGGGCGCACCGACCGACTGATGATGCGCTTCGTCGAGATCATCTACTCGATGCCCTTCACGGTCTTTGTCATCATCCTGATGGTGTACTTTGGGAGGAACCTGGGGCTGATCTTCGTCGCCATCGGGGCGGTCGAGTGGCTGACCATGGCCCGCATCGTGCGCGGGCAGGTCCTGGGGCTGAAAGAGATGGCCTTTATCCAGGCCTCGCGCAGCCTCGGCCAGCATCCGCTCAACATCATGACCCGGCACCTCCTGCCCAACCTCATGGGTGTGATCATCGTCTATGCCACCCTGACCGTGCCCGGCGTCATGCTGCTGGAGGCCTTTATCAGCTTCCTCGGGCTGGGCGTTCAGCCGCCGCAAACCAGCTGGGGCGACCTCATCCGCGCCGGGGCCGAGAGCATGGAGGAGTACCCCTGGTTGCTCATCTTCCCGAGCCTGTTTTTCTCCGCCACGCTGTTTTCCTTAAATTTCCTCGGGGACGGCCTGCGCGACGCCCTCGACCCGAAAAACGGGTAAAGAGATTTGCCCGCGAAGCCACGCGAAGGAGCGCGAAGCAAACGCTAGAAAATTTTAAGAAAGATTGTGTCCACAGATTCCACAGATGCACACAGATAGGCCTGTAAGAATCTGTGTGTATCTGTGGAATCTGTGGATAAATCTAGAGCCATCTCCCGGCTACGCCTATTTCAAACCGCTCTATTCTTCTCAACTTCGAGTTTTCTTCGCGTGGCTTCGCGGGCAAAACGTTTTTCGTTCTTCCGGTCTTCCTGTTAAAAACTCAGCCGTTTTGACAACAGGACTCGCCGCCGTCGCAACCGGCGCAGGAGCCGCAGGACTCGCGGATGACCCGCGCACGCTCGAAGGTCTCCAGCGTGTGCGCAGTCAGGTCGAAGGCGTGCTCTTGCGCAGCCACCACCCGCACCGCGCTCCCGGCGAAGTCGATCTGCATCGGCACCGTACGCATGGAGGTCATCTCGATCAGGCTGGTCGTCTCCAGCGGCTCGATCAGCTTCTCCACCTGATCCGCGCCGATAGCCCGGATACCCGTGTGGACGGTTTTGACCGACAGCAACGTGCCCTCCGGGCTGAACTGGACAGAGTTCTGGTCGGCGTTCATCCCCATCACCTCTGCGTCAAAGGCCTTGACCAGCCCGATGGGGGTGGCCAGCTCGAAGGGACCGGAGGGCTCGACCGAGCGGACCGAGCCGTCCTCGTACAGGGAGAAGCCTGTGCGGATACGCATGGGGCCGACGGGGGTCTCGATGGTGACGCGCTGGCCCGGCCAGAGGGTGAGCGACTTGAGCGCGCCTCCCGGATAAAAATGCAGGCTGATGATCTTCGCCCGGAAGCTGCCCACCGGCAGGTCGAAGTCGAGCACCTCGGCCAGTTCGCCCTCCATCTTTTCCGACCAGAAGCCGTCGATCTGCCCGTTGAGGGGGAAGAGGCGGTTGAGCGAACCGTCCTCGTAAAAGGTCACGAACTCGGCCTTGAACTCGCCCAGCGGCGTGCGCAGCGGCATCGCCCGATCCAGCGAAGCGCTCTTGAGCTGCCCGCCCGGATAAAAACTCAGCGAGCTGCGATGTTTCTTTTGCCGCTCCCCAAACTCGGCCATCCGGTACTGCGGGACGATGTCCCCCACCGGCGTGGCGATCCGGTTCTCGGCGTTGAGCATGCAGGATTTCAACGCCCCGTCCGCGTAGGTCATGAAGTTCGAAATCCCCGTGAGCGTCCCATACTGTGTTTCCAAGCCTTCCATAGTGGCCCTCTACGTGCATAATCCAGACCACATCGCCCCCCAGGGCCACCTTCGCCCGAGCATTAAGAGAAAGCGATTGAAACAAACAGCCCGACTAATGCGCTAGCGCAGCTGCCGGAGCGCCTCGTAGGCGGCGATGCCGACCGCGGTGGAGAGGTTGAGCGAGCGCAGTTCGGGGTTGTACTGCGGGAGGGTGACGCGGTGAGTCTCGCCGATCTCGGCGTGGAGCCACTCGGGGCTGCCGTGCCCCTCGTTCCCGAAGACCAGCCCATCGCCATCTTCAAACTGCGCGTCCCAAAAGACCTGCGTGGCCTTGGTGGTAAAGAGCCAGAGTCGCTTGGGCGCGTGTTCGCTGGCCCGGAAGGCCGCCCAGTCGGCGTGGTGGTGCACATCGAGCGAGTACCAGTAGTCCATGCCGCTGCGCTTGAGGTGCCGGTCGGTAATGGTGAAGCCGAGCGGGTGGATCAGGTGCAGGCGGCTTTTCGTGATCGCGCACATCCGGCCCACGTTGCCGGTGTTCTGCGGGATCTCCGGCTGAAAAAGGACGATGTGCAGCATCACGAAGAAGTTTGAGAGTTCGAAGGTTTGAGCGTTTGGCGGGAGGACGGGCTGGAGGCGAGTTCGAATCAGAAAGCGCGAAAAAAAACTCCCCCCCCCTGCGGCCTTTAGCCGCGCTGGTCGACGGCCAGGACGAGGAAAGGCGGGCGGCGGCGTTGCTCGGCCAGATCGGGACGGGCGGCGATGGCCGCGGATGTAGGTTCGGGCTCCAGCAGGCGGCGCAGGGTGAGCCCGGCGTCGAGCAGGGTGTTGACGTAGGTCTCGGTCGTGCGGTGGTACTTGAGCACCCCGTCCACAAACCACGAAGTCGCCCGGATCGACTCCATCCGGTAGTTGTCCACGGGCCAGTGTTGGGGGCGACAGTCGGCATCCCTCACCCACTGCTGACGGTAGCTGGCCGTGCACATCGGGTGCTCCACGGAAAAGACAAAGGTCCCACCCGGCCGCAGGGCGGCGGCAACCTTCTCCACCAGCGGGGCCAGATCACGCAGGTAATGCAGGCAGAGCGACGCGGTCACGAGGTCGGCGGAATTTGCGGGGACATCCAGCTCCTCCAGCGCCTGCCGGGTGAAGCACGCCCGCGGGTCAGCCACGCGCCGACGGGCCTCGGCCAACATGTTCTCGGAGAGATCGACCCCGTGGACCGAGGCCGCGCCGTTGGCCAGGCAATAGGCGGCGAACCGCCCGAAGCCGCAACCCAGGTCGAGCACGTCGAGGCCGGCCAGCGGGGGCAGCAGCCCATAAACCGCCGGTTCCTCCAGCACGGCGTTGAGGCCCGACTCGTTTTCGCGCAGGTCCATGTACCCGCGGAAAAAGTCCGGATCGTCATAAATGTTCTGCGGCATGGGAAAAAGACCATTGAGGCCAGGAAAACCCAGACAGGCAAAACATTTGAACGGTTTGAAAGTTCAAGAGTTTGAAAGTTTGAGAGTTGGGGCGTATCCCGGCGATGCGGCAGGAGTAACGCAAACAGGCGAGCTGCCGTACGACAATGACGAGCATACAAAAGCCCGGCGCGTGGCCACTCCCGCCAACTTTCAAACGCTCAAACCTTCAAACTCTCAAACTTACTCCGCCCAAGGCGGAGTCCGACGGAGTCTTACCGGCGGAAGCTGATAGCGCGCTCGGCCTCGCGCATCTGGTCCTTTTTTTTGATGTCCTCGCGCTTGTCGAAGAGCTGTTTGCCCTTGCACAGGGCGATCTCAAGCTTGAGCAGTCCGGTCTTGAAATACATGCGCAGGGGAATCAGCGCCTGGCCACCGGCCTCCATCTCATGCTTGAGGCGGTCGATCTCCTTTTTATGCAGCAGGAGCACGCGCGGGCGGGTCGGGTTGTGGTTCTCGCGGTTACCGAACTCGTACTCGAGGATGTGCGCCCCGTAGAGCGTGGGGATGTCGCCCTTGTCGATGCGGACAAAGGCGTCGTTGATCTGGCCCTTACCGGCGCGGATGGACTTGACCTCTGTGCCGGTGAGCTTGAGCCCGGCCTCGAACCTTTCCCCGATAAAGTAATTACGGCCCGCCTTGGAATTGCGGATCTCGCGGAAACGCTCCGTCTCTTTATTTTTGGCTGCCATGGGTGGGTACGGGGATGCGGAGGCCCCCTTCCGCCCAGGTCATGCCTGCCAAAAGGGTCCGATGCGTAAAACGGGGAGCCGCAGAGCGGCCGACTCAGGCCTCCTGCTCGGGGCGGTAGAGCTCGTAGTCGATCTTGCCCTCGATGACTTCGCGCAGCGCAATGTCCTCGGGTTCAAGCTTTTCGAGGGATTCGACCAAAGGCTTCATCCCGTACTTGAGCTGCTTCACGCGCCGCGACACCACATTGATGAGAATGTTGGGGTCGTCGATGACCTTCTGGGCCTCAATTAAGTATTCGTCTCTCAAACTAATCCTCCTGTTGGTACCTGACTGGGGAAAAGCGGAAAAAAATGAGCCACTGTCCCCGGCGGCGCAAGCAAAATCTCACGGACTGTCCCGATGCGGATGTGGGCCGCTTTTAAGCGTGAACTTTCGCGCCCGGCCCCGTATACCCGTTGCCAAGCTATGAAAAGACTGATGATAGGCTGGACCACCGCCCCCAACGACGTCGATGCCCGCCACCTGGCCGAAGGGCTGACCCGCGCCCGGATGGCCGCCTGCATCCAGGTCGAGGGCCCCGTAATGTCGCACTACCACTGGCAGGGCCGCGACGAGGTACAGCCCGAGTTCCGGCTGACGATCAAGTTCCCCGAGGAGCGCGGGGCGGACATCGTCGAGTGGCTACGTCAGAATCACCCTTACCAGGTTTTTCAGTGGGTGGCCATGCCCCTGCCGGTTGTCACCCCCGAGTATCTGAAGTGGGCCGAAGATGTCACCCAGACAGCTCCGAGGCCCTGACGAAGCCCCCTCCGAGCACGTCCCGGCCCCATCATATAAAGAAAGTCGCCCCGGAGATGGCATTTTTCGGTTGCCTTTGTGCCTGGAAACGTTTTTCTCCTCCTCTTTTTTCAACGAAAGACCAGTCATGTCCCAGCATCCCAGCTTTATGAAAGGCGCCGCCGCCGCCCGCAAGAAACGTTCCGTGCTCAAGCGCTTTGAGCGCGTTGACCTGCTGCGCGAACGTGGCGAGTGGAAGGAAGGCGACCGCATCCTCGGTCTGAAGAAGACCAAGCCCGCCGAATAAGCTCGGCCAAGGTCCGATCTATTTCGACCAAGCCCTTCCATGCGGAAGGGCTTTTTTCGTGCCCGGGCGGGAAGAGCGGACTGTGTAATACCCTTTCGCTTTAGGAATGAGACTTTTGTTTTTATCCACAGATTACACAGATGGGCACAGATTTCTTCTGCGTAAAAATAGCCGCGTGTTCATCCCTGGCTAGGGCGTTTTAAATAAAGTCGTAGCCGACGCAAAAAGGCCGAATGGCTAAATGAATAAATGGTTAATTGTTATTTCCTACGTTCGGCATCCAACAATTAACAATTAGCCATTTAGCTATTCAAATTTTGTGGCTACAGTATTTTTTAAACCGCTCTAAATAATCACCTCAAGCAGACGAGAAGAGGAATATGCGGCGGACGCTTTTTCGCTTTGCCACGCGAGCGAAGCCGGGCTGAATGAGAGCCCATGGCCTTTATCCAGTGCAGCTTCTTTTCGGAGGCGCTCGAAATGTCGAGCACCATCAATGTCATCCTGCCCCAGCAGACCGCCGCCCAGGTCGGCATGCAGGGCCGCAGCCGCGACGGGCGGCACCCGGTCCTGTGGCTGCTGCACGGGCGCACCGACGACCACACGATCTGGATGCGCCGCACCTCGATTGAGCGCTACGTGGCTGAGCTGGGCCTCGCCGTGGTCATGCCGAACGTCCACCTGAGCTGGTATCAGGACATGGCCATGGGACCGCGCTACTTCACCTACCTGGCCGAGGAACTGCCCCGGCTCTGCCGCCAGTTCTTTCCGCTCTCAGACCGGCGCGAAGACAACTTCATCGCCGGGCTGTCCATGGGCGGCTACGGCGCATTCCTCCACGCCCTGCGCCACCCGGAGAACTTCGCCGCCGCCGCCAGCCTCTCCGGTGCGCTCGACCTGCCCGGCTACCTCGCCATGCGCAAGGCCGAAGGCGCCAGCGCCTACGCGGGTATGAAACAGATCTTCCACGCCCCGGACGCCCTCACCGGGTCCGACGCCGACCTGTGCGCCCTGGCCACCCGCGCCCTGAAAAACGGCACGCCCCTCCCCGCCCTTTACGCCTGCTGCGGGACGGAGGACTTCCTCTACGAGGGGAACCAGCACTTCCGCCAATTCGCCGCGGACGCGGGCCTGCCCCTGACCTACGAGGAGGGCCCCGGCACCCACCAATGGGCCTTCTGGGACCAGTGGATCCAACGCGTCCTGACCTGGCTCCCGCTCCAGTCATAGCCTCGGGCCGTTAGGCTTTGGTGGTGACAAACGGCGTACAGCGGGGCATGGATTAGTAAAGTTCAGTTTTAAAATTAGATTATCTAATCAAAAAACCACACACCACCCGCTTCTTATTGAGACTCGGAATCGTTTAAAGCCCCACTTGCCAAGCGTCTTCTGGGGGATGGGGCTTATTGAGTCTCATTAAAAAATCGGAGCCTTTTTCCTTGTCGCCTCCATTTTATTCATTACTTTTGCTAATTAGCATTTTTAATCATGGAGGTGCTTTTCCTCACCCTGCTACTCAGCCTGATCCTGGCTGCGATCTTTATAATTTTATTTTATCGCGACCGGATCCGTAATCGCTTCGCCTCGCCCGAACGCGACGCGCTGATCCCGTTTGAGGAGGAGAAGTCCCGCCCGGCCAATCCTCGAGACCGAGAAGCTTCCGAACCCGCGGACCCGCGCGACGGACGCCCCCAGGCCTGAACACCCGATCTATTCCAGTTTCACCCAAAACCATGCCCGATAAAACCGTCACCGTAGAGTACAACGACCGGATCGTCCGCTATTTCATGCTCGCCTCCATCTTCTGGGGCATCGTGGGCATGAGCGCCGGGGTGTTCATCGCCTGCCAGCTGAGTTTCTGGCAACTGAACTTCGACACGTCGTTCCTGAGTTTCGGCCGCCTGCGCCCGCTGCATACCAACGCGGCCATTTTCGCCTTCGTGGGCAACATGATGTTCGCGGGCATCTACTACTCCACGCAGCGTCTGTGCCGGTGCCGCCTGGCCTCGAATTTCCTGTCGAACCTGCACTTCTGGGGCTGGCAGTTGATCATCGTGGGCGCGGCCATCACGCTGCCACTGGGCTTCACCCAGGGTAAGGAGTACGCGGAACTGATCTGGCCGATCGACATCGCCGTGGCGGGCATCTGGCTGGTCTTCGCGGCCAACTTTTTCTGGACCCTGGCCATCCGCCGCGAGAAGAGCCTCTACGTCGCCATCTGGTTCTACATCGCCACCATCGTGACGATCACGATGCTCTACGTGATCAACAACCTGGCGCTGCCCACGAGCTGGCTGCACAGCTACTCGATCTACGCCGGGGTGCAGGACGCGCTCGTGCAGTGGTGGTACGGGCATAACGCCGTGGCGTTCTTCCTGACCACACCGATCCTCGGGATCATGTACTACTTCGTCCCGAAGGCGGCCAACCGCCCCATCTACTCGTATCGCCTTTCGGTCATCCACTTTTGGTCGCTGGTCTTCATCTACATCTGGGCCGGGCCGCACCACCTGCTCAACACCGCGCTGCCGACCTGGCTGCAAGGGCTGGGCATGCTCTTCAGCCTCATGCTGTGGGCCCCGAGCTGGGGCGGCATGCTGAACGGCCTGCTCACCCTGCGCGGAGCCTGGGATCTGCTCCGCACGGACCCGGTGATCAAGTTCCTCGCCGCGGGGGTAACCTTTTACGGGATGGCAACCTTTGAAGGCCCGCTCATGGCCATCCGCGCCGTCAACTCCCTGAGCCACTACACGGACTGGACCATCGGCCACGTCCACGCCGGCACCCTGGGCTGGAACGGCTTCATGGCCGCGGGCATGTTCTACTGGCTGGCCCCGCGCCTGTGGAAGAATCGCCACGGCATCGAGAGCGACCCCAAGTACCAGGGCACGAGCTGCGCGGGCCTGTGGTCCCCCGCCCTGGCCAACATGCACTTCTGGGTCGGGCTCGTGGGCATCCTCCTTTACATCGCCGCCATGTGGGTCGGCGGCATCGGCGCGGGCCTGATGTACAACGCCACCAACGCCGAAGGCACCCTGCTGGCGTACCCGAACTTCGTCGAGGTGCTCGACTCGGGCATCGTGCAAAACGCCTACATCCTGCGCGCCGTGGGCGGCTTCCTCTACGTCTCGGGCTTTGTCATGCTGGCGGTCAACATCATCATGACCGTCCGCCAGGGCCAGGCCGTCAATGGCACCATCCAGGTTCACGACGAGGAGCACGCACACGGCCACGCCAAGAGCGGCCGCTTCTCCAGCTTCATCAACGTGCCGGTCATGTACACCACCGCCATCATGCTGTGCTCGCTGGTGTGGATCTTCGGCGAAGGCCTGCTGCTGCTGGCCGGGCTATTCGGCACCACGCTCTTCACGCTGATGGCGATCATCCACTTCGAGGTCAGCGGGGCCAAGTGGAGCGAGTGGTACGACCAACTACTCGAGCACTCCTTCGGCTTTACGATTTTGACTATCATCGCCGCCGCCATCGGCGGAGCTGTGCAGATCATCCCGACCCTCGTGGTCGAGCGCGCTCAGAACCTCGAAGGGCGCATCCAGATCGAGTACACGCCGCTGGAGCTGGCCGGGCGCGACATCTACGTCTCCGAAGGCTGCTACAACTGCCACTCGCAGATGATCCGCACGCTCGTGCCCGACGTCATGCGCTACGGGCGCGACCACGGCTACTCGCGGCTGGGCGAGTCCATTTACGACCACCCCTTCCAGTGGGGCTCGAAGCGCACCGGCCCGGACCTCGCCCGCGAGGGCGGCCCCATCGCCAAGGGCTCGCAGTACATGCGCATCGGCCTGCGTGACAACACTTGGCACTACCGCCACTTCCTCAACCCGCGCGATCCCTCCCCCGGCTCGAACATGCCCCGCTACGTGTGGCTGGCCGCCGAGGAGTACAGCAAGTCCGAGCTGCCCATGAAGATCAACGCCATGCGCAAGCTCGGCGTCCCCTACCCGCTCGACTACGGCGAGACTGAGATCTACCAGCAGGTGGACATCCAGAGCCGCGAGATCGCCTCCAACATCATCTCCAAGGACTTGAAAGACCTTAACCCAGACTGGACCGACGAACAGATCGCCGCCCGCACCGCCGAGCTCGCCCCCGACCTGGCCGACAAGAAGATCATCGCCCTCATCTCCTACGTGCAAAAGCTCGGCGCCTACCGCATGAAGGGCGATGAGCCCATCGAGCGCAACTTCGAGGCCGTGGACGTCGTGGCCGAGATCACCGGCGAGTCCGACCTCGAGCCCGGCGGCGACATCAAGGCTGACACCGCGAACTGATCAACCGCAACCAATCCGTGCGACCAAGCACCAAGCACTAAGCACCAAGCACTAAGCACCAAGCACTCCCCCCCGCCATGTTTCACCGCATCACCTACGAAGACTGGACCACGATCGTGCCGATCATCGGCTTCGTGCTGACCTTCAGCGTCTTCGTCGCGATCGTCGTCTGGGCGATCCTGATGAAGAAAAAGAAGCGCGACCACATGGCCAACCTTCCCTTGGAAAACGAAATTTCTTCCCCCGACGATGGCTCAAAAGAAACCTGACATCACCCTGCGCGATCACGTCTACGACGGCATCCAGGAGTACGACCAGAAGCTGCCCAACTGGTGGCTGTTCACGCTCTACGGCGCCATCGTGTTTTCCGTGGCGTTCTGGTTCTACCTCTTCCAGAGCAACGTGGCCGAGACCGACGGCGAGCGCATCGAGGCGGCCATGAACCGCATCGAGCGCATCAAGCTGGCCAACTCCATCGACGTGACCGACAACGACCTGTTCTGGAAGATGGAGGCCAACCCCGAGATCGTCGCCTCCGGTGAGGCCACCTTTATGGCCAACTGCGCCGCTTGCCACAAGACCGACCTTACCGGCGACATCGGTGAGAACCTCGTGGACAACCAGTGGAAGCACGGCCACCTGCCCGCCAACATCTACGCCACCATCACCGACGGTGTGCTCGAAAAGGGCATGCCCAGCTGGGGCAACCTCCTGGGCCAGCAGAAGATCACCGAGGTCGTCGCCTTTATCCTCTCCAAGCACGGCGACCGCGAAAAGATGGAAAGCGAAGCCGTCGTCAAAACCGACTAGGCAGATAGTAATTAACCGCAAAGGCACAAAGACACAAAGGTTGAGAAAGGGGAAAGCCCCGAACCTGTCCCACACGCGGCGGGCACGTATCCATTTTTTCGTGACAAACTTTTACCCTGAAATCTTTGCGCCTTTGCGCCTTTGCGGTAAAATATAAGAACTGTGGCCAAAGCAGCACCCATCCGTGAATCCGTCACGAGCATCAACATCGATGGCTCGCGCAACTTTCTGCGCCCGGCGGACGTGTCGGGCAAATTTAGCCTCTGGCGCCGCATCAGCGGGGCGCTCCTGATTCTGTTCTATATCCTGATGCCGTGGATCCCGATCAACGGCTACCCGGCGATCTTCTTCGACATCGCCAACCGGCGCTTTCACCTGTTCGGCTACACGCTGGCCGCACAGGACATGTGGATGGCGTTCTTTTTCATCACCGGGCTGGGCTTCACGCTGTTTTTGGTCACGGCGCTGTTCGGGCGGCTGTGGTGCGGGTGGGCCTGCCCGCAGACGGTGTTCATGGAGCACGTTTACCGGCGCGTCGAACGGCTCTTCGAGGGGGACGCCCTTAAGCAGCGTAAGCTCGACAAGGTCTCCTGGGCCGAACCGGAAAAACTCATCCGCCGCGGCGGCAAGCTCTTCGTCTTCGCCATCCTCTCGCTGGTCATTACCAATGTGTTCCTGGCCTACTTCGTTTCGGTCCCGCAGTTGTGGGGCTATATCCTCGACGGGCCGCTGGAGCACTGGGACAGTTTTCTGTTCATCGTGTTCTCGACCGTGATCCTGTTTTTCAACTTCACGTGGTTCCGCGAGCAACTGTGCATCTTTATCTGCCCCTATGGGCGGCTCCAGTCTGCGCTCATCGACGACGACACGCTCGTCATCGGCTATGACGACAAGCGCGGCGAGCCCCGCGGCCCGCCCAAGCGCGAAGGCGTGGGCGACTGTATCGCGTGCAACCGCTGCGTGCAGGTGTGCCCCACCGGGATCGACATCCGCCAGGGCCTTCAAATCGAATGCATCGGCTGCGCCAACTGCATCGACGCGTGCAACACCGTGATGGACAAGCTCGGCCGCCCGCGTGGGCTCGTCCGCTACGACTCGCTCAACGGACTCGCCGGCAAGGCCCGGCGCATCATCCGGCCCCGGCTCTTCGCCTACCTGGCACTGCTGCTGCTCGGCGCGGGCGTCATGACCGTGGCCGCCAGCCGCCTCAAGCCCGGCAGCATGAGCCTCGTGCGCATGACCGGCGCGCCCTACGTGGTTGACCACGAGGGCGTACGCAACCAGTTCATGGTGCGCCTGATCAACAAGCGCAACGAGCCGGTGACCTACACCCTGTCCATCGCCTCGGAGGCCCCCGGCATGGAGCTGGCCGGGTTCGACGAGCCGCTCACGCTCGCCCCCATGGCCGAGGAGCAGCGCCCGCTCGTGCTGCGCCAGCCCCGCGCCAACTACACCGGCGAGGCCAACGTGACGCTCAAGGTGCTGGGCGAGCCCGGCTCCTTCGAGCTGACGCGCGAGGTGCACTTCCTCGGGCCGGACCCCAAGTACATCTCCGCCACCCCGGCGGCGGAAGCGCCCGCTCCGTAAGCAACACCACTTTCAATAAAGTTGATCGATACATTGCCCGCGAAGTCACGCGAAGGGACACGAAGATAATCGATTTTTTATAAACTTTGCGTGCCTTCGCGTGCCTTCGCGTGACTTCGCGGGAAAGACACATTTTGTAATTTTACTCTATGGGATATAAAAGTCCCGTTGCCAGCCAGCCGCTCTTTCGTTTAACTGAAAACCATGAGCCAGCCTCTCGACCCCACCACCGCCCGCCGCCGCTCGCTTCTGCAGTCGTTGTGGTTCTGGGTCGTGCTGGCCTTTTTCATCCTGATTGGCGCGTGGAGCACCATCATCATGCTCGCACTCAAAAACAAACCCGGCGCTATCGAGCTGGAGCACGAAGGCCAGGAGCAGGTGGACAGCTACGCCTCCGACCCTCCCGAACCGGCCACCGAGTAAAAGCCTTTTGACGAAGAAAAGGGATTTAACAGGAAGGACGTGCGCCGGCCTTTCTCTCCCAACTTTCCGATCTTCCCGGTAAAAGAATCAATCGCTTAACCGGGTCCGCCGAAATCGTCGCCGAAGGGTTGCTTGTGCGCCGCTAGTTGCCTAAGCTACGTCTTCCCTTTTCGATTCCCCCACGAATGAACATCTACGTCATCGACGGAGTGGCTACGGCCTTTGTCGCCGGGCTGCTGACCAGTCCGCACTGCCTGGGCATGTGCGGGCCGATCGGCTGCGCCGTGTTGCCGATGGGCAAGGGCAAGGCCGGGAGCGGACTCACCCCCGCCATCGCGGGGTACCATGCCGCCCGCGTCGTGGCCTACGCGCTGTTCGGGGCGGTGGCCGGGCTGGTTGGTTCCTCCGTGCTGCACGTTTTTTCGGCGCAGGTGCCGCGCATCTTTCCGTGGGTGATGGTGGCGCTGCTGCTCACCCTGGCCTTCCGGCTCGACCGCTACATCCCCAAGCCCAGAATCTGGCACCGCACCTACGCCCGCGTCACCGCCAAGCTCCGCCAATGGCCGCGCCCGCTCGTGGGCGTCGGGCTGGGGATGTTTACGCCGTTTATCCCGTGCGGGCCGCTGTACCTGATCCTCACGCTGTGCCTGTTCAGCGGGTCGGCGGCGATGGGCGCGCAGCTCGGGTTCGGGTTCGCGCTGGGAACGGTCCCGCTGCTGTGGGCCGGGCAGAGCGGGTACTTCTGGCTCGGCAAACGCCTCCCCGCCTCCGGCCTGCGCTGGACCCAGTGCGGGATCGCCCTGGCCGCCGCCGCCCTCATCAGCTGGCGCATGCTCGCCAGCGCCGACGGCATGAACGGCATGATCTGCCACTAGGCAGGACGAAGTCCTGCACCTGTGATGCTTCGCATCACCGAGGGGCTACGCCCCTACGCGGCCAGACAGGCCGCTACCCCGGCAACGGCAGAAAGGAACGCGGAACAACCTTTCCATTTCCGGCGTCTGCGCTTTAAGTGATGAGGTTGTTTCGTATGGTGACGAGACGACCTTTTTACAAAACACGCTCTCACCGTGACCGACACGCCCCCAGCCTCTCCGACCCGCGAATGCGCCCACTGCGGCACGCCCTTCCGCCCGCACCGGGCTGACGAACAGTACTGCTGCAAGGGCTGCGAGTTCGTGCACGGGCTGATCGAGGGGCAGGGGCTGGACCAGTTTTACCAACTGCGGCGCGGGGCCTCTGACCCGGTCAAGGGTGTGCCTTTCCAGCCGCGCGACTACGCCTGGCTGACGCCGCTGGTGGCCGAGGCCGAGGAGACCAACCCCGAGGCCCCGAGCCTCGTACTCGACCTTCAGGGCATCTCGTGCATCGGGTGCGTGTGGCTGATCGACAAGCTTTTCGACCGCCAGCGCGGGGCGCGGGAGATCGAGGTCAACGCCCAGCGCGGGCAGATGCTCCTGTCGTGGAGGCGGGGCGAGTTCGACGCGGTGGGCTTCGCCCGCGAGCTTCAGCAGTTCGGGTATCTGGCCGGACCGCCAACCGCCCGGCGCGGACAGGAAAGCCACCGGCTCACCTCCCGGCTCGGGCTGTGCGGGGCCTTCGCGCTCAACGCCATGATGTTCACCCTCCCGCGGTACCTTGGCATGGAGGACGACTTCCCGCTGGCGCGATGGCTGGACCTGCTCACCGTGCTTTTTGCCACCCTGTGCCTGGCGACGGGGGGCACGTACTTCATCACGCGGGCGGTGGCCGCGCTGCGCCGGGGCGTGCTCCACATCGACCTGCCCATCGCGCTCGGCGTCACCGTGGCCTACGTGGGTTCGCTCGCCGGGTGGCTGGCCGGGGCGGAAAACCTCGTCTATTTCGACTTCGTGGCGGTCTTTATCTTTCTCATGCTGCTGGGACGCTGGACGCAGGAGTACGCGCTGGAAAAAAACCGCAACCGCCTCCTGAGCGCCGACCACCGGCCCGAAACCGTGACCGTCGATACCGGCGGCGGCGAACGCGCCACCGAGCGCCTGGAACGGCTAAAGGCCGGGCAGCGATTCTTCGCCGCCAGCGGGGGGCTCGTCCCGGTCTGCGCCCGGCTGGAGGGGGGCGAGGCGACCTTTTCGCTGGAGTGGATCAACGGCGAGTCCGAACCCCGCACGCTCAAGCCCGGTCAGCTCGTACCCGCCGGGGCGCTTTACTCGGGCGTATCGGAAATTTCACTACAAGCGGAGGAAACCTGGAACGACTCGCTCCTGCGTCGCCTGCTCACCCTCACCCAGACATCCGGGCGCAACGCCACCCTGGAACGCATCCTCAAGGTGTACCTCATCGCCGTGCTCGCGCTGGCCGTGCTCGGCGGAGCGGGCTGGGCGCTGGCCGGGGCGGGCGTACTGGCCGCGCTCCAGGTGTTCATCTCCGTGCTGGTCGTCTCCTGCCCGTGCGCGCTGGGCGTCGCCTACCCGCTGGCCGGAGAGCTGGCGGTGGCTCGGCTGCGGCGGGCGGGCGTCTTCGTCCGTGAGGAAACACTGTGGACCCGGCTCGGGCGCGTGCGGCACATCCTTTTTGACAAAACCGGGACGCTCACCCTGGAGTCCCCCCGCCTGCGCAATCCCGAGGCCCTCGCCGCGCTTGACGCCACGGCCCGCGCCGCGCTGGCCCACCTGATCGAACGCAGCCTGCACCCGGTCAGCCGCGCCCTGCGCGAACACCTCGGTATCGCCTCCGCGCCCGGCACGGTGGACGACGTGGTCGAACATGTCGGCTACGGCATGGTCTGGCTGGAGGGCGACACCCGCTGGTCGCTCGGGCGCCCCGGCTGGAGCGGCGAAGCCGTTCACCCGGGCGAGGCGGCCCCCGACGCCGCCGGGAACGCCTTCGACTGTGAACTGCGGCGCGACGGCGCGGTGCTGGCGGCTTTCGCCTTCGAGGAGGAGGCCCGCCCGGACGCCGCCGAGGAGATCGCCGCGCTCGTGCGTCATGGGTTTCAACTCCACGTCCTCAGCGGGGACCGCCCGGCCAAGGTCGCCGCGCTCATGGCCAAGCTCGGGCTGCCCGCCGACGACGGGCTGGGCGGGCTCACCCCGCAACAGAAGGCCGACTGGGTCGAGCAAAACGCGCCGGGCAGCGCGCTCATGCTCGGGGACGGAGCCAACGATTCGCTGGCCTTCGATGCGGCGCTGTGCCGGGGCACGCCCGTGGTGGACAAGGGCCTGCTGGAGCAGAAGGCGGACTTTTACCTCGTGGGGCGCAGCCTGCGCGGGCTCGTGCGGCTATTCGACATCGGCCGACGGCGGCAACTGGCCGTCCGCCGCGTTTTCGCCTTCGCGATCCTCTACAATCTGCTGGCTGTCCTGGTCTGTCTGACCGGCCTGATGAACCCCCTGATCGCGGCCATCATCATGCCACTGAGCTCGCTCGTTACCCTGGGTATCGTGGGGCTCAAGCTTGGTCGTGGCTGAGGCTGCGGCGGAGTTGTTCTCCGCGTCCTTGTCATCCTCGTCCTCCTGCATCCACTGCGGGGCGAGCGGCTTGGGGTCCGGGTCGCTGTCGCGGAAGAGACCGTCCACGGCCTGTTCTTCCTGTTGCTCTTCGGAAACCGGCTGCTGGGCAAAGCGCTGCTCGATGCCCTGAGCGGGCTGCGGGAGCGAGCCAATGGCATTGGCGAGGTTGGCCACGGAATTGGCCAGGGTGGACTCGGCATCGACGAGCGCCTGGCGGGCGATGTCGAGGTCCTGCTGCGCGGTGAGCAGGTCGAGCAGGCTGTTGATGCCTGTCTCGTAGCCGATGGAAATCGCGTCGTAGGCCTGCTGCTGGGCGGTCACGGCCTCCTTGCGCGCTTCCACCTGCTTGATGGCCGAGCGGAAGGCGAAGTAGTAGGTCCACACGTTCGAGACGACCTGGAGCTTCTGGTTGATCAGGTCCTGCTGCTGGGAGCGCAGGGTCGAGCGGGCCTGCTCGATGGTGTACTTCTTGTTAAAGCCCTGGAAGATATCCCACTCCAGCACGAGGGCAGCCTGCGCATACTCCATCGGGTTGTTGGGCCGGTCGATGGCCCGCTGGTAGGAGCCCTGGGCCTGGGCGCTGAGTTCGGGCCAGAGGTCGGCCTGAGCGGCCTGGAGGTCGTACTCCGCCGAGCGCGTCTGCGCGTAGGACTGGAGGATGTCGGGGCGCTGCTGGAGCGCGAGGGCGACCAGCCCGCTGACCCCTTCGTCGATCTCGGCGAAGCTCGGCGGCGCGGACGGCGGCTCGATCTGGAGGTACTCGCCGACCTTGACGCCGATGGAGGCAGCCAGCTGGGCACGGGCCTGCTCGATGTTGGCGTAATCGCCCTCCAATTGCGCCTCGACGCTTTTCACATCGGCCAGAGAGCGGAGCATGTCCTGCTTGTTGCCCAGGCCTGTATCGAGCTTGGTCTTGGCGGCCTCGTAGGTGGCCTGCGCGTTTTCCAGCGAGGCCTGGGTCGCCTGGAGCGAGGCCATGGCCGTGCCCAGGTTATAGTAGGCGACGACGACCTGCTGGACGATATCCTGGTAGGTCTGGTTGTAGCCGAAATTAGCCGCGTAGAGGGACTCGCGGGCGGAGTCGGCGGTGGCCGAGCGCTTGCCGAAGTCGAACAGCAGCCAGTTCATGGTCAGCGAGGGGCCGTAAACGGTGGCATTCTGTGTCGAGCCCTGCACGAGATAGTTATGAGAATACTCGCGCCCCACGCTGCCGCTGAGCGTGACGGTCGGGTAATAGCTGCTCTGGCTCTGGCCGTAGCTGGCGGCGGCGGCCTTGGCCTGATACCAGGAGGAGCGCGTCTCGGGGTTGTTCTCCAGCGCGATGTCCAGCGCCGTAGGCAGGTCGATCGGCTTGACACCGAGCTGCTTGGAGGCGGAGGAGGGGCGCGGACCGGGGACGACGACGTCCTGGCCGGGGAGCGCCTCGACGGGGGCTTTCCACAGCTCGCTCGGGCGGCGGGAGACCTCCTCGTCCACGTTGACACAAGAGGTCAGCAGAAGGCCGGCCCCGAGGGCCATCAGCCCGGCGGTCAGGGGAGTGCGGAAAGTGCGCGCGCGATTCATGGTCATCACTGGCTGGGGGGAGGAAAGGTTCCGGGCGGGGCGGCTCATGCTTTACCCTCCGGGTTGTCCGTCAGCTTGGGCGGAAGATTGTCCCCCTCGTGGCCTTCGGTGTCGGGCTCGGGCGGGACGGAGGTGTTGATGCGCTCGCCACGGTGGAAGAGCGGGATCTTGTCGGTCACCTTTTCCTGGAAGGCATCAAAGTACAGGTACAGCGCCGGGGTGACGTAGAGGGTGATCAGCTGCGAGACGATGAGGCCCCCGACGATGGACGAGCCGAGCGGCTTACGGGCGGCGGCGTCCGCGCCCCAGCCCAGGGCGATCGGCACGGCGCCCAGGAGGGCGGCGGCGGTCGTCATGATGATGGTACGGAAACGCTCCATACACGCCTCGTGAACGGCGGCCGTGCGGTCCATGCCCTCCTCCTGGCGCATGATGGCGAAGTCGATCATCATGATCCCGTTCTTTTTCACGATACCCATGAGCATGAACATCCCGATCCCGGCGTAGAGCGAAAGCGTCTGGCCCAGGATCAGCAGGGTGAGCAGACCGCCGACGACGGCCACGGGCAGCGCCGTGAGCACCGTGATCGGGTGGATGTAGCTCTCGTAAAGGATGCCGAGGATGACGTACATGACGAACACGGCCACGATGGCCATGATGCCCATGCTGATGACCGTCTCGCGGAAGAGCAGCGCCTGCCCCTGGAACTGGGTCATGACGTCCGGGGGGATGATCTTCTTCGCCGCCTGGTCGATAAAGGCCGTGGCCTCGCCGATGGGGACGTTCGGGTTCAAGTCGAAGTAGATCGTGACCGAGCTGAAGTTGTTGAAGTGGTTGACCGCGAGCGGGCCCACGTTCTCGTCGTAGCTGGCGACCACATCGAGCGGGACAAGGTTGTTGTCGATAACGAAGTCGCTGCCGGAGCCGACATAGAGCGTGCTCTGATTAAGGGCGCTGGTCATGTAGAGCGCGCTGAGCTGGTCCGGGTTGGCGCGCCAGTCCGGGGCGGCCTCGACGATGACCTGGTACTGGAGGAACGGGCTCTTGATCAGGTAGCTGTAGTTGAGCGAATAGGCGTCCTTTAGCACCGTGGCGAAGTTCGTGGCCGTGACGCCGTAAACCGAGCTGAGGTCGCGGCGAATGCTCATGTTGACCTGCGGGTTGTCCAGGTACAAGTCGCTCACCACACGGGCGAACTTGCCGCTCTGGTACATCGCGCCAACGAGTTGCTGGGAGGACTTGTAAATCTCGTCCGTATCCAGGCCCGAAAGCGTGTAGGCGTAGGCGCCGAGGTTCGTGCTGGTCGCGCCGGTGCTGATCTCGAGCGAGGGCTGCGGGCGCACCGCCGGGATGATCCCCGGGATGGACGCCATCCCGCCGTTGAGCATCTCGCTCACCTCCTCGATGGGCGGACGCTTGTCCGTATCGATGAGCGAGATGAACATGATCCCGTAGTTACTCTGGATAAACTGCCCCACCCCCGTCACGGTCACGAAGTTGCTCACGTAGGGATTGCTGCGGATGACCGCCTTCACCTTCTCCTGGTACCTCTTCATCAGGTCAGGCGAGGCGCCGGACTTGGCGATAAACACCCCTTGAATGAAGCCGCTGTCACCAACCGGGATAAAGGTCGTGGGCACCACCATGAGGCAGAGCACCACCCCGGCCATACAACCGAGCCAGGTCAGGGCGGAGATCCAACGGTGTTTTAAGAAGAAATGCAGCGAGGAACCGTAGTGCTTGAGCAACCAGGCTTCCAGGTGGTGCGCCACACGCTCCATCTTGGTCTGGCTGTTTTTGTCGTGCTGCTTGAGCATGCGCGCGCACATCAACGGCGTCAGCGTGAGCGAAACCAGGCCGGACATGAGCACCGCCACCACGATGGTGACCCCGAACTCGCGGAAGATACGGCCCATCAGCCCGCCCATGAACACCAGCGGGATGAACACCGCCGCCAGCGAGAAGGTCATCGACAAAATGGTGAAGCTGATCTCCTTCGCACCGTTGAGGGTGGCGCGCATCGGAGACTCACCATAGTCCTGCATGCGACGGACCATGTTTTCCAAAAACACGACCGCATCGTCCACCAGGAAGCCGATGGAGAGCGTCAACGCCATGAGGGAAAGGTTGTCCAGGGTGTAGCCCAGCAGGTGCATGACGACGAACGTCAGCAGCAGGGACATGGGCAGGGCAACGACCGGGATGAGCGTGTCGCGGGCGCGGCCCAGAAACAGGAAGATAACGATACAGACCAGGACGAAGGCGATGAAGAGCGTCTCCTGCACGTCCTCGACGGAGGCCTCGATCGTGACTGAGCGGTCGTAAATCTCCTCGATGATGACCGAATCGGGGATCATGCCGCGCAGCGTCGGGTAGAGCTTGCGCACGTCCTGGGAAATCGTCACGGCGTTGGCACCGTCGGCCTTCTGGATAGCGAGCACGACCACAGCCGCACCGTCGGGCACGCCTTCCTGCCAATAGTCGATAAAGAGGTCCTCGTACTGGATGCCGTCCACGGCGTCGCCGATGTCGCGCAGGTAGATAGGCCGCCCGTCCTTGACCGCGACAATGATGTCGTTGTACTGGTCGGCGTGGTCGAGCTGGGCGTTGGGCTGGATGGTGAACATCAGCTCGTTGCCCTTGAGCTGACCGGCCCCGAGGGTGTTCGTCGCCTGCTGGATGGCGTCGGTGATCTGATCAAAGGTCAGGCCGCGCTGGTAGAGTTTTTCCGGGTCGAGCTCGATCCGGACCGAACGGGGGGAGCCGTACACGTTGACCTGGGAGACGCCGGGGACGATCTGGATGCGCTGGGCCACCTGCATGAAGGCCAGGTCGTAGAGGTCACCCTGGGTCATGGTGGTCGAGGCCAGGCCGATGTAGAAGATCGGCTGCTCGTTCGGATTGGTCTTCTGGTAGGTCGGGGGGCTGGGAAGGTCGGTAGGCAGGTTACCCGAGGCGCGGTTGATGGCGGACTGCACGTCCGTGGCAGCCGCGTCGATGCTCTTGTCCAGCGAGAACTGGAGCACGATGTTGGTGTTGCCCTGGGTGTTGGAGGACGTGACGATCTCCAGGCCCTGAATCTGGAGGAACTGCTGCTCCAGCGGGGAGGCGACGTTGGCCGCCATGATCTGGGGGCTCGCGCCGGGGTAGCTGGCCTGCACCTGAATAACGGGATAATCCACGTTGGGCAGGTCGCTGACGGGCAGCTGCAGGTAACTCCAGATGCCAAAGAGCAAGGCCGACAACGCGCAAAGCAGCGTCATCACCGGGCGTTTGACGAAGGGTTCGGAAATGGAAGCCATAACGTGCGGTTTCGAACCCTTGTGTTACTGGGCGGATTCCTGCTTGGAAGCGGAGCTCTGGGTTTGGCCGGGTTCGCCCTTGCCGGCGTCGCCGTAGCCCTCCAGTTGCTCAATGAAGGCGGCTTCCTTGTCGGAAAGCTTGCCGTGCTTGCGAAGGTTTTCGACCAGGTCCTTCGGGAGCTGGCCGGTCTTTTCAATCTGCTGGATAAGTTCGGGGGTACCCTTGTTGTACTTTTTGAGGATGGCGATGACCTTGTCCGTCGTCTCCTTGGGCAAGCGGTTCTCCTTCGGGTTGTCGCTGGTGACGATGACCTCGTTACCGGGCATGAGGAAGACCTGCCCCTCGACCACGACACGCTCGCCGACGGTGAGTCCCTTTTTCACGACCATGGTGCCGTCATTCTGAAGCTGGCCGACGGTGATCATGCGCTGCTCGACGGTGTTGTCGGACTTGATGACAAAGGCGTAGGAGCCTTGCTGGCCGTAGGCGACGGCTCCCTCGGGCACCACGAGGGCGTCCTTGAGGGTTTCCAAAATGATGCGCACGGACACAGGCTGGTTCGGCCAGAAGGCGTAGTCCTCGTTCTTCATGGTGGCACGCAGGTTGACGGTGCCGGAATTGGTCGCCACCTGGTTGCCGAGGATGGTCAGGTCCGCCTCGCGGGTAAGCTTGGTCTGGTCGTCGTCATCGTCGAGGTAACTGACCTGAATGGTCAGCTTGCCCTTGGCCTCCGAGAAATACTTTTGCAGGTCGGGGAAGACCGTGGTCGGGACGATGAAGTCCACGTAAATCGGGTCCATCTGCTGGATGGAGGTCAGGGTGGTGTTGGCCGAAGCGTACACGACATTGCCCTGGTTGACCTGAAAGATGCCGATCATCCCGGAGACAGGGGCCTGGATGGAGCAGTAGTCGAGGTTGATCTGGGCGGCTTCGAGGGCGCCGGTGTTCTGCTCAACCTGGCCTTCCAGCTGGATGACATTGGCCTCCAACTGCTGGAAGGTCTGCTCGGCCACGAGTTTCTGGGGCACCAGCGGGCGGTTGCGCTCGACGTCGAGCTTGGCGATCTCCAGGGCGGCGATGGACTGCTGCAAGCGGCCCTTGGCCTCGGTCACCGCGGCCTCGTAGGGCGGCTGGTAAATGGTATAGAGCGGGTCGCCCTCCTTAACGATGCTGCCCTGGGTGAAGTGGATCTCCATGATCTGCCCGTCCACCTGCGAGACGATGTTCACGCTCTCCAGGGCGGTCGCCTTGCCGAGGGTGTCATAATACAGGGGCACGTCCCGGGTTTCGACCGTGGCGGCCGTCACCGTGCGCGGCTGGGCCTTTTGCTCCTGAGGAGCATCGCCACCGCAACCGGTGAGTGAGAGAGAAAGAGAGGCAAGCGAGCCAGCCAGCACCCCCCAGCCAAGCCAGGATTTCGTAGGGAGATTCATAGACAGTCGTGGAGTGATCTCAGAACTCACGCAACCTGTCAATAACAGGGATTTGGTGAGGCGGTAAACAGGTTCAACGGAAAAACGGCGGCCTGCCATAAGTTTACCTTGTCATTCGAAAAAACAATCGTTAGCGATACTAATGAATCTATGACGCAGTCACTCTCCATTAAGGACGCCAACGAAGCGGTGGCCTCGGTCGCCTATCGTCTGTGCGAAACTGTCTCCATCTACCCGATCACCCCGTCTTCGCCCATGGCGGAGCATTGCGACGAATGGTCGAGTCAGGGCAAGCCCAACCTCTGGGGCGTCGTCCCCGAAGTCACGCAGATGCAAAGCGAGGGCGGTGTCGCCGGCGCGGTGCACGGCGCGCTTCTGGGCGGCACGCTGACCACGACCTTCACCGCCTCGCAAGGCCTCCTGCTCATGATCCCGAACATGTACAAGATCGCCGGCGAACTGCTGCCGTTCTGCATGCACGTGACCGCCCGCAGCCTGGCCACGCAGGGCTTGTCGATCTTCGGGGATCACTCGGACGTGATGGCCTGCCGCCAGACGGGCTTTGCCATGCTCGCCTCCAACAGCGTACAGGAGGCGCATGACCTGGCCGCCGTCGCCCACGCCGCAACCCTCAAGTGCCGCGTGCCGTTCATGCACTTCTTTGACGGGTTCCGCACCTCGCACGAGATCAACACCTATCAGCCCCTGCCTGAGGAGCTCCTCAAGGACCTGATGGACGAAAAGGCCATCTCGGACTTCCGCAAGCGCGGGATGAGCCCGGACGATCCCTTTATCCACGGCACGGCGCAAAACCCGCACGTGTACTTCCAGGGGCGCGAAGCCTGCAATCCCTTCTACCACGCCCTGCCCGAGTCCGTCACCTGTGCCATGAAGAAGCTGGGCGAGGTCACTGGCCGCCACTACAGCCTGGTGGACTACTCCGGCGCTCCCGACGCCGACCGCGTGGTCGTGGTCATGGGCTCGGGCGCGGAAACCTGCGAGCAGGCCGCCGCATGGCTCAACCAGTACGGCGAGAAAGTCGGCGTGATCAAGATCCGCCTCTACCGCCCCTTCCCGCTGGAAGCCTTCCTCGACGCCATCCCGGCCACCTGCAAGTCCATCGCCGTGCTCGACCGCACGAAGGAGCCCGGCTGCCTCGGCGAACCGCTTTACCAGGACGTCATCACCGCGCTGGCCCAGGCCAACGAACGCCGCGAAATCAAGGTCATCGGCGGCCGCTACGGGCTCGGCTCGAAGGAGTTCTCCCCCGCCATGGCCAAGGCCGTCTTTGACAACCTCAAGGCAAAGGAGCCCAAGGCGGGCTTCACCGTCGGGATCATCGACGACGTGACGAACACCTCCCTGCCCATCGACGAGGACTTCGACCTGGAGTCGCCGGAGGTCTTCCGCGCGGTGTTCTTCGGGCTGGGTTCGGACGGCACCGTCGGGGCGAACAAGAATTCCATCAAGATTATCGGCGAGGAAACCGACAACTACGCGCAGGCTTACTTCGTCTATGACAGCAAGAAGAGCGGCGCCATGACGGTCTCGCACCTGCGCTTCGGCCCGAAGCCGATCCAGGCCCCGTACCTGATCAAGAACGCGCGCTTCGTCGGCTGCCACCAGTGGCAGTTCATGCGCCAGTACGACCTGCTCAAGTACGCCGCCGAAAACGCGGTCTTCCTGCTCAACTCGCCCTACGGTCCCGAGAAAGTCTGGGACCACCTGCCCCGCGAGGTGCAGGAGACGATGATTCGCAAGAACATCCAGCTCTACAGCATCGACGCCTACCAGGTCGCCAAGCAGGCCGGCATGGGCGGGCGCACGAACACGATCATGCAGACGTGTTTCTTCGCCATCTCGGGCATCCTCCCGAAGGACGAAGCCATCGCCCAGATCAAGAAGGCCATCCAGAAGACCTACGGCAAGAAGGGCGAGTCCATCGTGAAGAAGAACTTCGACGCCGTGGACGCCGCTGTGGCGAACCTTTACGAGATCCCGCTCTCGGCCTCCCCCACCTCGGACGACCTCATCCCGGCCACCGTGGCCAACGCGGCCCCGGACTTCGTCAAGAACATCACCGCGGTGATGATGCGCGGCGAAGGCGACCGGCTGCCCGTCAGCGCCATCCCGGTGGACGGCTGCTGGCCGACTGACACCGCCCGCTGGGAAAAACGCAACATCGCCACGGAAATCCCGATCTGGGACCCGGAAATCTGCATCCAGTGCGGCAAGTGCGCCATGATCTGCCCGCACGCCACCATCCGCGCCAAGTATTACCCGGAAGACGCCGCCGCGGACGCGCCGGAAAGCTTCCGATCTACCAGCTTCCGCTCCCGCAACAACCCCGGCAACCTCTTCACCATCCAGGTCGCGCCGGAGGACTGCACCGGCTGCGGGCTGTGCGTCACCATCTGCCCGGCCAAGGACAAGGCCAACCCGCGCCGCAAGGCCATCAACATGGAATCGCACGAGGAGAACGTGGCCCGCGAACGCGAGAACTACGACTTCTTCCTCGACCTGCCCGCCCCGCCGCGCGCCGAGCTGAGCCTGACCGTGAAGGACAGCCAGCTGCGCGAACCGCTCTTCGAGTACTCGGGCGCGTGCGCCGGCTGCGGCGAGACCCCGTACCTGAAGTTGCTCAGCCAGCTCTTCGGCGACCGGCTCATCATCGCCAACGCCACTGGCTGCTCCAGCATTTACGGGGGTAACCTGCCCACCACCCCCTACGCCAAGAACGCCGACGGACGCGGCCCGGTCTGGGCCAACTCCCTCTTCGAAGACAACGCCGAGTTCGGCTACGGGCTGCGCCTGGCCACCGACCGCAAGGCCGTTATCGCCAAGCACTTCCTCAAGCGCTGCTCGACCGAGCTGGGGGACAACCTGGTGCGCGAAATCCTCCACGCCCCCCAACAGACCGAGGAGCAGATCTTCGCCCAGCGCGACCGCGTCTCCGTGGTGCGCAACCGCCTCAAGACCGTCAACAGCCCGGATGCCCGCGCGTTGCTCGACCTGGCCGACTTCCTCGTGAAGAAGTCAGTCTGGTGCGTCGGCGGGGATGGCTGGGCCTACGACATCGGCTTCGGAGGGCTCGACCACGTGCTGGCCTGCGGCCGCAACGTGAACATCCTCGTCCTCGACACCGAGGTGTACTCCAACACCGGCGGCCAGTCTTCCAAGTCCACCCCGCTCGCGGCCGTGGCGAAGTTCGCCGCCGGGGGCAAGGCCACCCCGAAGAAGGACCTCGGGATGATCGCCATGGGCTACGGGAATGTCTTCGTTGCCAGCGTCGCCATGGGCGCCAAGGACAGCCAGGTCGTTCAGGCCATGGCCGAGGCCGAGAGCTACGACGGCCCTTCGCTCATCATCGCCTACAGCCACTGTATCGCCCACGGGTACAACCTGAACTTCGGACCCGAGCAGCAGAAAAAGGCCGTCGCCTCCGGGCACTGGCCGCTGTACCGCTACGACCCGCGCCGCACCTTCACCGGCGAACCCGCGCTCAAGCTCGACTCGCCCGCCCCGAAGATCCCGCTGCGCGAGTACATCGAGAACGAGGTACGCTACCGCATGCTCATGAACAGCGAACCGGACCGCGCCGCCGAGCTGCTGCGCCAGGCCCAGGAACGCGTGCAGGAGAAGAGCGCCCGCTACCAGCTGCTCGCTTCCGCTGGAGCCGATAACACCGAGGAAAATTAACCGATGAACCTGAAAACCACTTATCTGGGCTTTGAACTGCCGCATCCCTTCGTGGTCGGCGCCTCTCCCATCGCCGCCAAGCTCGACCGCGTGCGCCAGGCCGAAGACGCCGGGGCCGCCGCCCTCGTGATGAACTCGCTCTTCGAGGAGCAGATTCTCCACCACGAGGCGGGGCTTGCCGAGCATGTGTACAGCCACGAGGAGTCGTACGCGGAGGCCACCAGCTACTTCCCCTCCCCCGAGGACTTCCACCTCGGGCCGGACGAGTACCTGGAGCGCATCCGCGAGATCAAGCAGGCCGTGGACATCCCGGTCATCGCCTCGCTCAACGGTACCAACCTCGGCACGTGGATGGAGTACGCCAAGTACATGGAGGAGGCCGGGGCCGACGCCCTGGAGCTGAACCTGTACTACCAGCCCCGCTCGGACGAGGAAACCTGTGAGCAGGTCGAGGGCGGCCTGATCGAGATCGTCGAAAAGGTGCGCCAGAGCGTGAAACTGCCGCTGGCGGTCAAGCTCTCGCCGTTCTTCTCGTCACTGCCGTGCTTCGTCAAGCAGGTCGAGGAAAAGGGCGCCAACGCCGTCGTGCTCTTCAACCGCTTCTACCAGCCGGACATCGACATCGAGAACCTCGAAGCGGTGCCCTCGCTCAAGCTCTCCGACTCCTCCGAACTGCTGCTGCGCCTGCGCTGGCTGGCCATCCTGGCCGGACGCACCCAGCTCAACCTCGCGGTGACCGGCGGCGTGCACACGCACGAGGACGCGGTCAAGGCCGTCATGGCCGGGGCCGACGCCATCCAGCTCGTCTCCACGCTCCTGCGCAACGGCCTTCCCCAGATCACCAAGCTGCGCCGCGAACTGGCCCAGTGGATGGAAGAGCGCGAGTACGAGTCGCTCGCCCAGATGAAGGGCAGCATGAGCTACCAGCATGCCCCCAACCCCGAGGCCATCGAGCGCGCCAACTACCTGCGCATCCTCCAGAGCTGGGACGTACAGGACTAAGTCCCGCAATCGGTTAACCTACCACGCTACGTTTCTAACGCCGGGCCTTCGCGCCCGGCGTTTTTTTTATTGGGGAGGAGGCGGGATCGCGGGAGGTTTTATAAATAGGCTCACACGGGGGCACGGAGGCCTGGCGGCAGGACTGTGACCGCAGACGGGTTTTCGCGAGTAGAGTAGCGAGTTGCATTTTGAGCATGAAATGCAGCATCCATCGATTACACCACTCCACACAGATACTCCTCAATAATCTGTGTGCATCTGTGGATAAAAAGCAAAGGACAGTGGGCAGCGGCTTTTTCCGAACCGCTCAACAATATCGCTGCCCTCAGTGCCTCCGTGTGAGATAAAAAACCGTCCCGCCCTCATCGCCCTTCGCGTCTCTTCGCGTGACTTCGCGGGCAACTTGTATTTGCTTGTTTCACGGGAACCGGGGTATTCAGTTTTATCCAAGTATGAAAACGGCAGCCGATGCGGAGGAATTTTTGTCGATGGCGGATCAGTTCCGTCTGGGCGAGCTTGTGACCGAGCAGCCCCACCCGCTTACGCGTAAGCTCTCCGAGCTGGCGCAGAACGACCTGTCGCAAGCCATCGCCACGCTCAAGGAAGTGGACCGGCTCGCTCTGGAACAACTCGCGGGCTACGCGGACGGCATCGCGGCGCTGGCCGCCGCCGTCGGGGAGACTTTCGCAGCGGGCGGACGCGTGTACCTGTGCGGCTGCGGGGCGACGGGGCGGCTCTCGCTTTCGCTGGAGACACTCAGCCGCGAGGGGATGCTGCCGCCAGAGCTGGCCGGGCGCGTGACCGGGTTCATGGCCGGGGGCGACGCTGCCCTCATCCGCTCGCTGGAGGGCTTCGAGGATTTTCCCGGCTACGGAGAGCGTCAGTTACGTGAGTTGGGCTTTGGCGAAAACGACCTGCTGCTCGCGATCACCGAGGGCGGAGAGACGCCGTTCGTCATCGGCGCGTGCGAAGCCGCCGCCGTTATCTCGAAACGCGCGCCGTGGTTCCTGTATTGTAATCCGGATACAGTCCTGGCCCGCGTGGCCGAGCGTTCGCGCCGCGTGCTGGGAAACCCCGGCATCCGCAAACTCAACCTCACGGTCGGCCCGATGGCACTGGCCGGAAGCACCCGCATGCAGGCCAGCACCGTGCAGATGCTCGCCGCCGGGCTCGCCCTGGAGCACCATGCCGCGCCGGAAAAAATCCAGGCGGCGTTGGCGGAGTTTACCGCGCTGGCCATGGGGACGGACTGGGGCTTTATCGAAACCTTCACCGCCGCCGAGGCGGATCGCTACACCAACGGCGAACAGGTGCTCTACGAAACTGACGCCTACGGCATCACCGTGCTGACCGACACCACCGAGCGTGCCCCCACCTTTTCCCAGCCCGCCTTCGAGAACACACATCTCCCTGCCCAGCCGCCCAGCCTGTGCTACCTGTGCCTGCCGCAAGCCGCCGACTCCGCCGCCGCCTGGGAGCTGCTGCTGCGCCGCCAACCGCGCTGTCTGGAGTGGGCGGAGTGCCGCGCCGTCGCCGGGCTTGAAACGCTGCTGGGCTTCGACATCTCCAAGGCCGCCCGCCTGCACCGCGCGAGCGAGATGTTTAACCGCTTCCGGCTGCTGGCCGCGCCGGAGGGGATCACGTTCCAGCTCGGCTCGCTCGGGCACATGCTGCCGACGGCGGGCGCTCCCCTGCTCTTTCGCCACCTGCTGCTCAAGCTCGTGCTCAACACGCACTCGACGCTCGTCATGGGGCGGCTCGGGCGCTACGAGGGCAACCTCATGACCTGGGTCAAGCCCTCCAACAACAAGCTCATCGACCGCGCGGTGCGCTACATCCGCGAACTGCACCGCCTACGCACCGGGCGCGAGGCCGACTACGCCGCGACCGCACGCACGCTGTATAAAGTGCGCGAGACACTCGGCCCGGACGAGGCCATCGTGCTTAAAACCCTCGACGCGCTCCAGCCCGCCTGACCCATGCAGCTCTTTCCCCAGCCCCGCAGCCTCACGCTTCGCACCGGCAGCGCACCGGCCTCGACCCCGACGGCTGTATCCAAATCTCATGACAAGCTGCCGCCCGAACACTACACGCTAACGATCAAGCCCGGCAGCGTCGAAGTCTGCGCGCAGGACGAGGCCGGGCTGGCCTACGGGCTCGACACGCTCGCGCAGATCCGCACGCAGAGCGGTGAAACCTTGCCCTGTCTGGAGATCGCCGACGGGCCGGCCTTCCGCGAGCGCGGGTACATGCTCGACATCAGCCGGTGCAAGGTTCCGACAATGGACGAGCTCATGCGGCTGGTGGACCGGCTGGCCGCGCTGCGCTACAACCAGCTTCAACTCTACACCGAGCACACCTTCGCCTATGCCGGGCACGAAGCCGTCTGGCGCGAAAGCTCGCCCATGACGGGCGAGGAGATCGAGCGGCTCGACGCCGCCTGCGCCGCCCGCCACATCGAGCTCGTGCCCAACCAGAACTCCTTCGGCCACCTGGAGCGCTGGCTGCGCCACCCCGAGTACCGGCACCTGGCCGAGTGCCCGGACGGGTTTACCTCGCCCTTCGGCGACTTCCGCAAATACGGGGCCACGCTCAAGCCCGACGCCGCCAGCCTCGCCCTGCTCGACGACCTTTATACGCAGTTGCTGCCGCACTTCCGCAGCCGGAAGTTCAACGTCGGCTGCGACGAGACCTTCGACCTCGGGCTCGGGCACAGTCGCGCCCGCGCCGAGGCCGTCGGCATCGAGGAGGTTTACCTGGAGTTTCTGGAGCAGGTGGGCAAGCTCGTGGCCGAGCACGGGCGGCAGATGCACTTCTGGGCCGACATCGTGCTCAAGCGTCCCGAGTTCATCCGGCGGCTGCCCGCCGGGGCCGTCCCCGTCATCTGGGGCTACGAGCGGGAGCATCCCTTTGCCGAGCAGTGCAAGCAGGTCGCCGACGCGGGGTTCCGTTTTCTCGTCGCCCCCGGTGACTCGACCTGGCTGAGCACGCACGGACGGCTGGAAACGGCGCGGGCGAACATCGCCAGCGCTACCCGCGAAGGGCTGCGCCACGGGGCGCACGGGCTGCTCCTCACCCACTGGGGGGACCAGGGGCATATCCAACCGCTTCCGCTCACGCTGCCCGCGCTCGTACTGACCGCGCAGCACGCCTGGGAGGGCGAGCAGACCGACCCCGACCGCTGGACACTAACGCTCAGTCGCCGCTTGCTCGACGACGCCACGGGCGGGTTCGCCGACGCGCTCGCCGCACTCGGCGAGATCGAATCCTGCACCGCGCTGCGCCAGCACAACCGCAGCGTACTCTTTCGGGCCCTCTTCGGCGAGACGGACGAAGTCCGCACGCTGGCCCAACAAATCTCCCCCGCCGAGACCGCGCAGATCGCGGAAAAGCTGACGCAGGCCGAGACACACCTGGGACGGGCGGCTCCGCGCTGCGGCGACGCCCGCTGGCTGATGGACGAGGCCCGCCAAGCCGTGCGCCTGACCCGGCTCTCACTGGAACGGTTGACCTGCGCCCGCGAAAACCGGGTGGGAGGAGATGCGTTACGAGCAGGCGTCCAGGAAGCCCTCGCCGCCCACGAACGCCAATGGCTGCGGCGTAACCGACCCGGCGGGTTGGCCGAGAGCAAGGGATATTTTAGCCGGGTGAGTTGAACCGGCAGGCTTGAGCAGCGGAGGACTCTCCGCGTTCAGCGTAACGCCTCTGCGCAACCCTTTCAGGGTTGAGGGGAAAGAAGTCGGTCCCTTTTTCTTGTCCCAGGGTAGCGAAGCAACCCTGGGCTGAAGTGCGCAACCCCGTTGGGGTTGCCGTCGTGCTTTAGCATCGGGGTATTTTTACGCCGAAGCATCACCCCCGGAGTGTCTCGCGCTGGAGTGTCTCGCGCCGGAGAAACTTCAAGCACCGGAACGCCTGCGCAAGCTCCGATGGCTGCGCAAGGCTAGCTCCGACCGGACTTATCTCCGCCTCAGTGGCCGGACTGGACGGAACGCTTGACGGCCTCGGTGTGGCGCACGTCGTCGCCTTCGAGCACGTAGATGACATCCTCGGCCACATTGGTGGCGTGGTCGCCGATGCGCTCCAGCGCCTTGGAGATGAAGATGAGCTCGATCAGCTGCTCGGTCAGCTCGGGGGTCTGGCGGATGGCGGCGGTGAGCTCGCGGTAGTTCTGCCGGTGCAGGTCGTCGATCTGGCGGTCCTGCTTGGGCACCGAGTAGGCGACCTGCGCGTCCTCGGAGATAAAGCTGTCCATGGCATTGCGCAACTGCTCGATGACGAGTTCGGCCATGGTGGGGATGGCGCGGAGATTTTTCGGCGGGTAGTTGTCGTGCATGCGCCGGGCGTACTTGGCGATGGTGGTGGCCTCGTCACCGACCCGTTCAAGGTCGTGGCAGGCCTTCATCGCCATGGTCAGCAGGCGCAGGTCGGAGGCGACCGGGGAGCGCAGCGAAATGTAACGGATGGCCTCGCTGTCGATGGCCAGCTCGAGCTCGTCGATCCGGTCGTCCATCTCGATGACTTTCCCGGAGAGGTCCGCGTCGTCATCGACCAGAGACTGGACGGCGAAACGAACCACCTCGATCGCACGCTCGCCCATCAGGACAAGGTTCTGCCTGATCTGCTTGAGTTCGGCTTGGTAAAAAGGGTGCATGAAAGTCAAGATTAGGGCATTCGGCGGGCGAAACACGCTGAAAGCAGTGAGAGGCGGACGCAAAACCCCGGTTGTCAAAAACGGTGCAAAGCAAAGCTGATGCCGGGTTTTGCCGTATTATTCAACGAAAATAACATGCACCCATGCGTATCTAATAGCAATGGCCGTAATGTGAATTTACCGTGACAATCAAGCCTGACGTCCATCCTCGCTCTACCTCCCTAACAGAAAAGCGATCAGGCCGCTCCCCCAAATAGAAGCGGCCTGAAGGGCACACGCCGACGCCGGGCGGGACAGAATAAACTCCGTCCGCTTGCCTTTAACGCCGGTGGAGAATGACTGTCAGGAGGCACGCACTGACAGCCAAAGCAAAATTGGTGCGTTCGTACTACAATGAATTCCACCCGAATACAAGAGGCCAGCCTCGATCAGCGGCCATTATTACCCAGTAAAAACTCGCAACGCCTGAACATAAGTCTCAGTAATGCGGAGCAGACACATCCCGCCCCATCAAAGGACCGTTATTCCCCGGACTTGTCCGGTAGCAGGTCGATGAGCTCGTGCAGCGAGTGGAAGTACTGGGTGAAGTCGGCTCCGCCGGGGGCGGCGCGCATCGTTTCCTCGAAGAGGAAGCGCTTGCCGGCCTTGAGCTGCTGGACACGGTCCTCGACCGTGCCGGCGGTGACCAGACGATAGACAAAAACGGTCTTGCGCTGGCCGATACGGTGCACGCGGTCGATGGCCTGGTTCTCCACCGCGGGGTTCCACCACGGGTCCAGGAGGAAGACGTAGTCGGCGGCGTGCAGGGTGACGCCCGTGCCCCCCGCCCGCAGGCTCACAAGCATGACGGCGGGGTTTTTCGTCGTCTGGAAGGCATCGACCGGCTTGGCGCGGTCGGCGGTCTTGCCGGTGAGGGTGTAGAGTTCGAGGCCGGGCAACTCGATGTCGAGCATGGCCTTGACCCGGTCCAGGAAGGTAACGAACTGGCTGAAGACGACGGCCTTGTGGCCGTTGGCCACGATCTCGCGCAGGCGGTCGATGAGGGTGAGGAGCTTGCCGCTCTGCTGCCAGTCGGTGCCCTGCTTCATCCACGGCAGCAGGCCGGGGTCGCAGGAGACCTGGCGCAGGCGCGTGAGCAGGGTCAGCAGGCTAAAGGTGTTCTCCGCGGTGTAGGTCTGGAGGTTGTCCCCGATGCGGGCCACGCCCTCCTCGGCCAGCTGCTGGTAGAGACGGCGCTGGAGCTCGGTCATGGAGCAGATGAGGTCGGTCTCGACCTTGCCGGGCAGCTCCTTGAGGACCTTGTCCTTGGTGCGGCGCAGGACGAAGGGCGCGATCTGCACGCCGACCTTTTTCATGAATCCCTCGGGGTCGGCCTGGTAGTGCTCCTCGAAGCGGCGGCGGCTGCCGAGCAGCCCCGGCATGAGGAAGCGGAAGATCGTCCACAGGTCCAGGAAGCGGTTCTCCAGCGGCGTACCGGTGAGGGCCACGCGGTGCCGGGCGCGGATGTTCATGCACGCCTGGGTGACCTTGGCCTCCGGGTTTTTGATGTACTGGGCCTCGTCGAGCACGGCGTAGCCGAACTCGATCTGGTCGAGCTGGGACTTGTGGCGGCGCAGCTGGGTGTAGCTGGCGATCCACAGGCAGGGCTCGTCCGAGCTGAAAAAGTCCTCGCCCTTGCGCAGGATGCGGCAGAGCTGGTCCGGGAAAAACTTGCGCAGTTCGCTCTGCCACACGGGCACGACGCTGGCCGGGCAGACGATGATGGAGCGCTTGTCCGGGACCGGATGCGCCACCAGCAGGGAAAGGATTTGCAGGGTCTTGCCCAGGCCCATCTCGTCGGCGAGCAGGCCATGGCAGCCGTGCGCGCCCCAGTGCGCGAGCCACTGGCAGCCGGAGCGCGGGGAGGGGGGCACGATCGGCAGGAGTTAGTCGCTCTCGGCAGAGC
>JAUTCS010000097.1 GCA_030673825.1 Verrucomicrobiota bacterium JB024 | reverse complement strand
ATGTAGATCGCGAATAGGAGGCCCACGGCGGTCATTGTGCGCTGGCCACCGGAGAGTAGCGAAAGGCTGCGCAGCTTGGTGCCCGGAGGGCGCGCGGTGATCTCGATGCCGGAGTCCAGCACGTCTTCGGCCTCGACGAGGGCGAGGTCGGCCTGGCCGCCGTTGAAGAGCTTGGTGAACGTGAAAATGAAGGTCTTGCGGATCTGCTCGAAGGTGTCCTGGAAGAGCTTTTGCGAGGTCTCGTTGATCTCGTCGATAGCCTTGAGCAGCTCTTCCTTGGACTTCCAGAGGTCCTCGCTCTGGGAGTTGAGGAAGTCGTAGCGCTCCTTCAGCTCGGCGTACTCCTCGATCGCGACGAGGTTGACCGCCCCGAGGCTGTGAATGCGGGTGCGCAGGTCGCGGATCTCGTCCTCGACGCTGGACCAGTCGGTCTCGTCCATGGCCGCGAAGTCCTCCGCCGTGGGCTCGCCGCGCTCGCCCTTGGTCTTGGCCACGAGGCCCTCGTCGTCGTCCATGTCGTCGAGCTTGATCCGGGTCTCAAACTTCTCGTCAGCGGCCCACAGCTCCTGCTTCCAGTCGATGTAGATGATCTCGCGCTCGTACTCGGTGCGGACCTTCTCGATCAGGAAGTTGGTCTGCGAACGCTCCTCGGCCAGCTTGACGTCGCAGGCGTTGAGGGCGCTCTCTTTCTCACGCAGCTCGGTACGCTCGCCACCGAGCTCGTTCTCGGACTCGCGGATAAAGGCTTCAACCGTGTTGAGGGCCTCGCGCTTGCCCTGGAGGGTCTCGCTCGTGACGGAAAGGGTTTTCTCAATCTCCTGGGCGCGGGCGCGCTGGACCGTCGAGTCGCGCTCCAGCTCCTCCACCTGGGCGCGGAGCGTGTCGGCCTCCTGACGGCGGCGCAGCAGGCGCTCCTCCAGCTGGCGACCTTGCGAACGCGCCTCGGTCAGCCCGCGGTCGAGCAGCTCCAGGCGCTGGCGCTTCTCGGCCAGCTCCAGGCGAACCTCGGCCAGGCCCTCCTGATGGGCGTCGCGCTCGGTGCGCATGTGCTGAAGTTCGCTCTCGGTCTGGGAAATCTTCTCACGCTGCTCGGCCAGGGCGGACTCGGCCCCCTCCAGGCTGGCGCGACCGGCCATGAGGCGCTTTTCGGCGTCCTCGCGGTTGGCCTCCAGTTCCTCCAGTTGCTTGGCCTGACGGCTGACGGCGTGCTGGTTCTCGTTGATGGCGCTCTCGGCGGCGCGCAGCTCGGACTTGAGCGCTGAAAGTTCCTGGCGCAGCTCGTTCTCGCGGCGGCGGTTTTCCTCCACGGACTGGTCGGCCCCGTCCATATCGGACTGGAGCTGGAGCGCGCGCTCGTTGAGCTGGGTCAGCTTTTCGTTGTCCTCGGCGATCTGGGTGCGCAGCTGCTTGATCAGCGCCACGCGCTGGATAAAGCTCTGCTCCTGCTGGCCCTTGCGCGGGCCGCCGCCGAAGACCAGCCCACGCCGGTCCACCAGCTCCCCGGCCTGCGTGGCCACGAGCGTGAAAGCGAAGTCGGGCCGCAGCGCCCAGAACTCCAGAAACTGCGCCGCGCTCTCGCACAGGTAGCAACCTTCGAGGAAATTGTTCACCAGCGCGGCGGAAGACTCGTCGCGGCCACGGGCCACGGTGTGCGCGGGGGTGAGCCACTCGGGCAGCCCCTCGTTACTGAAGCCGGTCCCCTTGGCCTCGACCTGGAGGCAGACGCGCCCGAGCTGGCGCTCCTCAAGCGCGGCCAAGACCTCGGCGGTGCGGCCCTTGTCGCGCAGGACGATGGCGTCGGCAGTGCCCCCGAGAAGGGTCTCGATCCCGGCGGCGTAGCCCTCGTCGATGTCCAGCAGGGCGGTCAGGGGGTGAAATTCGCTGCGGGGGACGACCTCGTCGAGCTTGCCCTGGAGGATGGCCTTGGCCCCGGCGGAGAAGCCCTCGAAACGCTTTTGCAGGTCTTCGAGGGTGGTCAGCTTGGCGCTCTGGCGGGCGACCGTGCGGTCCATTTCCTGGATCTCCTTCTGGAGTTCGCGGAACTCGCCGCGCAGGCGCTGGACCTCGGCCTGGGCGTTGGAAACCTGGGTGGCGGCCTCCTCGGCCTGGCGCTCGCGCTCGTCGAGCACGCGGGCGGTCTCGTCGCGGCGGGCGGTGAGCATCTCGCCCTGCTCACGGGTCTGGTAAAGCCCGTCGCTCAAGTCGCCATGCTTGACCTGAAACGTTTTGAGATCGACCTCCAGCGTGGTGCACTGAGAGCGCAGGCGGGTCATGCCGCCCTCCTTGATCAAGAGGTCGCGCTTGTACTCCTCCAGGCGCTCCTCGGCGTCGCGCAGGCGGGCGAGCAGGCCCTGGAAGGCTTCGTTGCGCTCGCGGAAGGCCTCGTCGGAGCTCCCCATCAGATCAAGCGCCATCTGCTTGTCCTGCTCGTGATTGGCTGCCTGCTCATCAAGGGCCTCGCGCTGGCCCTCCAGGCTGTGAAGCTCGGTCTCGATCTCCTCGATGCGCTTGGAGACGTCGCCGATGCGGACCTCTGCGAAGTCGGCCTGGTTGGCAGCGTTCTCCATCTCTGAACGCAGATCGGAGACGGATTGCTGGGCCTCCTGCAAGGCGGTAAAAAGCTCCGTACGCTCGGCCCGGCTGGTTTCCAGCCCGGCCTCGGCCTCGCCCAGGTGGGCGGAGAGGCGGTTGACGTCGGAACGCAGCTGCTCGGCCTTTTTCTCCACATCGGCCACGGCGGCCTTGCGCACGGCGTACTGGTGGGTGTTGTAAGCCAGGTCGAGGTGCGTCAGGCGGTGCTTAATGCGCTGGTAGCGCAGGGCCTTGCTGGCCTGGCGCTTGAGCGAGCCGATCTGGCGGCCCACCTCCTCGATCACGTCGGTGACGCGAGACAGGTTCTGGTCAACGAGGGCGAGCTTGTTCAGGGCCTCCTTGCGCTGGGCCTTGTAGCGGGTGATCCCGGCGGCCTCTTCAAAGATTGTGCGGCGCTCCTGCGGGTTGGACGAGAGGATCTGGTCGATCTGGCCCTGCATCATGAACGAGTAGCTGGCCCGGCCCACGCCGGTGTCCATGAACAGGTTCTGGATGTCCTTGAGGCGGCAGCGCTTGCCGTTGATGAAGTAGTCGCCCCCACCCTCGCGGTCCACGCGGCGGGTGATCTCGACCTCGTTGAAGCGCGTGCCCAGCTCCGCCTCGCAGTCCGAGAAGACGAGCGAGACCTCGCAGGAGGGCAGCGGCTTGCGCCGGTCCGTGCCCTGGAAAATCACGTCCAGCATCTTGCTGCCGCGCATGGCCTTGGCGGACTGCTCGCCGAGCACCCAGCGGATGGCGTCCACGATGTTGCTCTTGCCGCAGCCGTTGGGCCCGACAATACACGTCACGCCCTTGTCCAGCTGGACGCGCGTGCGGTCGGCAAAGCTTTTAAAGCCGTTGATGACGAGTTCGCGGAGATACATTCAGGGAAATTGCGGACTATGTAATCCCCTCAGCGGTTCCGGCAATCCCTTTTTGCAGGTGCGTGGCTGCACTGGACAATGAGGGGCTATGCCCCTACGCCGCCAGACAGGCGGCTACCCCCTCAAGAAAGGCCCCACCCCGAACATATAATGCACGTGCATCCCACTCGTTGAAACCAACGGGAGGCACCAAGCCATTCTGACATGACCGCGGACACGAAAACTCCGGTTAGCGGTCTTTTGGGCCGCCCAAGGGCGCGGCCCCTCAGTAAAAAGTTGCCTGCCGGGCGCGGGTTTGTCTGAGTGGTCGGCCATGTCCGACACCCAGGCCGAAGTTTTAAACATCTTTAAGGAAACCGGCGCCCTGCTGACGGGGCACTTTGTGCTGCGCAGCGGGCTCCACAGCGGGCACTTTTTCCAGTGCGCACGTGTGTGCGAGCGGATGCGCGAAGTCACCCGGCTGGCCGAGCTGCTGCTCGACAAGGTCGGTAAAGGCGGCTTCGAGACCGTAGTGGCCCCGGCCATGGGCGGGCTCGTCATCGGGCAGGAAGTCGCCCGCCAGGCCGACGCACGGTTCCTCTTCGTCGAAAAAGTCGAGGACAAGCTCGCCCTGCGGCGCAATTTCAAGATCGAACCGGGCGAGCGCATCCTCGTGGTCGAGGACGTGATCACCCGCGGCGGGCGCGTGCGCGAGGCTCTCGACATCGTCAAAGCCGAGGGCGGCGATACCGTCGGCGTGGCCGTGCTGGTGGACCGCAGCCAGGGACAGACCACCTTTGAGGTGCCGCTGACCTCCCTGCTGGAGCTGAGCTTCCCCACCTACGAGGCCGACCAGCTCCCCCCCGAACTGGCCGCCCTTCCCGCCTCCAAGCCCGGCTCCTGAGGGAGCCGGGACGTTTGACAGTTCAAGGTTTGAGAGTTTGAGAGTTATGCGGGAGACCAAAGCCGTATTTCCGACTCTCAAACGCTCAAACCTTCAAACTCTCAAACGCCTAATCGCCCTTTTCCAGTTGACCCGGAAGGACGTATGGCTGTTAGTGTAGGGGTTCAAGCGATGCGCAGCCTTATCGCCATTTTGTCCCTGCTGGGCGCGGTCACTCTCAACGCCCAGCCCGCCGTCAACCTCTATCTGGAACCGGAGGCCAACGGCGTGGTGTTCGAAACGGTCCCCCTCTCCGAGGCGCAGGCCCTCTCGCCGGAGCACCCGGTGAGCGACGGCAAGGTGGACAACGACTGGTACCGGATCGCGTACCCGGGCCACTACGTCGGCTTCGTGGAGGTCGCCCAGACGAACAAGGACGGGACGTTCAAGCCCGGCGCACAGCTGTTTATCCGTAAAAGCACGGCCAGCGGGATCATCGCCCGCATCCAGGTCGGTGACAACGCCAAGGCCATCGACCGCAGCGGCAACTGGGCCACCGTCGCCTTTCAGGGCGACGGCCACGTGTACTACCGCAACCCCGATATTTTCCCGCCGCTGCCCTCCGTGGCCAGCGCCCAGGCCGCCCAGCAGCGCGTCACCATCACGGCTCCACGTACAGCCGCCACGCCCGCTGCCGCCTCCACCGCCCCCGGTGTGGCCGTGAGCACGATCCCCGTCGCTCAGGAAGGCGGCGAGATCATCGCCGTCGAGGAGTTGGAAGTCGTCACGCCGCCGCCCGCCCAGCCCGCGCCCAAGGCACCCACCGCCCGCGCAACGACTCCGGCCCCCAAGCCTGCCCAGCAGGCTCCCCGACCGGCACCCGCGCCCGTCCAGGCCGGCCCGCAGCAGCCCGTTCTGCCGCCCCCCGGCTACGCGCCGGTGAACACCGCCACCGCCGCCCAGAACAAGGTCCTCAGCCGCGAAGTTCCCCGCCTGTACGAAGGCACCTTCAGCCGCATCCGGGGCTTCAGCTTCGACTTTTTCGCGCCGGACTACTCTTACGCGCTGCAGGACGCCTCCGGCAAGCGCATCGCCTACGTGGAAATTGAGAACGCCCTCCTCGTCTCCCCCATCGAGGCCTACCTCGACAAGCCCGTTATCATCGAGGGCGTGGCCGAAAAAACCGGCACTACCGTCCCCATCGTCATCAAGGCCAAGTTCATCCGCCTCACCCGCTAGGTCCGGCTGGACCAGCATTCATGGGTGAATGAGGGCTCCATGCGTGGGAGTGACAACCCCAAAGGGGTTACGCATACCAGCCCGGCCCATAGGGGTTACGCGCTATCAGCGCAGTGGCAAAGGCGCAACCCTTCCAGGGTTGAAGAACTCTCCCGCCTCACCGATCTCCGGGTAGGCCCTCGCTACGCTCGGACCAACCCGGAGCTGACCCGCGAACCCCCCGTTGGGGTTCAGACTCGCGGCCAAGCGTTGACGCAACAACCGACAGGACAAGCCCTGCACCCGCGTAGGGGCGCAGCCCCTGATTGCTGCTCCAGCCGGAGTGCCAGCGGGTGTAACCCCACCCCGCTGCATTCCGGCATTGCCAAGTGTGGGCGGGAGGCTTTCTGTCGGTGGGATGGAATTGATTGACGGTAACGCGATCTCACAACAGGTGCTGGCGGATGTGGCGGCGGAAGTCGCTTCCCTTATGGGCGAACCCTGCGTCACCTTTATCCGCGTGGGCGAAGACCCGGCCTCGGTCTCCTACGTGAACAAGAAACAGCGGGTCGCCGGTGAAGCCGGCATCGAGAGCCGCCTGTGCGTGCTCCCCGAGAGCACGACGCAGGAGGAGCTGCTCATGCTCATCGACGAGCTCAACGCCGACCCCGGCGTGCACGGCATCCTCGTGCAGGCCCCCCTGCCCGCGCACATGAACGAACGCGAGGTCTTTAACCGGGTCTCCCCCCTCAAGGACGTGGACGGCTTCAACGCGGCCAACCTCGGCAAGCTCTGCCAGGAAGACCCGACGGCGTTCGTCGCCTGCACCCCGGCCGGGATCATCGAGCTGCTCCAGCGCTCGGGCGTGAAGACCCAGGGCAAGAACGTGGCCGTCGTGGGCCGCAGCCTGATCGTGGGCAAGCCCGTCTCCCTTCTGCTCGGGATGAAGGGCGCCGCCGGTGACGCCACCGTCACCATGTGCCACTCGCGCACCCAGAATCTGGCCGAAATCACTTCCCAGGCGGACATCGTGGTCGCCGCTATCGGACGGGCCAACTTTATCACCGCGGACATGGTCAAGGAAGGCGCGGTCGTCATCGACGTGGGCATCAACCGAGTGGAGGACCCCAGCCGCAAGCGCGGGTACCGCCTGGTCGGGGATGTGGACTTCGACGCGGTCGCGCCCAAGTGCAGCCTGATCACCCCGGTGCCCGGCGGCGTCGGCCCCATGACCGTGGCCATGCTGATGAAGAACACGCTCAAGGCGTTCAAGCTGAGCCAGGCCTAGGGCCTTCCCATGGCCGAGCAGACACCGCCGCCCCTGCCCGGAGGGTTTACCCCGCCGCCGCCCTTGCCGCGGCGGGCGGGCTTGGGTATGCGGGCACTGGCCTTCCTCATGGACGGGCTGCTGGTGTTTTTCTTCACCCTGTTTCTGTTGATCAAAATCCTCCTGCCCCAGAACCATGCCGAGGGCATGCGCGACATGGTCCAGACCGTGGACAGCTACGCCGCCGCCGTACAGGAGGCCCAGCGTAACGGCGAACCGACACCGCCCGCCCCCGAACCGGCTGAGGACTCGCCCATGGTGCAGATGCTCGCCTACAGCTGGCAAATCATGATCATCACCTTCTGGGTGTATTTTGGCTTGGTGGAAGCCCTGTGCAAGGGCACCTCGCTGGGTAAGCGCACCTTCGGCCTGCGCGCGATCAAGATCCAGACCGGCCAACCCGCGTCCCCCTTTGAGTACGCCCTGCGCGGCGGGATCAAAACCCTCACCCTGCTTTTTCCTCTGCCCCTGCCCATGCTCCTGTGGGTCAACTACCTGATCCCGTTCTTCAACGGCAACCGCCGCGCCGGGCACGATTTCCTCTGCCGCACAGTGGTCATCGCCGAATAGGCCGCTTGCGTCACCGCAGTTAAAGGCGGTTATTTTTATTGTCGGTTCCCCGTTCGCCGTTTTTTATCGCACGGGTTGTCAATCGGTTCGGTCTTTCCGCGAGGCAGCAGCCTCCCGACTTCGGGAGGCTTCGCTTGCTCATGCTCTTCAACAGCTACGTCTTTCTTTTTGTCTTTCTGCCGTTGCTGTTCCTGCTCTACGCCATTCTGGTGAGGAGCCGGTACGGTCGTGCGCCATTGTGGCTGCTGCTGGCAGGCTCCTGCGTGTACTACGCCTGGTGGGACATCCGCTTTTTCGGCCTGCTGGCGGGCATGATCGTGCTCAACCTCGTTCTCTCGCGCATCCTCACCCGCCGGGAGCGGACCCGCAAGTTGTGGTTGGTGATCGGGATCGCCGTCAATCTGACCCCGCTGCTGGTGTTCAAATATGCCGACTTCATGATCGGCTCGGTTAATACGGCAGCGGGCACGCAGTTTCCGCTCTGGGGGCTGGTACTGCCCATCGGCATCTCGTTTTTCACCTTCCAGCAGATCGCCTACCTGGTCGATGTGTACCGGCGACTGACCGAGCCGCACGATTTCCTGGAGTATGCGCTGTTCGTGTCGTTTTTCCCGCAGTTGATCGCCGGGCCCATCGTGCACCACAAGGACTTCATCTCGCAGATCCGCGAGGCCGTCTCGAAAATCACCCTGGCCAACGTCAATGTCGCGGCCACGCTGTTTGTGGTCGGGCTTTTTAAGAAAGTCGTCCTCGCCGACCAGCTCAGCACCATCGCCTCGCCGTTGTTCCGGCAGGCCGAGCTGCACCAGGTCCTGAACATTTACGAGACCTGGACCGGGGCGCTGGCCTACACCTTCCAGATCTACTTCGACTTCTCCGCCTACACGGACATGGCGCTGGCGCTGGGCTTCCTCTTCGGCTTCCGGCTGCCGATCAACTTCTACTCCCCCTACAAGTCTCTCAATATCATCGAGTTCTGGCGTCGCTGGCACATCTCGCTCTCCAGCTTTCTGCGGGACTACATCTACTTCCCGCTGGGCGGGGGGCGCGTGCGCATCGACCGCAAGTTCCTCAATATCCTGGTCACAATGCTGATCGGGGGCATCTGGCACGGGGCGGGCTGGACCTTTCTGATCTGGGGGTTGGTGCACGGGCTCGCCATCGGCGCGAACCACCTGTGGCGCCACCTCTGGAAGGAGCGCGGCGGGTGGGCCGGTCGTGCCTGCGCGCATGTCGTCACCTTCGTTTTCCTCATTTTCACCTGGGTGATTTTCAACAGCCCGTCCTTTTCGGGGGCCTGGCACTTCTGGTCGGAAATGGTCCCGCTGGGCGGGTTGACCGTCCCCACCGAATGGGTCGGCACGCTCCAGAGCTGGGGGATCTCGGCCACCGCTCACGGCGACTATCATGGCACGCCGCTGGCCATCCTGCTGGCCGCGGGGGTTGTCGTCTTCACCTTGCCCAATACCATGCAACTCTTTCCGGGGCTCTACATCGACCATGGCAAGCTCTGCCCCGGTCCCAGCCGCCTGTGCTGGCGGCCCAGCTTCGGCTGGCTGGGCTTCACCGCCGGGCTGTTCCTGGTCACGATCTGGAACATGACCACGGTCAGCGAGTTCCTCTACTACCAGTTCTGAGGCATGAAGCAGCGCACCTACGCCCTCGGACTGGCCCTCTGTTTCGCACTCGTGTGGGTCGTGGTGACCGCCTATGTGTCCACCACCGCCACCTACACCGGCGATATGACCCGGCTCGGGGGCTACCGCGAGCAGGATTTCGCCCCACGGGCGGGCGAGGAGGTGTTTAACGAGCAACTCTGGACCCAGGCCCCCACCCTCAAGACTTACGACCGCCCTTACGATGTCGTGGTTGTGGGGGACTCCTTTTCCCAGAACACCACCTTTGGCTGGGAGAACTACCTGCACGAGGCCACCGGCTGGAGCATCATCACCTTTCACAGCGGCCAGATCTCGATTCCCGAGCTGCTGGAGAGCGAGACCTTCCGCCAGCACCCGCCCAAGCTGTTCGTCTATGAGATCGTCGAGCACGGCTTGCACACCCTCAACCCGGGCTTCGGAGACGACGTATCGATCCCGGTGGATACGGCGTCCGTCACCAGCACACTCAGTCTCGCGCCCGAACCGGCGACCAAGACCCGCGTGCTGCCGGACCTGAGCCCGTCCTTCAACATGAGCGACGGGGTCCACCGCCTCCAGCGCGACCTCAAGCGCCTCATCGGCACCCGCGACAAGGCCATCCGCTGCCAGCTCACCTCGGACGTCTTTTTCACCAACCGGCTCCCCAGCGAGATTCTCTACTATCACGGAGATACCTGGAAGAACGACGTCACTCCCGAGTGGTGGGCGATCATCGCGCAGCGCGTGCGCACCCTGCGCGAGCGGGTCGAGGCCAACGGCGTGACCCACTTCGTCTTCATGCTCGCCCCGGACAAATCCACCATCTTCCGCGACTATATCCAGTCCCCGCCCACCCCCATCCTCAACACCCTGGAGCTGCTCCCCAACGCCGGGGACCTGCCCCGCCTGCCCCTGCACGAGGCCATCGGCGCAGCCGTCGAAAGCGGAGAGGTACAGGACATTTACCTGCCCAACGACGCCCACTGGGGCAATGCCGGGCACCAGATCGCAGCCCGGACCCTCCTCGAATACCTCAATGAGCGGGGCGTGATCCGCCCGCAATAGCTCCGATCCTGCACGGAAAATGCCGCCGTGGCCCCATCGTCCCCGAGGCAACCGCTCAGGAATGGAAAAATGGGTTTGCGCTAAGCCCCCGAACCCGCTCATCATAAGGCCGAACTCGAATCCAATCCCGCGCTGTGAAGCCCGCTAAAATCCTCGTTGTCGACGACCAGCCCATCAACATCAAGCTGCTCCAGCGCAAGCTTGAGCGCGAGGGCTATGTCGTACAGACCGCCTACAATGGACTGGAATGTCTGGAAGCGGTCAAGGCCACCCCCCCCGACCTCATCCTGCTCGACGTCATGATGCCCGAAATGGACGGCATCGAGGCCTGCCAGCGTCTCAAGGAAAACGAGGACACCAAGGCCATCCCGATCATTTTCATCACCGCCAAGTCCTCCAAGGAGGGCAAACTGGAGGGCCTCAGCGCCGGGGGCGTGGACTACATCACCAAGCCCATCGACCTGGACGAGACCCTCGCCCGCGTGAAGACCCAGCTGCGGCTCCAGGAAATCTTCCGCGCGAACATGGACCTGCAGATGCGCCTGGCGGACTCCCGCAAGACCGCGGCCATCGGCGCCATCACCCAGGGCATTGCCCATAATTTGAACAACCTGCTCGGCGTGGTCGTGGGTTACCTCGACCTGCTCAAGAACGGCTTCGACAGCCCGGACATGGTCCAGCGCAGCGTGACCCTGATGGATCAGGCCATCAACCGCATGGTCAACATCATCCGGCAGCTCAGCACCATCGCCACGAACGAGCGCGTCGCCCTCACGCCCCTCAACCTCCAGGACCTGCTGGAGTCGAGCATCGAACGCTTCAAGGAAGAGTACGAGGTCGATACCGTCGTCACCATTACCAACGACCTGCCCGAGGACTTCACCCTCGAAACGAACAACGAGGCCTTGGAGAGCATCATCGGCAAGCTCCTCATCAACGCCTGGGAATCCTATCCGAAGAACGAGCCCAACGAAAACCGTGAGGTGTGGCTCGAGACCGAACTCGTCGATATGGGCGACAGCCAGCGGTTGCTGATCAAGATCAACGACGACGGCGCGGGCATCCCGGTCAACATCCGCGACACGATTTTCGAACCTTTCATCACCAGCAAGACCTCGGTCGGCCGCGGACTCGGCCTGACCATGGCCCGCCACGCCGTCCGCAATCTGCACGGTGACCTGGACCTGCAAGAGCGTCCGGGCGGCGGCACCTGTGCCGTCGTCAGCTACCCGGTCTCCAAGACCATCCCGGAGCAACTGGCCGGGCGGACCATCGGTTAATTTAAGAAAATGGCAAAAGTGGTTTTCCTCGGCGCCGGCCGAATGGCTTCGGCCATCATTGGCGGCCTCATCCGCAAGGGGCTGTGCAAGCCCGAAGAACTCGCCTGCACCTGCGGCGACGACGACACCGGGCCCGAACTGGCGAAAAAGACCGGTATCGGCTTTTCCCGCGACCTGGCCACGCTGTTGCCCGGGGCGGACATCATGGTCCTGGCCTGCAAGCCGCAGCAGTTCAGCGCGCTGGACGAGAAGCTGACCGCCCTCACGGCGGGCAAGCTCGTCCTCTCCATTCTCGCCGGGACCACCCTGGAGCGCCTCGGGGCGAAGTTCCCGCAGTGCCGCAACCTCGTGCGCGCCATGCCCAACACCCCCGGCCAGATCGGCGCCGGGGCCACCGCTTTCGCTTCGCAGGCTCCGCTCACGGACGCCGACCGGCAGGCCGTCGAGGGCATCCTCGGCGCCCTCGGACTGACCGTGGCCCTCCCCGAGAGCCAACTCGACGCCGTTACCGCCCTGAGTGGCTCCGGCCCGGCCTACGTTTTTGAGTTTACGAAGGCAATGGAGGAGGCGGGCGTCACCCTCGGCCTCGACCGCGCCACCGCCGCCGTCCTGGCCAAGCAGACCGTGCTCGGCTCGGCCCTGCTCATGGACGCCTCCCCCGAGGACCCCGAAACCCTCCGCAAGCACGTCACCTCCCCCGGTGGCACCACTCAGGCCGCGCTCGAATCCTTCGCCGGGAACAATCTGCGCGGGATCGTGACCGAAGCCCTGACTGCCGCGCAAAAGCGTTCGGTCGAACTCTCCCAGCTCTAGATTATGCCACAACTTGAAAAAGGCCGTATCCTCGTCACCGGCGGTGCCGGCTTCATCGGCAGCTCCCTGGTCTGGGCGCTCAACCGCCGCGGCCTCGACAACATCCTCATCAGCGACTTTCTCGGCTCCGACGATAAGTTCAAGAACCTCGTCCCCCTGCGCTACGCCGACTACGTCGAGGCCGACGACCTGATCGACGAGTTGGAGGACATGGGTGATATCCGCACGATCTTCCACCTCGGCGCCTGCTCCGCCACGACCGAGAAGGACTGCCGCTACCTCGTCCACAACAACTACGAATACACCAAGGTACTCGCCGAGTGGGCCTTGCAGAAAAACTGCCGTTTCGTTTACGCCTCCAGCGCCGCCACCTATGGAGACGGGGCCCAGGGCATGGACGACCGCGATCCCGATCTGGCCCGCCTGCGCCCGCTCAACATGTACGGGTACTCCAAGCACCTGTTCGACCTCTTCGCCCAGCGTAACGGCTGGCTCGACCACCTCGTCGGCCTGAAGTATTTTAACGTCTTCGGTCCCAATGAGGACCACAAGGGCGACATGCGCAGCGTCGTCCACAAGGCTTTTAGCCAGATCCGCGACACCGGCCGCGTCGGCCTCTTCAAGAGCTACCACCCCGACTACGCCGACGGCGAGCAGATGCGCGACTTCCTCTATGTGAAGGACGCCGTGGAAATGACCATCCACCTGGCCTCCACCCCCAAGGCATCCGGCCTTTACAACCTCGGCTCCGGCCAGGCCAACACCTGGGTCAGCCTCGTGACCCCGATCTTTGAGACGCTCGGATTGCCCGTGCAGATCGACTTCGTCGAGATGCCCGAAATCCTCCGCTCGAAGTACCAGTATTTCACTCAGGCCGACACCACCAAGCTCCTCGAAAGCGGCTACGGCGGCACCCAGTGGACCCTCCCCGAGGCCGTCACCGATTACGTCAGCCAGTACCTGAGCACGGATCGCCGCCTCGACCCCGCCACGGCCTGAGCGCCCTCCCCCTTCCTCACCATGAGCACGCACGCCAGCCAGAGCCCCGACGAGACGGAGAGCATGACCGACGAAAAGCTGCTCATCCTCGGCAAGCTCGCTCGCGGCATTGCCCATGACTTGAAAAACCTCCTGGCGGGCGTCCAGGGCAATACCGAGTTGGCCCTGCGCGAGTACAAGAACGAGCGGCTCGCCCGCAAAGCCATGGCCAACGTCATGCTGGCCGCCCGCAGCGCCCACGAGCTGATCGAGCAGATTTCCGCCTACAGCCGCCACGACAACATCCCGCACAAGGTCCTCGACCTGCGCGAGATCCTCGCCTTTACCGAGCGGCTGCTGGAGGGCTTCGTCAGCCCCGCCGTCACCCTGAAGGTCCACGTGCCCGACGAACCCGTCTGCGTCCTGGCCAACGCCAGCCAAATGCAGCAGCTCGTCATGAACCTGTGCCAGAACGGCCTCCAGGCCCTCGGGGACAAGGGCGGCTCCCTCTCCGTCCGCCTCGGCACCGACGCCTCCGGCGAGCGCGCCTGCCTTGAGGTCAGCGACACCGGCCCCGGCATTGCCGCGAACATCCTGCCGCGCATTTTCGACCCGTATTTCACCACCAAGGAGCTGGGCCTGGGAACCGGGCTCGGCCTCGCCGTCGTGCATAAGATCGTCCAGGACTGCGGCGGCACCATCGAGGCCACCAGCACCCCCGGTCGCAAAACCACCTTTGCCATTGAGCTGCCACGCTCCCACGAGACGCCCGTCCCGGAGGCCCCCATGCCCACTCCCGAGGACTACCCGCAGGACAAAAAAGCCATCCTGCTCGTGGACGACGAGCCGATCATGCGCGGGTTGGGCATGGACATCCTCCACTCGCTCGGCTACCGCGTCAGCGTAGCCGAAAACGGCTCCGAGGCTCTGGAAATGGTCAAGCGGCACCCGGACTACTTCGACCTCGTGCTCTCGGACTCAAAGATGCCCGAGATGTCCGGCCCCGAGCTGGCCGAGCAGCTTTACGCCATCCGGCCCACCCTGCCCTTTATCCTCGTCACCGCCTTTAACGACGCGGGCACGGAGGCCAAGTTGAAAGAGTTCGGCGTGACCGAAATCGTCCAGAAGCCCTTCCTCATCGAGAGCCTTGCCCGCGCCCTCAACAACGCCCTCGGCGCCGCCAACAAGACCGCCGGGTAAGCCCCGGACAGCTTCCGGACACGCCCGCTCACCCCGGCACCGGAAAGTCCCCCGCCCGTTTAGGCTTGCGCGGGGGTGCCTGGAACCCAAGAACCCTTAATCATCATGGATTTGACCAATGAGCAAAAAGCGCAAGTCGGCGCCTGGGTCGGCGAAGGCCTGAGCCTCTCCGACATCCAAAAACGCCTGACCGAAGAGCTGGGCATCAACATGACGTTCATGGAGGTGCGCTTCCTCGTGGACGACCTCGACCTGGAGCTCAAGGACAAGGCCCCCAAGGCCGACGCCGACCTGAGCAAGGCCCCGCCTCCGCCCCCCGTGCCCTCACAGGACGACGACGAGCCTCTGCCCTTCCCGGGTATGGATGAGGACGAGGGCGTGCCCGCCACCGGCGGCGCCCCGGTCAGCGTAACCCTCGACAAGCTCCAGCGTCCCGGCGCTGTCCTCAGCGGCTCGGTCACCTTCAGCGACGGCAAGACCATGGACTGGCAGCTCGACCAGATGGGCCGCCTCGGCCTCATCCCCCGTAGCGATACCGCGGACTACCAGCCGAGCGAGGGCGACCTGACCGAGTTCCAGATGGCGCTCCAGCGCGAGCTCCAGCGCTCCGGCCGCATCCCCTGATGTCAGGAGGGGGTCGTCCGCTTTTTCGGTCGATCAAGCGTTACCCGCCTCACGGTTTGCGATGTTTAACTGCACAGGCGCAGAGGCGTTATGACATTGGACCCGTCCGATTGCGACATAACCATCTTCACGTCTGTGCGGACGCGTCGCGTAGCGACGATTGATCGATAGCCGTGGGTTTTAACCCACGGTATTCGGTTAAAGCAAAAATGACGTCGCGCAGCGACGTTTCTCCGGTACAGGCCGGCACCCGAACGAAAGCAAAAATTTCTACGCAGTCCCCTTTTCCTCGCTCAGCAGGGACTCGTAGAAACAGGTCAGCGAGCAGCGCGAGTACGGGACCAGCCAGAGTATCCCGATACCGAGCGTGAAGATGCACCCGAGCGCCAGCAGCATAAAGAGCAGTTGCAGCCGGAAAAGCCGCCACTTGTTCCCGCGCATAAGCGCACGGCTGCGCTGAAGGCTCTCCACGACCCCCACCCGGGCATCATCAGCCAGGATATAAAAGACCTGCGCAAGGTTTAGCATGATGATGGTCAGGGCGATCAGCGCACCGACGACGGCCAAAGCAACCCCGGCGATGGCGAGGGGGCTGGGCTCTTCCATCCCGCCCGATTGGCTAAAGCCGATCGCCATCAGGATAAAGCCCGGCATAGCCATCACCAGGCAGCTCAATATAAGGATCGCATTCAGTAAGAGGTAGGCCAGGAGGGCTTTCAGGAAGATGGGAAAGGCGGAAAAGAGCTGGTCGATCTTGGCGTCGCCGCCCCGGGTGTACGTCAGCCAGAAGCGCAGCGCCCCGACCTCCAGCACGCCGAAGAGCAGCATGTTGATCATCCCGCCGATGTACGGCACCATGCCGATCCCGAATGCGATCAGCCCGTAAATCAGGCAAAAGCCGATCCCCAGCCCCCAGCGACCGCTCATCAGGTCGCTGGCCAGCCCCATCAGGCCGCGGGCCGGGGTCTTCGCGGGAATCTCAAAACGCGTCGGCGGCACCTCTTCGCCTGACGAGCGCGGACGTGAGCGATAGCTATGCGCCCCGGTCCCGTAGCTGCGCTGCGGGTATGCGCCTCCCGAGCCCGGCTGATCGGGCGGAGAAACCACCGGCGGCAGCTCCTCACCGGGAACGGACGGTGGCAGCTTGGCGGCGAGCTCGGTCTGGGCGGCGGGCTGCCAGTCGGGCATGCCCTCGCGCCAGACGAGCGTCTGTGCGGTGATAAAGCCCTGGGCGATGAGGCGGTCCATGTCGGCCTCGCTGACGGGGCCGTTCTGGCGGTTGTAGATGGCGTAGTACCACATAGGCGGCGGGGGTTACTCCCCGATCATCGCACGGAATGCGTCTTCGTCAATGATCGAGACGCCCAGCTTGCGCGCTTTGTCGAGCTTGCTCCCGGCGGAGTCCCCGGCCAGCACATAGTCGGTCTTCTTGCTCACGCTGGAGCTGGTCTTGCCCCCGGCTTTCTCGATCAGCGCGGTGGCCTCGTCACGGCTGAGGGTGGGCAGCGTGCCGGTAAGGACGACGGTCTTGCCGGTCAGCGGTGTTTCTTCGCCCCCGGCGGCAGGCGGCTCCTCCTCGATGCGCAGCCCCTGCGCGATGAGGCGCTCGACCAGGTCGAGCTGCGCCTCGTCCTCGAAAAAGGTCCGGATGCTCTGCGCCACAATCGCCCCGATCCCGTCCACCTGCTCCAGCTCCTCGGGCTGGGCCCGCATGATCGCGGGCAGGCTGTGAAAGTGCGCCACGAGGTCCTTGGCCGACTGCGCCCCGACATTGGGGATGCCGAGCGCGTGCACGAGCCGCCAAACTTCCTTGCGGCGGCTGGCGTCAATCGCCGCGACAAGGTTCTCCGAGGACTTCTGCGCGAACTTCTCCAGCGGCAGCAGGTCCTCCACCTTGAGGGTAAAAAGGTCGGCCGGGTCCCGCACGAGCCCCTGCGTCACGAGCTGGTCCACCACGGCCTCGCCGAGATTCTCGATGTCCAGGCAGGGCTTGCCCGCGAAGTGCGCGATCCGCCGCCGAATCAGCGCCGGGTCGTCGCGGCCCTTCAGCCGCCAGAACGCCTGCCCCGGCACGCGCTCGGCCTCGATCCCCTTCTCCTGCAAAAACGCCGCGAACTCGAACGGCTGGCTGTCCGCCGGGCGCTTCTCGGTCACCACGCGCAAAACCTGCGGGATGATCTCCCCGGCCTTTTGCACGACCACGGTGTCGCCGGGGCGGATGTCCTTGCGGGCGATCTCGTCCTCGTTGTGCAAGGTGGCGCGGGAGACGGTAGTCCCGGCGAGCTGCACAGGCTTCAAGTGCGCGACCGGCGTAACCGCGCCTGTGCGCCCGATCTGCACGTCGATCTTTTCCAGCAAAGTCTCGGCCTGCTCGGCGGCGAACTTGTACGCGATGGCCCAGCGGGGGGACTTGGCGGTGGCCCCGGCCTCGGCCTGGAGCGCGAAGTCGTCGAGCTTGACCACGGCCCCGTCCGTCTCATAAGCGAAGTCGTGCCGAAGCGTATCCAGTTTTTCGATACACGCCCAAGCCTCATCGATGCCCTGGGCACTCCAGTACTTTTCCAGCGTGGGCAGACCCCACCCTTTGACCGCCGCGTGAAACTCGCTCTGCGTCTTAAACGTGCGCGGCTGGCAAGCCCCCAGCCCGTACAGGACAATCTCCAGCCGCCGACCGCCGACCCCGGCGAGCTGCTTGATCGTCCCGGCGGTGAGATTGCGCGGGTTGGCGAAAAGGGGGAGCTGCTTCTCCTCACGCTCGGTGTTGATCCGTAAAAACTCGGCCCGCGTCATGTACAGCTCGCCCCGGATCTCGATCACCTCCGGCGCATCGCCCTTGAGCGTGTCCGGCAGCGCAGGCACGCCCTCGCGCACGTTCGCGGTCACATCGTCGCCCTCCACACCGTTGCCCCGGGTGACGGCACGCACGAGCTGGCCCCCCTCATAGGTCAGGCACACAGCCACCCCGTCGATCTTGGGCTCGACCACGTAAGGCAGATTCCGATCGGGAAAAATCCGCCCCAGCCGCGCCGCGAACTCGCGCAGCTCAGCCTCGCTGTAGGTGTTGTCGAGCGACATCATGCGCTCGCGGTGCTTGACCTTGGCGAAGCCCTCCGTGCGGTCGTCGCCCACGCGCTTGGTGGGCGAGGCTTCGCTGGCCAGCTCCGGGAACTCCGCCTCCAGCCCGGCCAGCTCACGCTTGAGCGCGTCGTACTCCTGGTCCTCGATTTCCAGGGTGCCCTGGCGGTAGTACAGCTCGTCGTGGCGGGCGATCGTCTCCCGCAGTTCTTGAATGCGCCGGGTGGCCTCGGACTTCTCTGGCATACGCCCTCCGAGCATGGGAAGCGCGCCCGCCGGGGCAAGCTAAGAGCGCGGAGAACACTCACGGCGGCGGGCCGGAATCACGCGCCACTCCAGCAGACGACGGTAAAGCTCCCACCGCTGATAAACCATCGTCGCCACGACCGCTCCGACAGCGTCCGCCAGCAGGTCCCAACCGTCCATCGTGCGGTCGGGGTTCATCCCCTGGTGCAGCTCGTCGGAGAGCCCGAAGGCGACGGTCAGCCCCACGGCCCAGACCACACGGCGGGCGGGCGACAGCCCCGGCGGCAGCGCCCGATACACAGCGGTCGCCAGCAGGCCGAACACCAGCACATGGATCACCTTGTCGATCTGGAAAATCCCCGGCACCACACCCGGCGGCACGCTCCCGCCCGACAGCAGCGAAATGCTCGCCGCCAGCCCCACCGGCAACAGCCAGCGGACGAGGGGCATTACTTTGGGCGCAGCGACAATCATACAGCTTTTTTTAAACAATGCTTGCCCGATGAGACCTCGCCACCAGCCTTCCCGATCCCCACACATGCGACCCAGAGCGCGGACAGGCCAGACGCCCCCCCCTACGCCTTCAGGCTCAGCCAGAGCTTTTCGAGGGCGGTCAGGTAGCGTTCCTGGGTCTTGGCGATAACCTCGACCGGGAGCGAGGGGCCGGGGTAGGTCTTGCCCCAGTCGAGCGTCTCCAGGTAGTCGCGCACGTATTGCTTGTCAAAGGCGGTCTGCGGGCGGCCCGGCTGGTAATCCTCCCGCGGCCAGTAGCGCGAGGAGTCGGGCGTGAGCACCTCGTCCATCAGGTGCAGGGTCCCCGCCGCGTCGGTCCCGAACTCGAACTTCGTGTCGGCGAGGATGAGCCCCGAGGCGGCGGCCTTCTCCGTGCCCATGCGGAAGATTTCCAGGCTGACGGCCTTAACCTTGTCATAGACGGACGCGCCGACCAGCGCCTTGGCGTCGGGCTCGTCGATAGGCAGGTCGTGCCCCGCCTCGGCCTTTGTCGTCGGGGTGAAAAGCGGTTCCGGCAGCTGCGAGCTGTCTTGCAGCCCGGCGGGCAGCTCGATCCCAAAGAGCTTGCCCGTCTGCTGGTAGTCCTTCCAGCCGCTCCCGGCGAGATAGCCGCGCACGACGGCCTCCAGCTTCACCGGGACGAGCTTTTTCACCAGCATGCTGTACGGGACGAGGTGCGGGAAGTCCTTCAGCAGCTCGCGCAGCGCGGCATCGTGGTTGGGCACGAGGTGGTTGGGGATGAGCGACTCGGTCTGGCGAAACCACCACAGGCTGGCCTGGGTCAGGAGGATGCCCTTGCCAGGGATGCCATCGGGCAGCACCACGTCAAAGGCCGAAAGCCGGTCCGTGGCGATGAGCAGCAGAGTCTCACCCAGGTCGTAGATCTCGCGCACCTTGCCCGAGCCGATATGCTTGAAGGGCAGACCGGTGACTTCACGCATGGCCTGCCGGGGCAGCGCCGCCTTGACTTCGTCGAACGTCATGGCCCCCTTGCATAGGTGCCCCTGCCCCCGGGAGCAAACGCGGAATTACCCCCCGCCACACTTTTTTAATTTTCTGCAAAAAAATCCTTGCACCCCTTCCCCGAAACCCTAACTTCAACCGCTTCCAACTGGCTAAGTCCCCATCGTCTAGTCAGGTCTAGGACACTGGATTTTCATTCCAGCGACCGGGGTTCGAATCCCCGTGGGGACGCCACTCTTTAGTTTCGAATGGCAAAAGTTTTTGGTCATCAACAGGTTGTTGGAAACCAGCTTCTTACGAAAGCTATCTCCTTGGCGTTGGTTACAAATCTGGTAACAATTAGCCCATGTCAGAAGCCGCGCCCAAGTGGTCGGCCAAGTTATACCCCATGGCATGGGCCAACACCGGCGTCGCAAACCCCTTGTGCGGACCGTAGCCGGTGAGCTGAACCTGCTGCCACTCCCAGGCATCGTCATCGGTCCCAGCCGTCGTCTGCGTGTCCAGCCAACCAACCGTATGCCCAAAGGCATCTGAGACCACAGGGATCACCTCCCCTGTTGCCTCAAACACAGTGGCCAATAGACCGCGCCGTACCTACGCCTCTGCCTCCATGCAGGAGGTAATAAACATTTAAACTATTGACCTGCCCCCTTCAACTTCTCTATGTTTATTTGTGAATAGATTCCACATGTTTTACGAGCAAAAGGGATAGGAAAAAACTAAAAGAATATATTAAATAGCATAATGGAGGTATTGTCGTAAGGTTTCTCGTCTGTGGGAATACAATAAAAGTCAGCCATGAAATAAACATAGTAATAGAATAAATTCCCAATATAATTATGCTAAACAAAAGTGAATTCGCACCGCCCACCCTTACACTCTTATTACGTTTACTTCTTCTACGCACAAGAAGCTCTAAGCACACAAGCATTAACGCAACAACTATTGGAGCGAATAATGCCACAGAATAGACGATTAAAGTGTTAAAAAAATCATATATATTAAAATTCATAATCAAAGTCATTGTATCCCTAATTTATCCAAAATTTCCATCCGAATAAAGGGGCAAATTAATAAATTAAAATAGGGGCTGACCTAGCTAAGATCGTAAAACATTCTTAGCTTATCAGCAATGTATGAACGAAACAAGGGGCAAAGGGGTCAGAGGCACCTACCGCTTTGTTGACCTTTCGGCCTGTCGCCTTCATCCATCGAATGGCAGTTTTGAGATTACAGGGCCAGCTTTTGAGCATACGTTGCGACGGCTTGCGGGTGCTCGCGAAAGACACCGGCGACCCCTTGCCGATTCCACAGGCGGAGCAGTTCGCTCCAGCTCTGCGCTTCCTGGCCGGGGAGGATGGGGAAGAACCATGAACCGGCCTTTTGCGCGGCGGACAAGTCGCCCGGCGAGTCGCCCACCATGAGCGTGCGGTAGCCCTCCTCGATCAAGCCGCGCAGGCAGGCCTGCTTCGAGCAGCGCTCCTGCGTGACGTAATCGCTCACGTGGGCATCGAGCCCCGCCTCCGTCCACTCGCGGCGGATGGTTTCGCGGTTGGCGGAGGAGACGACGTACACCCGCGCCTCGGCGGATATGCTTTTGATCAAGGTCACCGCGTCGGCAAAGGCGGGCGTCTCGTCCGTGAGAGCGGCGACGCGCTGGTTGACGCTTTCGCTCCACGCGGCAGCCTGCCGGAGGAAGGCGTCGCCCGTGACCTTGTATTCGTCGAGGATCAAGGCTGCCGAGGGCGAGGCGTGCGCGGCGACGAGCTTTTCCATGCCCGTAATGTCCGGCCGGGACACCCCGGCGGGCAGCGCCTCTGACGGGAAAGTCCGCCAGAACTCCAGCAGGGCCAGGAAGCGGTTAATCCCCCGGCTCGCGGAAAAGAGATTGATGTGGTCCCAGGCCTCCTGCACGGCGGCGCGCACAGGTTCGAGCGCCCAGCCTTCGATCAGGGCCGGGCCGAAACACTGACGATGCTTGATCGTCATGTTGTCAAAGACGCAGCCGTCGGAGTCGATGGCGATCGCATAAGGAGTCGATGCAGTCATGGAAGATAAAGTCAGCAGGTGGTCCCACGGTAAACCTGCGCGGGCAAAAGGATTTTGAGCGGCTTTTCCGGCAGGCCGCGTTCGTTACCGTAGATCATGCGCAGCAGTTGGGACACCGCCTGAGCACCGGCGCCGTAGCCGTCCTCGACGATCCCGCTCAGGCTACCGCCCGCGCGAGCCGCACTGACACTGGCCAGGGCGACATCCTGCGGCACACGCAGTCCCGCTTCCCGTAATGCCCCTTGGACCTCCCTCGGGCTCGCGCAGATGATGAAGTCGGGCTTGCTGCGCTTCACCCAGGCGAGCAGGGACTTGGCGGAAAGGCTGTCGTACTTGAGCAGGGGAACTTTTTCCAGGCGGGGGTTATCCGTCTGCTCGCGCAGGTAGCAGGCTTCCCACTGTCCGCGGATGCGTTCATTCGAGGGCGAGTCCAGACACAGGCCGGGACGGCGGTAGCCCCACTCCAGACAAGCGTGCAGGAGGCGCGCCATGTTCTCGTAGTGGTTGCTCATGACCTGGTGCAGCTCGGGCTCGCGCAGGGTCGGCCCGACGGCAATCCCCGCCAGGTGCGACCAATCCAGCTGGATCGACGTGAGCTCCGGCGGCAGCGGCGAGACAATAACGCCCATGGCACCGCGGGCACGCAGGATCTGATCAATGCGGGGCAGCGAAAGCCCGGCCCCGACCTTGAGCTTTTCCAGGTTCATGCCCTGACGTCTGGCCTCGTCAAAGGCCCCACGCTCAAACTCGGCGTAGATCGGCTCGTCCCGCAGCATCGGCGCCATCGCCTCGAACGACAGGTAGCCCACGGTCAAGGCGGACTTGCCGGTGCGCGGGCTGCGGCGGGTCTGCATCAACACGGTCACGAGCGGGTTGGGCTGGTAGCCCAGCCGCCGCGCCAGGTCGGCCACCCGTGTACGCGTGGCCGACGAGATACGCGGGCTCCCGCGCAGCGCGAGCGAGACCGTCGAGGCACTCACTCCGGCCTCGCGGGCGACGTCGTTCATCGTGACTGATCCTTTACCGCCCATGCGGACAGTTTGCAGAGCATCCGGTCCAAGGAAAGCCATAACCCTGTGTCCTCCGCAACCGGGCGGACGGGCTTAATCGCCCGCCTTGCCGTAAAGATGGCGGGCGACCTCGCGCACGGATTCCGGCGAAGAGCCGTAGCTGAGCACGACCGTTTTATAGCTGTCGTCGAGCGAAAGTGGCAGATCAGTGTTGGTGATAACGACGACCGGCTTCTCGCAGTCGCGGCAGAAGTCGCGGACAAACTCGTGACCGCTGGCCCCGCGGCGGTAGTAGGTGTTCGTCATGACGATCACATCGGCCTCGTCCATGCGATTGGCGATGCGCGCGTGGTCGCGGTCCTCGTAGCTCATCTTGACCTCGACCATGGCCACCTGCGGGCTGTGCTCGAGCATGGCCTCCCAGAGAATCCCCGGGTGGCACTCCTGGCTGTTGACGTTGATGTGCAGCGGGTTCGCCTGCTCGACCAGGAGCACGCGGGTACCGGGCTTGAGCGGCAGGAGGCTCTGCTCGTCGCGCAGGACACGGGTCGTACGCTTCGCGGCATCCGCGGCGATGGTGACGACCTCCCGCGAACGGGCGGGCTTGTCGGCAAGATCCGTCTCGACCAGTGCGCCGGTCTCAAAGAGCCCGTACTCCAGCTTAACCTTGAGCACGCGGGCGGTGGCGTCGTTGAGGCGCTCCTCGGTGATCTCGCCCGACTCGACGGCCTCAATGACCTTGGCGTAAACTTCGTCCACCAGCGTGCTCTCATCACGCAGGAGGATGAGGTCGGTCCCGGCGTTGATGGCCTTGATGACGGCTTCGTGCACCTCGTAGTCTTCGAGGATCGCGCCCATGGTGATGTCGTCCGAGGTGACGGCTCCGGCGAAGCCCAGCTCACCCTTGAGGAAGTCCGTGATGATGCGTTTGGAGAGCGAAGCCGGGTCGCCCGAGGGGTCGAGGGCCGGGTAGGTCGTGTGCGCCGTCATGATCGAGGGCACGCCCGCGTCGATCAGGGCGCGGAAGGGGCGGATGTGTTCCTCCAGGCCTTCGCGGTCGAGCTCGACCGTCGGCAGGCCGTGGTGGGCGTCACCGATGGAGTGGCCGCGCCCGGGGAAGTGCTTGGCCGTGGCGATGGTCCCCGCTCGCTTGAGCCCTTCAAAGACCTTCATCCCGTACTCGATCACGGTGTCGGCGTTGTCGCCGAAGCTGCGCATGCCGATCTCGGGGTTGAGGGGGTCGGTGTTGACGTCGAGCACCGGCCAGTGAATCCAGCTGCACCCGAGGGCGCCCATCTGGGAGCCGACCGCCCAGGCCACGTCGTCGGCCAGTTGCGGGTCGCCGGTCTGGGCCAGGCCCTTGCTGCTGGGGAAAAAGCGCATCGGGCTGCGCGGGAAGTCGGCGCTGATGTCGCCCTCCATGTCGTAGGTGATGTGCAGGGGGATGCCCGCCGGGTTGGCCAGGGCGGCCCGCTTGAGGCGATTGAGGAAGTCGGCGTACTCGGCGCAGGTCAGGTAGGGCGGCGGCAGGCCGGGCAGGAAGTCCTTCACCGTGCCGGTGGGCGAGCGCAGCGCCCGGTGCGCGAACTTTTCCCCGACCGCGTAGGGGTCGTAGTAGGCCGACTTGATGCGGAAGTTCATGCCCATGCGCACACCGGCGGGGCGGATGTTCGCGATGCGCTCCAGAATCGCGGGGGTCATGACGCTGCCGGTAAAACCGATCACGAAGCACTGGCCGACTTTGTCCTGCACGGACATCTTGGCCATCAAGGCGGAAATCTTATCCTGAGTTGTCATAAGGTCGAGGGGGTTGTGGTTATGGATCAACCCCTACCCCCGCCCACCGGTGCGACTCAATCCGCGCGGTGTTCATATCGTTGAACAAACGGACAGCGGCGTGTGAGGGGCGCCGCGGGGGAAGACAGGAGACGCAAGGGGCGGGCGGACGCCAGGCTCACAGCCCCTCTCGGAACTTGCCGGGGCTGACGCCGTTTTGCTCCTTAAACTTGCGGACGAAGTAGCCGACGTCCTGAAAGCCGGACGCGTAGGCGACCTCGGAAACCGTGTGGGCGGGATCGCGCAGGAGGGTCTTGGCCCGTTCCAGCTTGCGGGCGTTGAGGTAGCCGACCGGGGTCACGCCAAAGGTCTGCCGGAACAGGCGGCACAGGTGCGGGTAGCTAAACCCCAACGAAGCCAGCAGGTGCTGGACGCTCTCGTCGGAGCCGGGCTCCTCTTCCCGGCGGTCTAGCAGGTCCTTGACCGCGTAGGCAAGCTGGAGCCGTCGCCCGTCCGGGGCCGGTTTGGCAGGTCCGGAGCGCGGCCACAGCAGGCGGACGAGAATTTCCAGAAAGACGCCCCGGCCCAGGGCGCGCTCGTGGGCGTCGCCGGACTGCCAGCGGTGAAAGAGTGTGGAGAGCAGACCCGGCACCTCGCCTTTCAGGTCAAATCGACCGCTCATCAACCCGCGCGGCACAAAGGCGGGCGCCGGAGTGAACTCGTCCCGCCCCGGGCGCTGCGGATGGTAGGCGCAGATCGCGGCGGGGCGAACTGCGACTGGGCAGGTCCAGTCAAAGTGCACACAGGCCCGCTGGACGAGGCGGCTCTCCCCCACGCTGACGTGGTAGGTGTCGGGCGCGATGATGACGAAGTCTCCCGCCTCGAACACATGCTCCCGCCGCCCGATGCGCATCTGCACCCGCCCCTGCATAAAGCAGATCAGCTCGTGGTCGTACAGATAGCGGGCGGGCTCGACGTAGCCCATTGGCCAGGGGCCCCGCCACAGGGTGTTCAGGCGGGGAGATATCTGTTCGAGCCACATGGTTTTCAGGGTGGGGATTCCGTCCGTCGAGGCCAGTCATTTTTCGCCCATAGATATTATTTTTGTCATATTGAGGTGTTTAAATACTGGATCAAAATGGACACCATGAAAACCCAAGGCATTATTTTTCCCCAACCCAACCACGCCGAAGTGGGGACGGTTCCCCTCCCCGAGCCGACCCCGCGGGATATCGTTGTGAAGACCGAGGTCAGCGGTGTCTCTGTGGGCACGGAGCGCTGGGCCTACATCGGCAAGCGCGACGAAATCTCCTTCCCGAACGTGCCGGGCTACCAGAGCGTCGGTACCATCGTCTCCACCGGGGCCGAGGCCAAGGCCGCCGGTTGGCAGGAAGGCGAGCGGGTCTTTTACTTCGCCTCGCGCCTGGCCGGTGAGTTCGAGGGCAAGAGCTGGATGAGCAGCCACGTCGCCGACGCTGTCATCGACGTGTGCGGCCCGCGCGCGAACGGCCCGCTGGGCATCCACCACTGCGAAAAGCTGCCCGCCGGGCTCGCCCCGGAAGAAGCCGCCCTGACCGGCCTTTGCGCCGTGGCCATGCGCGGCATAGAAATGGCGACGATCTCCGCCGGGGCGCAGGTGCTCGTCTGCGGGCTGGGCGTGATTGGCCAGTTCGCCGTGCAGGTATGCAACCTCAAGGGCGCGCACGTCACCGCCACGGACATCGTGGACGCCCGTCTGAAAACCGCGGGCGAGCTTGGCGCCGAGCATCTTGTCCACGGCAAAAAGGGAAACCTCGCCGAGCGCTCGGCGCAGATCGCCCCCGAGGGCTACGACATCATCATCGACACCTCCAGCGTGATTCCGGTGGTCAACAGCCTCTTCCCCCTGCTCAAGCTCTTCGGCAAGTTCATCTTCCAGGGCTGGTATCCGCCGCCCTCCGGGCTCGACCTGAACGCCATGCACCAGCGTCTGCCCACCTGCTACTTCCCGTGCGCCCACAGCGCCGAGGCCGTCGCCACCGCCATGCGCTGGGCCGCCCGCGGCTGGCTGCGCAGCGCCCCGCTGGTCAGCCACACCTACGCGCCCAAGGATTGCCAGGAGCTTTACGACATGGTGGCCGCCGGTTCGGACAAATTCCTCGGAATCCTCATCGACTGGAGGAAGGCCTGATGAAAGCCGCCGTCATCGTTTCCCACGGGCAGGTGGAAATCCAGGATATCGCCCCGCCCAAGCCCGGCCCCTACGAGGCCCTCGTCAAGATAGAAGCCTGCGGGCTGTGCGGCACGACTGACCGCCACATCGTGGACGGGCACCAGGCCCACCACCCCGCCGACTGGTACCCCGCCGTCCTCGGGCACGAGGCTGTCGGCACCGTGATCGAGGTCGGGGACAAGGTTCGCAAGTTCGCCCCCGGCGACCGGGTCACCCGGCCCGTCGCCATCTGGCCCGGCACCCAGCGCGAAGGCCTGTTCAGCGCCTGGGGCGGCTTCGCCGAGTATGGTATCGTGCGCGACGACAGCGTACCCGGCGGCCCCGAGGAGGACTACACCTCGGCCCGCCAGCAGGTCCTGCCGTCCGCTCTCTCAGTCGAGGACGCCGTGGCCGCCATCAGTCTGGCCGAGGTGGCCAGCTGGAGCGAAAAGCTCGGTAAGCTCGACGGGCAGACCGTGGTCATCGGCGGGACCGGCTTCGCCGCATGCGTCATGGCCCAGTGCGCCCGCACCCAGGGGGCGGCGAAGATCATCGCCTTTGGCCGCAGCCCAAAGAAATTCGACTGGGTCCGGCGCAATGGCGCCACCCACACCCTGACCTTTGACGCCGAGCTTTCCGCCGCCGTGCGCGAGATCAACGGCGGGCTGGGTGCGGACTGGTTCCTCGACGCCGCCGGGCACCAGCAGGTGTTCGAGGCCGGGCTCAAGTGCCTGCGTCCGGGCGGTTCCGCCGCGATCTACGGCGCACCCGACGGCTTTGCCTACACCCTGCCGCTGGGCGCGGTGGGCGGAGACTTCTGTGTAAAATACCTCTCGCCGACCGACGACAGCTTCATGCTGGAGGCCTGCCAGCGCATCCTTGACGGTCGCCTCGACGCCGCCGCCGTGCGCACCCACATCTGGGACGGACTGGAATCGCTCAACCAAGCCCTCAAGGAACAAGCCGCCGGCGAGGTCCTCAAAGGCATGGTCCGTATCAGCTGAACCACTTGAGCCAGCCACCGCTGCTGCACGGGGCCGGCAAAAACATCCTGTCAGGGCGGGGAACTCACCAAAAACGGGTTCCCCGCTTTGTTTTTCTCGGAAGCGCTATTCCCACAAGGCCCGCGCCTGCCGACGGTAAAGCAGCGGGGACAGTCCGTAGTGGCGCTTGAAGGCGTGACTGAGGTGAAAGGCATCGGCGAAGCCGGTGTCCTCGGCCACGGCGGCGAGCTTCTCGTTACCGCTGACCAGCAGGCGGGCGGCTCGCTCCAGGCGTTTACGCCGCACATAGTGCATCGGGCTGCACGCGAACTCCTCGCTGAAGACCGCGTGGAAGCGAGATTCGGAGAGGCCGCAGAGCCGGGCCAAGTGCTTGACTCCGAAGGGAGCGGCTAGGTTCTTGTCGATATGGAGCAGGGCCGGTAACACGCGCTGGAGCCGGGTGGAGAACAGGCTGTCCTTGCGGACCTCACTGACCGCCACCAGCGCGTCCAGCACGCTCGCTGCGACCTGGTAACGCCTGATGTCCGGTGCGAGGTTGCCCGGCCCGGCTTCGTCCGTGTCCCTCGCGGCGGTCAGGAGGGGGCCGAGATTTTCGGAGAGGGATTCCGGCAGCAAGAGGGGCAGTTTCAGTAGCGACAAAAAATCGATCACCCCCAGGCAACTGTAGTAAAAATGCAGCCACTGCGCCCGCAAATACCCTGACGGCCCCGCCCGGTGCACGAACTCGACCGGCGTGTTCGCGGGGATGAACGCCGTCTGTCCGGGGTAGAGCTTGAAAGCACGGCCCGCGCACTGGATCTCGTAGTGCCCCTCCAGCGCCTGCAGCAGGATGGCGAAGGGCGGGCTCTTGCGGTGGCGCATGCCCTCACAGGCGCGGTCCATGATCCCCGCCTGAAAATAATCCAGCTGGAGGGTACTGGCGAGATCGGGAAGCTCAGGAGAATCAGACATGTTTTAGATAGCGGCAGTCATAGCCATTTAAGCGCTTTTATGCAAGACTGTGGGTATGCGTCTAGCAGGTCCCGACATCACCCCCGGCGAGTCCCCCGCAGAGTGGATCGCCGATGCCAGAAACAAAAAGTACGCGGCCACCAAGTGGCCCTTCCCCCCGGCGACAACTCCGGACGAGGCCGCCCGCCAGAAAGCCTATGTAGAGGCTGCCGCAAAGGCCAACCTGGTCATCGCCGAAGTCGGCGCGTGGTCCAACCCGATTGATCCCGACACCGCGAAAGCCGAGCAGGCCATCCGCCACTGTCAGGAAAGCCTCGCGCTGGCCGACGAGGTCGGGGCCAAGTGCTGCGTGAACGTCTCCGGTTCGCGCAACCCCGACAAATGGGCCGGCCCCCACCCCACCAACTTCGACCCGGAAGTTTTCGACATGATCGTCGAGATCGTGCGTAAAATCATCGACGCGGTGAACCCCAAGCGCACGTTCTACTGCCTGGAAACGATGCCGTGGATTTTCCCCTCCAGCCCGGAGGAATACCTGACCCTGTTCAAGGCGATCGACCGGCCCGGCTTCGCCGTCCACCTGGACCCGGTCAACATGATCAACTGCCCTGAGCGGGCCTACCGCAACGGCGAGTTTCTCCGCGAGTGCTTCCGCCAACTCGGCGCCCACATCAAAAGCTGCCACGCCAAGGACATCAAGCTTCAGGAGAACCTGACACTCCACCTCGACGAGTGCCGCCCCGGCACCGGGACGCTCGACTACGGCATCTACCTGCAGGAGCTCTCCCGTCTGCACCCGGACACTCCGCTGCTCCTTGAGCACCTGCCGAAGGAGGAGTACCCCCTCGGCGTCGCCCACATTCTGGAGGTCGCCCAAGCCCACAACCTGAACTTTATCCAACTCTAGCCATGCCCATCAAATCCATCGCCGTCACCGCCCATAAGCAGGTGGAGCTGATCGACCTCGACACCCCGGGCAAGCCGCTCGCCCCGGACCACATCCGGGGCCGCACACTGGTCAGCCTGACCAGCCCCGGCACGGAGCTGAACTACGCCTTCTTGAGCAAGGACCGTTTCCCCCTGCACCCCGGCTACGCCTGCGTCTTCGAGATCGAAGAGGTCGGCGGGCAGGTCACCCACCTCAAGCCCGGAGACCGGGTGATGGGGATGGGCGGCCACCGGAGCAGGCAGGAAATGCCCGCCGCCAAGGCGCAACCCGTTCCTGCCGCCCTGGCCCCGGAAAAGGCCGTGTTCGCCCGGCTGATGGGCGTGAGCATGAGCACGCTGAATACCACGTCCGTCACTGCGCCGGCCCACGTGCTGGTGACGGGGCTGGGCCCGGTCGGGAATCTAGCCGCGCAGTTGTTCGCCCGCTGTGGCTACAAGGTCACCGCGGTGGACCCCTCCCCGGCCCGGCGCGAAACCGCCACCGCCTGCGGACTCAAGGATGTCCAGGCCAGCGCGGGAGAGGATCTGCAGGACAAAATCGGCCTGCACGCCGAATGCAGCGGCCACGAACAGGCCGCCCTCGACGGGTGCAAACTCGTGCGCAAGCTCGGCGAGGTTGTCCTTATCGGCGTGCCCTGGGCGCGCAAGACCGAGCGGTACGCCTTCGAGCTGCTGGACGCAGTCTTCCACCGCTACGTGGTGCTGCGCAGCGGCTGGGAGTGGCAGGTGCCGGTTGAGGAGGAGAAATTTGGCCACCACTGCATCGGTTCCAACTACGCCGCAGCACTGGATTGGCTGGCCAGCGGTGCCATCGAGGTCTCTCCTTTGGCCACCCTCTACTCTCCCGAAGACTGCCAGCAGGTCTACATGGGGCTGCTGGAGCAGACCCTGGCCACCCCGGCCGCCCTCTTTGACTGGCGCGGACTCAGCGGGGCGTAGCCAGACGCACGAATCCGCGTTTTATGGGGTAAAACCACAGAGGGCACAGAGTACACAGGGAGATTCTGGCTTTGGGTCATGGAATCGTTATGACTACGCACTCGCTTCGAAAAGGTAACGCAGCAACGTATAGTCGCGTAGCGACTGCCTGATCATTAACCGTGGGTTTCAACCCACGGTCCGGGTGAAAGAGAAAATGACGTCGCGTAGTGACGTTTCCTTGCGACCGAGTGGTAATGCCCACCATTAGCACGACTTGCACCTCGCTCCGATACACGTTGGCGGCGGTCCTTTGACGGGAACCGGCAGGGAATCTGCTGTCTCAGTACGCAAGCCGCTATGAGACCTGACATCATCGACGAAGATCCGAGTTTCCCGGAAAACGAGGGCCTGCCCGCGCGCAAGCTCGACTACCTGGGCTACGCGCCATGCCCGATCCGCGCCGAGATGCAGCGCCGGATGCACGCCTATTTCCGCGCGCACGAGCCGGAATTCGGGCCGATGGACTGGTTTTCGCCCGCCGGATGCTTCCACGGCGGCGGGGGTAACGACCCCTACGACACCATTTGGCAGGACGGCCACGAAGGCGACATGCCGGGCGTCATCTCCGACGGCGGCAGCAGTGACTTCCTGAAAAAGGAGGGCCACGACAAGTGGATCGCCACCGGCGTTTACGGCCCCGTGGACAAGCCCGACCGGCCCATGCGAGCGGAGTTCGCGGAGGCGGGGATCATCGACCCGCTCGGGGCCATGCACCTGTACGCGGCCTTCCCTACCGTCATGCTGGTGGACACAGACAAACTCGGCGACCGCCCCCTGCCCACCGGCTGGAGCGCCCTGGTGGACCCGATTTACGCCGGGGACGTGACCCTGGCCGGACACGGCGACGGCGAGCTCTCCGACAACCTTTTGTTCAACACCTGGAAGCACCACGGCGAGGAGGGGCTCAAGGCCATAGCCGCCAATGTGAAGCAGTTCTGGTCGCCCGCGCAGATGGTCAAGGCCGCCGGGGCCGGCCACGCCGACGGCACCGCCATTTACACGCTGAACCTGTTCTTCGCGCTGGGCCGCCGCCGCCAGGACAAGGTCAAGCTCGTCTGGCCCGAGGAGGGGGCGCTCTTCCAGCCGCTGATGGTGCTGGGCAAGCGGGGCCGCCGCCCCGTCAGCCAGCTGGCTATTGATTTTCTGATGAGCCCCGAGTGGGGCCGGTACCTGGACAGCGTGGGCTTTCCCGCCGTTTACAGCTACCCCGGGCAGCAGCCCTTGCCGGGCAAGCTGAGCTGGGTGGGCTGGGACTTCCTGCGCGGCAACGACCTCGAAAAGCTCCGTCCGGAGCTGAACGCGGTCTTCAAAAGCGCCCTGAAAGTCCCATGCAGCTAATTACCGTCGGCGGGCCGCCCGCGTGCGGCAAGAGCAGCGTCATCCTCAAGACGATCCAGCACCTGCGCGAGGAGGGGCGCAAGGTCGGCGTGGTCAAGTTCGACTGCCTCAGCTCGCAGGACGCGGAACTCTTCGAGGCGGCGGGCTTTCCCGTTCTCACCGGCATCTCCTCGAACTACTGCCCGGACCATTTTTTCGTGACGAACATCGAGGACTGCGAGCAGTGGGGGCGCCGCCTCGGGCTCGACGTGCTGATCAGCGAGAGCGCCGGGCTGTGCAACCGCTGTGCCCCGCACATCAAGGGCTTCCTCGCCGTCTGCGTACTGGACAACCTCTCCGGCGTGGGCACCCCGCGTAAGGTCGGCCCCATGCTCAAAACGGCGGACCTCGTCGTCATCACCAAGGGCGATATCGTCAGCCAGGCCGAGCGGGAGGTATTCGCCTACCGGGTGCGGCAGGTCAACGCCAAGGCGCGCATCGTCTTCGTCAACGGCATCACCGGGCAGGGCTCCTGGGAGCTGTCCCGACTCTGGCGCGAGGCTCCCGACGAGGTGCCCCTGACCGGGGGAAAAATGCGCTTCAGCGTACCCACGGCGGTCTGCTCGTACTGCTTCGGCGAACTGCGCATCGGCGAGGAACACCAGCAGGGCACCGTCCGCAAGATCCGACTCCCCGAGCCGGAGACGAACGCCGGGTGAGTTTTTTTTAACCGCAGAGGCGCGAAGACGCAGAGGAATGAATGAGATGAAAACCAGCCCCGCCGCTGACGCCCAAGCCGATACCCGGCTGGGCGCGTTTCTGGCGCTCAACCACCTGCCCGCCCCGGCGGAGGGGATGGTATCACTGGAGGCGTACTGGGAAGCGCTCCCGTGGGAAGAGCGCGAGGCGAGCGGGTTTTCGCTGGAGAAGCTGGCGGCGGATTTTCGAGACTTTCTGGCACGTGCCGAGAGCGAGGGCGATAGCTGCAATAGTTTTGGGCAAGCCCCTGCCATCGAGGAGCTTATCGTCCTGCGCGGGCACGACAAAAACGGGCAGCCGGAGCAGTTCGACCTGACGTTCAGGCCCGGCGAAGTCGTCTGCCTGGTGGGCCCGACCGGCGCGGGCAAGAGCCGCTTCCTAGCCGATATCGAGTGCATGGCGCAGGGGGACACCCCCACCGGCCGCCGGGTCCTCATCAACGGCCAGCCCCCGGCGGGGGCGGACCGTTTCTCAGGCGAGAGCGGGCTGGTCGCCCAGATCACCCAGAACATGAACTTCATCATGGACCTGACGGTGGCGGAGTTCCTGCTCATGCACGCCGAGAGCCGCGCCCTGGCCGAGCCGGGCAAGACCGTCGAGCGTGTGCTCGCCGCCGCCGTGGACATGGCCGGGGAGCCGTTCAACGGGCAGACGCAGGTCACGCAGCTTTCCGGCGGCCAATCGCGTGCCCTCATGATCGCCGACGCCGCCTTTCTCAGCCCCAAGCCCATCGTCCTGATCGACGAGATCGAAAACGCCGGGGTGGACCGCCAGCGAGCACTCCGACTCTTTGTGGAAAAGGGCAAGATCGTCCTGCTCTCGACCCACGACCCGATCCTGGCCCTCTCCGGGGACCGGCGGCTGGTCATCCGCAACGGCGCGGTCACCGACGTGATCGAGCCCGATCCGGGCGAGGCCGAGGTCCGCGCCCGGCTGGCCCGGCTCGACGCGGTCGTGGCCGGTGTCCGCGAACGCCTGCGCACGGGCGGGCGGGTGAGCCCGGAGGATATCGCTGAGGCGGATTAAACGCGTCCCGTCCCCCATGACATCCCTCGCTGATTTACCGGGGTCCGGGCATAAACCAGCCTTATTGAGAACACCCCTAGAAAAGACTGGTTTCCCAGTCTCAAAAGCTCTATCAATACACCTTTGGTTCTTTCCGGTCTCATCGTCGGAGGGAACCATTCGGCACCCAGCTGTCAAAAATGGCTGGAGCTGAAGTGAACCGAACATTTGCCAATCACCGATTTACACACATAAATCAGACCAGACCAGCGGCACGGCCATCCCGCCCGGGACCGGCCCCCACCTGACGGCAGCAAACGTCTAACCTAGGAAATTTGCTTGAAGCAACCACTGCACACCTCTTCCCAACCCGCCAACGCTTCCGCCGCCCCCAGCGTTGACGCCGCCCGCGCCCTGTACCGGTGGATGCGCCTTTCGCGCGAGGTTGAAAAACTCGAAGCCCGCCTGATCAAGCGCGGAGAAGCGTTCTTCCACGTCGAGTGCGCCGGGCACGAAGCCATGGCCGCCCTCGCGGAGTACCTCGGGCCCCAGGACTGGCTTCACTGCCACTATCGCGACCGCGCCCTCCAGCTCGCCCGCGGCATCAAGCCCGAGACGATCTTCGACGCGCTCTTCGGCAACGCCCGCTCCAGCTCCAAGGGCCGCCAGCTCAATACCATGCACTCCGACCGCGAGCTGCATGTGATGACCATGCCCACCTCCGTCGGCAACAACATGCTGCCCTCCGTCGGCGTGGCCGCTCAGGTCAAGGACCAGCCCGAAAAGCCCATCGTGTACGTCTCCGTGGGCGAAGGCGGCACCCAGCAGGGCGACTTTTACGAGGCCGTGGCCGAGGCCGTCCGCGACCACCTCCCGGTCCTCTTTGTCATTCAGGACAACCATTTCGCCCTCTCCACCCTGACCGAGGGCAAGACCTTCTTCTCCCTCCCCGGTGGGAAGAAGCACGACGAGCTTTTCGGCCTGCCGCTGACGCGCCTCAATGGCCGCGACGCGCTCGCCACCCGCGCCGGGTTCGAGACCATCTGCGCGAAGATGCGCGAGGACCGCGGCCCGGCTCTCGTGCTGCTGGAGGTCGAACGCCTCGGCAGCCACTCCAACGCCGACGACCAGAGCCTTTACCGCACGCCCGAGCAGATCGAGCAGATCGCCGCCGAGGCCGACCCGGTCGCCCTGTTGGCCAAGAAGCTGGTCGAGCTGGGCCTGTCCGAGGACGAAGTCAAGCAGATCGACGACGCCTGCCGTAAGGATGCCGAAGCCGCCGCCGACGACGCCCGCAAGGTACCCGCACCCGCCCTCGCCCCCGAGGTCAAGCGCCCGCTCTCCTCGCACTACCTTTCCAACAAGGAATACACCGGTAAGCCCGGCGCCGCCGACCTGTCCATGCGCGAGGCCATCGTCGAAGTGCTCAAGGAGCAGCTCGACACGAACCCTGCTGTCTCCCTCTACGGCGAAGACATCGAGGACCCCAAGGGCGACGCCTTCGGCGTGACCAAGGGCCTCTCCACCGCTTTCCCGGACCGCGTGCGCAACTCGCCACTGGCCGAGTCCACCATCATCGGCACCGCCATTGGCCGCGCCATGGCCGGGGGCCAGCCCGTGGCCTTCGTGCAGTTCGCGGACTTTTTCCCCATGGTGTACAACCAGTTCCACAGCGAGCTGGCCATCACCTACTGGCGTAGCGCCGGCGAGTGGGACGCGCCCGTCATCCTCATGGTTTCCTGCGGCGGCTACCGCCCCGGCACCGGCCCGACCCACACCCAGACGATGGAGGCCATCGCCGCCCACAGCCCCGGCGTGGACGTGTTCATGCCCTCGAACGCCGGGGACGCCGCCGGGATGCTCCGCGCGGCTTTCGCCTCGCGGCGGCCCACGGTCTTCTTTTACCCGAAAAACCTCCTCAACAACCGCGGCCTGTGCACCTCCGCCGACATCGACCGGCACTGGGTGCCCGCCGGGCGCGCCCGCCTGACCCGCGAAGGTACGGACCTGACGCTGGTCGGCTGGGGTAACACCCTCCCGCTGTGCGAAGAGGCCGCCGGAGCCCTCGACACGCTCGGGGTCTCCGCCGCCGTGATCGACCTGCGCAGCCTCAGCCCCTGGGACAAGCCGCTGGTCACGAGCTGGGCCGAAAAGACCGGGCGGCTCGTCGTCGTCCATGAGGACTCGCTTTCGTACGGGCCGGGCGCGGAAGTCTGCGCTGCCGTGGTCGAGGCCGCCGCACGCCCCGTGGCCGTGCGCCGTGTGGCCCGCAACGACACCTACGTGCCCTTCCACTTCCCCAGCCACCTGGAGACGCTGCCGTCCGTGCGCAGCATCGTCACCGCCGCCGCCGACCTGCTCAAGCTGGAGATCGGCTGGAAGCGCGAGGCCGATGAAAACGACGAGCTTTTCACCATCGAGGCCATCGGGGTCTCCGCCTCGGACGACTCCGTGACCATCGCCGAGTGGCTGACCGAGCCGGGCAAGGAGGTCAAGGTGGACGACGTGCTCGGCGTCTTCGAGTCCGACAAGGCCGCCGCCGACCTGCTCTCCCCGCAAAGCGGCACGGTCGAGGAAATCCTCGTACCCGCCGGGGGCACCGTCCAGATCGGCACGCCGATCCTGCGCCTGCGCGTGGCCAACGAGATCGCCGCCGCCGCCGACTCCGCCCGCCGTGTGAAGGAGTCCCCGTACCTGATTTCCGCACCGGAAAAACCGGCCGAGGTCGAAGCCGCCGTCACCGCCGCGCCCGCCATTGTCACGCCGCAGGCACACTACGTGGGTATCAGCGGCATCGCCTCCTCGCGCGGCTCCCGCCAGATATCCAACGCCGAGATCCTCAAGCTTTTCCCAGAGAGCAGCGAGGAAAAGCTTATCCGCCAGTGCGGTATCCACCCCCGCCCCTGGAACAACACGGGCGAAAACGTCCCCACCCTCGCGGGGGACGCGGCCACCCGCCTGCTGAGTAACCACGACATGTCCGTCGATCAGATCAACCTCATCATCTGCTCGACCACCACCCCGGACATCGCCACACCCTCGCTCGCCTGCCGCCTGCTGCACGCCATCGGCGGGGACTACGAGTGCCCGGCCTTTGATATCAGCGCCGCCTGCTCGGGCTACATTTACGGGCTTTCGCTGGCCCACGACTTCCTGCGCAGCCGTCCGGACGCGCGCGTGCTCATGGTCACCTCCGAGGTGATGAGCCCGCTGCTGAACATGGACGACTACGACACGGCCATCCTCTTCGGCGACGCCGCCACCGCCACCCTCCTGGAGGGCCCCGCCGTGGCCGACAAGCCCAAGTTCTGGCTGCACCGCCCGGCCCTGGCTGCCGAGGGCGAGACCGGCGAGTTCCTTTCCGTACCCCTGCCCGATCCCACCCACAAGATCTCCATGAGCGGCGGGCGGGTCTTCCAGAAAGCCGTGCGCAAGATGCGCCAGATGCTCGAAACCGTCTGCGAACAGTGTGACACGCCGCCGACCGACCTGGAGGGTATCATCCCCCACCAGGCCAACGACCGCATCCTCGACGCGGTGGCGCGCCAGCTCCACATCGACCCCGAGCGCGTCTGGCGCAACGTCAAGCTGACCGGCAACACCTCCTCCAGCTCCATCCCGCTGTGCCTGGAAGAGAACATGCACCGCATCAGCCCCGGCGCCAAGTACGGGCTCGTCGCCTTCGGCGGCGGCTACACCTACGCCGGTGCGATTGCGCATGGGGCGTAAGGGGAGCGCTTCGCCAGCGTTAATACCGCACAGACCCGAGCGCAGCGCGAGATTTGCCTTGGCCGGTTTCGCACGGCATCGCGTAGCGATGCCCTGTCGTTAGCCGTGGGTTTTAACCCACGGTAAAGAGTACGGTCATGTTTACCGTCGCGTCAGCGACGGCTCCCGCCCTGGAGAAACGTCGCTACGCGACGTGGGTTTTATTCGCTTGGAAAGACCGCGGGTTAAAACCCGCGGCTAACCATGACTGGTCGCTCCGCGACCAGAGTATGATAGTCCGGAAGCCTCGACGCCTAACATGTCGATTAATAAAACTAATCAAAACAATGCTTTTTATAAACTTTTCTTGACCTATTTTCGCCTCGCCCCTACGACTGCGCCCGCTAAATTTAACAGATAACAGCATCGGGGAAATCCTGTGAAAACCAGGAGCTGACGCGCAACTGTGACCGGACCCCAGTCCCGGAAAGCCAGAATGCCCGATCCTACCAGACATCTTCGCGCTCGGGATGTCGGTCGCACGGCATGTCCGCGGGTTTAACCGGGGGTGGGCCGGAGGGCCGATGTTTCCGCGCCCTCCACGACACCACTTATGCCGAGCGACTTTTTCCAAACCATCCTGAGCAACCCACTGCTGACGCTGTTCGGCCTCATCGGCCTCGGGCTCGCCTTGGGCAGCATCCAGATCAAAGGCATCACGCTGGGCTCCTCGGGCGTGATTTTCGTCGCGCTGCTGGCGGGGCACTTCGGCTGCACGGTGCCGGGCGGCATCGGCAACATCGGGCTCGCGCTCTTTGTGTACTGCGTGGGCATCAGCGCAGGGAACCGCTTCTTTGGGGCGCTCAAGCGCGAGGGCAGCCAACTGGCCAAGCTCGCGCTGGTCGTGGTCGGTTCGGGCGCCTTGACCACCTGGGGGCTGGCCGAGCTCTTTCACATCGATCCGGCCATGGCGGCCGGGGCCTTCGCCGGGGCCATGACCAGCACGCCCGCGCTGGCCGCCGCCTCCGAGGGCAGCGGGGCCGCCGGGACGGACGTGGTGGTCGGCTACGGCATCGCCTACCCCTTTGGCGTGATCGGGGTGGTGCTCTTTGTCCAGCTCGTGCCCAGGCTCCTCAAGCTCAAGATCGAGGAGGACTCCGCCGAGACCAAGGGCGCCGCCGGTGCGCCCATCGAGCGCCGCCTGATCGAGGTGCGCAACGAAAACCTCTTCGGCAAGCGCCTCGGGGACAGCAGCCTGGCCGATCTCGGCGGCTGTCAGGTCTCCCGCGTGTGGCGCAACAACCGGCTCGAGCCCGTCAGCTACGACGACACCTACGTGCACGGCCAGCTCCTGCTCATCGTGGGCGACCCCAAGGCCGTAAAAATCGCCACCGAGCTGATCGGACGCGTCAGTGATCAGGCCATCGTCCTCGACGCCGACAACGAGCGCCGCCAGCTCGTGGTCACGAAAAAGGACCTCATCGGCAAAACCCTCGGCGACATTGACCCGCTGCGCCACCACGGCGTCGTCGTCACCCGCATCAGCCGCCTGGAGTTCACCTTCGTCCCCGACATGAAAACCCGCCTGGAAAAGGGCGACATCCTCACCGTGGTCGGCGCGCAGGACAAGCTCACGGCCTTCGGCGAAGCGATCGGGCACCACACACAGGCCTTTTCCGAAACCAGTCTGGCCTCGCTCGCCATCGGGCTGGCCATTGGCGTTGCCCTGGGCAAGCTCACCATCCCCCTGCCCTGGGGCGATACCTTTTCGCTCGGGCTGGCAGGCGGCCCGCTGCTGGTGGCTCTGCTGCTGGGACACTTCGGGCGCGTCGGCGGCGTGGTCGGGTACATCCCCCGCCCCACCCGCGTGCTGCTTCAGGAGATGGGGCTCGTGTTTTTCCTGGCTGATGCCGGGATCAAGGGCGGCGCCTCCATGGGCGCGGCCATCCAGACCCAGGGCGCGGAGATTTTCCTCGTTGGGGCGCTCATCAGCGTCGTCCCGATGATCGTGGGCTACATCACCGCCCGCAAGATCATGAAGCTGACCGTGGCCCAGAGCCTGGGCGGCATCTGCGGCGGCATGACCAGCACGCCCGCCCTCGGCGCCATTGTTTCCAAGACCCACCAGCAGGCCCCCATCGTCAGCTACGCCACCGTGTACCCGGTCGCCGTCATCATGATGGCCCTCCTGGCGAAGTTCTTGATCAAACTGATCGGGTAGCCGGGGGTCGCCATAAAACGTAGGGCTCGCCGGGATTCATCCGATCTTCCCGCTCTACGCTCTTTGACGAAAACGCTCATTTCCGACGGCATCAACCGTCCATCGTCAGCCAGCTGATTTCGGGGCGCTTGCCGGGCTGTCCCGCCGAACGCAGGGCACGGGGGCTCGTACCGAAGCGGCGCTTGAAGGCGCGGGTGAACGAGCTTTGCTCCTCGTAGCCGCAGGCGAGCGATATTTCTCCCACCGGCAGGTCCGTGTCCGTGATCAGCTGCATCGCTCGCTGGAAGCGAATCTGGTCGAACACCTCCTTGGGCGCGTTCTGGAGGGACTCGTGGAAGAGCCGCCGCAGGTGGGCCGGAGAAAGGTGCACCGCTCGCGCCACATCCTCCAGGCCGGGGTTCTCCCGCATGTGCTCGCTGAACCAGCCAAGCGCGTCCTGCACGCGGGCTCGCACCCGCTGCCCCGCACGTGGGGCGTTCCGCCCGAGCGACTCGTACACGAGCAGCGACAGCTCCATCAGCGCGTACTCATAGCAGAGCATCATGCCCGGCGCAGGCTGCTCCCAGTAGGCGCGCACCTGTTCCCCCAACCGCCGGAGTCGCTGGCAGTCTCCCCGGCCCAGCGGGATGTTTATCCCAGTGCCCGTCCCCACTGCCTGGGCCAGGATTTCCGGGATATAGCGGAAGTGAAAGACCACGATGCTCGCCACTTTCCCCCGCTCGCCCGTCCAGCCGTGAGATGAACCCGGCGGCGAGAGCCACAGTGTGCGGGCGCGCGGCTCAGTGTCTCCGATGCCGTCAGGGAACGTCTGCCCGATGGCCCCCTGCACGACCGCCTGGAACTCCCAGAACAGCCGTACCTGGCCTCGAACCGGTTTTTCGAAATACCGCCGCTTTCCCGAATTAAAATAGGCTAACACAGAAAAAAGTCTCTCAAAAATGAGCGAAAATGTCAAATAGTTGAGCGCCCCGGCCATGGACGAACAGCCTGCTTTCGGCTATACTTTTCCCATCATGGCTAAAACCCCCGAAACTTTCGGTAAACGCTTCGTGATCGTCGGGCTGGGCGGACGCTCCAGTCTCATTTCTGAAGCGCTCCAGACCACCTACAAGGACAACCGCGAACAGGTCGCCCTCTGCGACATTAACAAGAAGCGCAAGGCCTACCAT
>JAUTCS010000096.1 GCA_030673825.1 Verrucomicrobiota bacterium JB024 | reverse complement strand
CGCCCCATTAAAACCCCGCCGGGTTACTTTGGTTTTTTTCTTGGGCGGCCCGCTGCCACAGACGGTTTTACTCGCGGGCGCGGGGCGGCGGGGGGGCCGGCACCCCGGCACCGAAAGTGCAGGCTTCGCCTGCCGCGGGTGCGGGGCGCGGAGCCCCGCAACTCCACGGGCTGCGGCTAAATGTGGATGGCCTCGCCGTGGGTGGCGGCAGCGGCTTCCATGAGCGCTTCGCTGAGAGTCGGGTGGGCGTGGATGGTGCCGTGGATTTCCTCCCAGGTGGCTTCCAGCTCCATGCCCAACGCGTACTCGGCGATGAGTTCGGTGGCCTCGTGACCGGTGATGTGTGCGCCGAGTAGCTCGCCGTCGGACTCGGCCACGATGAGCTTGACGAAGCCGTCGGACTCCATGGCGGCGACAGCCTTGCCGGAGGCGGTGAAGGGGAACTTGCCGACCTTGTACTTGATGCCCTTTTCCTTCACGTCGCGCTCGGTCATACCGATGCTGGCGACCTGCGGCTGGCAATAGGTGCATCCGGGGAAGCGCTCCATCGGACGCGGCTCGCCATGGCCGAAGATGCCGTTGACGGCCTGAACGGCCTCGTAAGTGGCGACGTGGGCGAGCCAGGGCGGCCCGATGATGTCGCCGGCGGCGTAGATGCCCTTGACGGAGGTGTTGTAGTGGCGGTCCACCTTGATGTACTTGCGGTCCATCTCCAGCTTGACCTTCTTGGAGAGGAGGCCGTCCATGTTGGCCTGGACGCCGATGGCCACGAGCAGGCTTTCGGCCTTGAGCGGGGTGACCTTGTCGCCCTTGACCGCATCGAGGGTAACGCCGTCGTCGGTCACGGCGATGTTGTCCGCCTTGGTGTCGGTGTGGATGGTGATACCCTGCTTCTTAAACTCGCGCTCGACGAACTTGGAGACCTCCTCGTCTTCGACGGGCAGGACGTTCGGGAGCATTTCCACGATGGTGACCTCGCAGCCGAAGGCGTTCATGAAGTAGGCGAACTCCATCCCGATGGCCCCGGCACCGAGAACGATGCAGGACTTGGGCAGGTCGCGGCGGTCGAGGATCTCACGGGCGGTCATGACGCGCTTGCCGTCGGCCTTGAGGCCGGGAAGCATGCGGGCGCGGCAGCCGGTGGCGATGAGCACGTTTTTGGTGGAAAGGATTTTGCCCTTGTCCTCGCCGTCGGTGATCTCGACGAGGCCGGGGACGTTGACCTGGGCCTTGCCGCGGATGTACTCGACCTTGTTCTTGCGGAAAAGGAACTCGATGCCCTTGGCCATCTGGTTGGCCACGCCGCGGGAGCGCTCCACCACCTTGGCGAAGTCCACTTCTATTTCGCCCACTTTAAAGCCGAAGTCCTCGGCATGGAGCATGGTGCGGTAGAGTTCGGCGCTCTTAAGCAGGGCCTTGGAGGGGATACAGCCCCAATTCAGGCAGGTGCCGCCCGCGCGTTCCATTTCGACGCAGGCCACTTTCTTGCCCAGTTGCCCGGCGCGAATAGCGCCCGCGTACCCGGCGGGTCCGCCGCCTATTACTACCAGATCGTATGTCGGTTCGTCTGCCATAACGGTGTCTTTCGTGAAAAAAAGGCACTAAAGCCGCAATCGGGGCCCCCGTCAATGTGCTTTCGGGAGATATGTTCTTTGTGCTTGGTTCTTGGTTCTTTGTGCTTGGTTGATGAACGATTTGGCCGTATTCGTCCAAGCGCTCGGTCTGGCCGGAAGTTTTCCCAACAAAGAACTAAGAACCAAGCACCAGGAACCCTCAGATGTCGATCACGTCGTCGTCCTTGTCCCGGGGCAGGTTTTTACGGGAGGAGGTGGACGGGCCGTCCTTCGGAGGGCCTCCGCGCTGAATGTTGACCCGGATGCGGCTGGTGCCCATGAGGACATTGGCCACGAGGGTGACCACGCTGATGACGAGCGCCACCCACAAGGCCGACCAGAACGAGGCCAGGTGAAAGCCCGGCACAACCGCCTCGACCAGGAGCAGGACCAGCGCGTTGATCACGACCAGCCCCAGCCCGAAGGTGAAAATCACAAAGGGCAGCGCGAAAAGGATCAGCACGGGCCGGATCACGAGGTTGAACAGGCTGACCAAGAGCACCACCAGGAGCAGCGTGCCCCGGCTGTCATAATACACTCCGTCGCTCAGGCTGGAGGCAATGAGCACGCCGAGCGCGATCAGCACCCAGCTCTGGAGCAGTTTCAGGAAGTTGATCTGACCTTTTTGGACCGTGCGGTTATCCACGGCGCTTACCCTCGCATGCCTTCCTGTCCTGTGCAACCCCGCAGACGGGTTCCCCGCAGTTGATCGAAGAGGCCCAAGGCGTCAGTTGGCGGAAGTACCAATCCCACTGAGAATGCGTTGCGCGTAGGCGACGCTCTCGTCCTCGTCCTTGCTGTTCTCGGCCGGACGCTTGATGATGACCCAGACCAGGTAGCGCAGGGGCTGCTGGAGCACCCGCTCGCTGGCCAGATAGACATTCCCGGGGCCGGCGGTGAGCTTCGTCATCTGCGGGGCGTTGGTCTTCCAGCTCTGAAGGTCGCTGCGGTAGCGCACGAGCGCCACCGGGTAAACCGGCTCCATGATCTTGCCCTCCGGGTCGAGATAGTACAGGCGCAGCTTGGTGCCGATAAAGCGCAGGTTGATCTGCCCCGGGACATCTCCCTGGAGGTCCCAGTACTCACCGTCCTGCGGGAGGACGTCGCCGACCTTGAGCGCGTCCAGATTAACCACCTGTTTTTGGGTCTGGGCTTGAGAGAGGCCTGCACAAAGGCAAAAAAAGCCGATTAGGACGAGGCGAAGCATGGAAATAAGGTATCACGCCTCCCCACCACCGACAAGGGCGAACTCGACACTAAAATCCGGTTCACAGTTTTTTAATGAACCCACATAAGCAACTCATGGAAAGCAACTTATTACACCATTGAGAAAAGTTTGAGAAAACCGCCCCTAAAGGCCTTGTGCAACGTGACATTTGACCGATATTATAAGCATCAAGAAGTTCCCATCCATGCTTCCAGCCTGTAAAACTCGTCGCTTGTATGACCGTGTACGCCGCCTGAGCGTGTGCACGGCGCTTGCGCTTGTTCCGTTTGCCCTGCACGCCAACAACGGCAATGGGAACGGCAACGGTAATGGCAATGGTGGCGGAGGCGGCTCCAATGTCTACAACTGGACCGGAAGCCCTTGGTACAATGGCTGGTCCAGCGGCTCGAACTGGGCCGGGGGCACGGCTCCTCCCGCGCAGTACAACGATCCGGCAGCCGCCAACGCGATCCTGAACTTCGGGACGGGCACCTACTCGTTCAACGACGGGTGGATTCATACCCAGAAGGAGATCAACTTTGGCACGAGCCTGGGGAACTCGACGTACACGATCGACAATAACTCGTCCGAAAAGATTTTTAAATTCACGAACTCGCCGGTCATCAGCGTCAATCATACCGGCACAGCGATCATTAACAGCGGGATCGACCTCCAAGACGATATCCTCATCACGGGTAACCATGGCGGCACGCTAGTCATCAACGGCGCGGTCAACAAGGGCTGGCAGTGGGACCCGGTCGCCCCGACCGGAGGGATGACCAAGGAGGGTAACAGTACCCTGATCCTGACCGGCTCGGAAAACAACAATCTTAACAGCCTCACCATCGAAGACGGCACCGTCATCCTCGACAAGAGCAACGGTGCCACCGCTGCCTCCGGCAACATCTCCATCAACGGCGGCACGCTCCTGCTGGCCTCCTCCAACCAGATCGCCGACAACACTCAGATGCAACTGGGGGGCGGCACCTTTGCCACCGGCGGCAACTCCGAGGCCCTCGGCACCCTGACTCTTTCCAGCTCTTCCACCATCGACCTGGGCGAAAGCGGCACCCTCGCCTTCGCCGACAGCAGCGGCACCAATTGGAGCGGCACCCTCCTGATCACCAACTGGGGTTCCGACGAAGAAGGCGGCGTCAGCCAGATCTACTTCGGCTCCGACGCCAGCGCGCTGACCGCCGACCAGGTCAACTCCATCAGCTTCGTCAATCCGGACGGCTACAGCCCCGGTATCTACGGCGCCAAGCTCCTCGATAACGGCCAGCTCGTGCCCTACGCGAACTTCTCCGTCATCCCCGAGCCGAGCACCGTCATGGGCGGCATCCTCCTCAGCCTCGGAGCCGCCTTGCTCACCTGGTCACAGCGGAAGAAACGCTCGCAGGCCCCTTGAGGCGACGAACCGTAAATTTCACACACTGAAAGCCGCGAGCCACAAGCTCGCGGTTTTTTTAGGCCTCGGGAGCGTCCGACTCCGGGGCCTGTGACTGGCGTTCGCGCTTGAGCGCCTTCCACCGCTCCAGACGTTCGGCCAGGGCGGCCTCCGCCCCGTAGGGGCTGGGCTGGTAGAGTTCGAGCGGGCTGACCAGGTACTCCTGCCCGGAGATGTGGTCCGGACTGTCGTGCGAATACTGGTACGTGTCGCCGTGGCCGAGCTGTTTGCCGACCTTGTTGTGGCTGTCGCGCAGCCACAGGGGCACGGGCTGAACGGGACCTTCCTTGATGGCGCGGCGGGCACGGAAGATCGCCTCGGTGGCGGAGTTGCTCTTCGGGCACAGGGCGAGGAACAGCGTGGTGTGGCTCAGGGTGAGCGCCGCCTCGGGCATGCCGATGAACTCGACCGCCTGAAGCGCGGCGGTGGCCAGCGGCAGGGCGCGGGAGTCCGCCAGCCCGATGTCCTCGGAGGCGAGGATGATCAGCCGCCGGGCGATGAAGCGCGGGTCCTCGCCGCCCTCGATCATCTTGGCCAACCAGTAGAGAGCGGCGTCGGGATCGGAGCCGCGCACACTCTTGATAAAGGCGGAAATCGTGTCGTAGTGCTCGTCCTCGTCGGCGTCGTAGCGGATCTGCCGCTCGCGGGCGAACACCTCCAGCTCGGCCGGGGTGATCTCGCTGCCCAACGGCTGGCTGAGCACGAGCGTCTCCAGGGCGTTGAGGGCGCGGCGCATGTCCCCGTCGCACAGCCGGGCCAGGCCGACCAGGACTTGATCCCCGGCGGTACAGCGGGTCGTGCCCAGGCCGCGCTCGTCGTCCTCCAGGGCGCGGCGCAGGAGCGCGACGGTGGCGGATTCAGGCAACGGCTCCAGCCGGAACAGATGACTGCGCGACAGGAGTGGGTCGATGATGTAAAAGCCGGGGTTGTGCGTGGTCGCACCGATCAGGCGGATGTTGCCCGCCTCCACATCCGGCAAGAGGAGGTCCTGCTGCGCCTTGTTAAAGCGGTGGATCTCGTCGATGAAAAGGATCGTTTCGTGCGCCGAGTCGTAGCGGGCCATGCGCAGCACGTCGCGCAACTCGGCCACGTTGGACATGACGGCGTTGAGACGCACGCACTTCGCACCGGTCTCCTGCGCTATGACTTCGGCCAGCGTGGTTTTGCCGCAGCCGGGCGGGCCGTAAAAGAGCAGGCTCCCGAAAGTATCGGTCCGGACCAGCTTGGGCAGCAGCGCACCCTCCCCCACCAGATGCTCCTGCCCGAGAACTTCGGTCAGGTCACGTGGGCGCATCCGCACGGCCAGCGGACGCCGCCGCTGGGCACCGGCGGGCGACTCGTCACCCCCGTTGTCGCGCGGGGCGGGTTCGTCAAAGAGGCTGGACTGGAGATTACTGCTCAAGGGCGGTCAGATTACCGGACGAAGGTCCGGGTTGGAAAGGTGAATATTTGTGCACGCCCAAAAAATTTGCCAGCCCAAATTGCCAATACCTCCCCGGGATCAGGACGTATTCACATTCAAGATTTAAGCACGGATGTCACGGATAGCACAGATGAAAAAGAATAATCCGTGGCATCCGCGTATCCGTGGTTAAACGGGTTTTCTCATTGCCCATGTAAAATCACTGAAGTCCCATCCGGTTTTCTTCGCACTCCTTCGCGTGGCTTCGCGGGCAATTTTCTTTGCCAAGCGGATTTGCGGACTTCCTTTTTCACGTTGATGGTGTTGAAGCGCAGCGGCTTCGGGGCGAACTTTCGCCTTGGCCCGGGATCGGGCGCTTGCCATGCTCCAAGACCGCAGCGGACCTTCTCTCACCGTTCATCAAAATCCGACACGTCCCCACCGATTATGCCGACCAATCCCGAACGCCAGCGCCTCGACGAATCCTACTCCCGCGAACAAAACTGGAAACGCTGGGGCCCGTATCTGTCCGAGCGCCAGTGGGGCACCGTCCGCGAAGACTACTCCGCCGACGGGGAAGCGTGGGACTACTTCACGCACGACCAGGCCCGCAGCCGCGCCTACCGCTGGGGCGAGGACGGCCTCATGGGCATCACCGACCGCGAGTGCCGCCTGTGCTTCGCCCTGGCTCTGTGGAACGAAAAGGACCCCATCCTGAAGGAGCGGCTCTTCGGACTCACCGGGCGCGAGGGCAACCACGGCGAGGACGTGAAGGAACTCTACTACTACCTGGACTCCAGCCCCACCCACAGCTATCTCAAGAGCCTCTATAAGTACCCCCACCGCGCCTACCCCTACGACTGGCTCGTGGCCGAGAACGGCCGCCGCGGGCGCAACCAGCCCGAGTTCGAACTGCTCGACACCGGCGTCTTTAACGACAACCGCTACTTCGACATCTTCGCCGAGTACGCCAAGGCCGGGCCCGACGACATTTTTATCAAGCTCACCGTGGCCAACCGCGGCCCGGACGCCTCCACGCTCCACCTGCTGCCCACCCTGTGGTACCGCAACACCTGGAGCTGGGGCTGCGACCACGAGGGCTGCACGCTCAAGCCCCGTATCGAAAAAACGGAGTCAGGCATCCTCGCCTCCGGCCACGACAACCTCGAGCCCTTCATCATGGAGGCCGAGGAGGAGCCGAAGGCCTGGCTCTTTACCGAGAACGAGTCCAACGCCGAGAAACTCTTCGACACGGATAACGCCAGTCCCTACGTGAAGGACGCCTTCCACCGCGCCGTCTGCGCGGGCGAGCATGGCGCGGTCAACCCCAAGGGCCATGGCACCAAGGCCGCTGCCCACTACCGGCTGAAGCTCAAGCCCGGCGAAACCCGCACGCTACGCCTGCGCCTGTGCGCCCAGGAGCAGCGCGGCAAGGGCAAGTCCTTCGGCCCGGCGTTTGAGAAGCTGTTCAAGACCCGCCAGGACGAAACCGACGCCTACTACCGCGAGATCCTGGGCGCGGACGGGCTGCACCCGCACGAGGGGCAGGTCATTCGCCAGGCCTACGCCGGGCTGTTGCACTCGAAGCAGTTTTACCACTACGTGGTCAAGGACTGGCTCCACGGCGACCCCGGCGAGCCCACGCCCCCTGCCGCCCGCAAGCACGGACGCAATGCCGAGTGGACGAACCTGTTCAGCCGCGACGTGATCTCCATGCCCGACAAGTGGGAGTACCCGTGGTTCGCCGCGTGGGACCTGGCCTTCCACATGATCCCGTTCGACAAGATCGACCCGGACTTCGCCAAGAAGCAGCTCATCCTCATGCTGCGCGAGTGGTACATGCACCCCAACGGCCAAATCCCCGCGTACGAGTGGAACTTTTCCGACGTGAACCCGCCCGTGCACGCCTGGGCTGTCTGGCGTGTGTACAAGATGACCGGCAAGCGCGGCGCGCGCGACCTGGACTTTCTCGCACAGTGCTTCCACAAGCTGCTCATCAACTTCACCTGGTGGGTCAACCGCAAGGACCCGCACGGCAAGAACCTCTTCGCCGGGGGCTTCCTCGGGCTGGACAACATCGGGGCGTTCGACCGCTCGAAGCCCCTCCCCGACGGCTACCACCTGGAACAGGCCGACGGCACGGCGTGGATGGCGTTCTTCTGCGCGACCATGCTCTCCATCTCGCTGGAACTGGCCGCAAACGACCCGGCCTACGAGGGCGTCGCCTCGAAGTTTTTCGAGCACTTCGTAGCCATCGCCGAGGCCATGAACACCCTCGGCGGCACCGGCCTGTGGAACGAGAAGGACGGCTTTTACTACGACATGCTCCAGGCCGACGGCACGACCATCCCCATGGCCATCCGCTCCATGGTCGGCCTGCTGCCGATCTGCGCCGTCGAAGTCCTGCCGGTGGAGACCATCAACAAGCTCCCGCGCTTCAAAAAGCGCATGCAGTGGTTCCTGACGCACAACGAGGTTTTTTCTAAAGAGGTCTCTTGCCTGGAGTTCGAGGGGGGCAAGGACGAGTGCGCCAAACTCCTGCTGGCCATCCCCGCCCGCAAGCGACTGGAACGCGTCCTGCGCTACCTCTTTGACGAGGACGAGTTTCTCTCGCCCTTCGGGCTGCGCTCGCTCTCGAAGGTTCACCGTAAGCAACCCTTCCGCATGGACTACCACGGGCGGGAGTTCTCCGTCTCCTACCAGCCCGCCGAGTCCGCCAGCGCCCTCTTCGGCGGCAACTCCAACTGGCGCGGCCCCATTTGGTTCCCGGTCAACTTCCTCCTCATCGAGTCCTTGGAAAAGTACCACCACTTCTACGGCGACGAATTCAAGGTCGAGCTGCCCACCGGCTCGGGCAACTGGGTCAACCTCCAGGAGGCCGCCACCGAGCTTTCCCGCCGCCTGTGCGCCATCTTCCTCCCGAACAAGGACGGCGACCGCCCGGTCCACCGCCAGCACGCCAGCTGGTACCGCGACGAGCACTTCAAGGACTTGGCGCTGTTTTACGAGTACTTCGACGGCGACAATGGCCGGGGCGTCGGCGCCTCCCACCAGACCGGCTGGACCGGCCTCGTGGCCAAGCTCCTCGAAGACAAGTGCCGCGACGCCAGGCGAGCCAAAGCGGGACAAAGCTGACACCGGGGCGGCGGCGAAATTGCGTTGCGCCGGGAGAGGCGCGGGGTTACTCTCAGCATCGCTGTTTTATCTTTGCATCGTCACCGCAACTCCCCCGCCATGAAGTTCCCCCGCCATGAAGTTCCCCCGCCTGCGCCCGCTCGCCGTTTTTCTGTTGTTGATTGTGCCCGCCGTCCTCGCCGCCGCGAAGGAGGAGGAAGACTCTTTTGACCAGTTGGTCAAAGAGGCCAACCGCAATCCGCGGGAGGCGAAAACGCCGGAGGTCTCGGTCCACTCCACCATCGACCAGGTTTTCGACGACCTGCATGATTATCTCCATCCCGATGCGTTTGCCGATCCGGTGGACGGCTTGAACGAGGCCCGACACCGCCTCAACCAACAGGCCCTCGCCGTCGTCGCCCTCGACACTGACGACCCGCAGATGCGCCGCGCCGCCGCCAACGCCCTCACCGACCCGGAGCTGCTGGCCGAGGTGGCCCGCACCGCCCCCGACCCGGTCGTACGTCTGAACGCGACCCGCAAGCTGACCGACCTGATCGTGCTCGACGAGATCGCCGCGAGCGACAAGGACCCAAACGTGCGCCACGTCGCCGCCAACCGCCTGGAGGAGCTACGGGACCCCGAGGCCTTCGCCTATGGGCAGGTGACAATCGAGTTGTATAACGACTCGCCCTATTCCACCCAGTCGGACGCCCGCTCGGACAAGATGCCGCCCCCGGCGAGCCCGGAGGACTTCGCCGCCCAGACCGATATCCTCTCCACACCCGCCTTTTTCGAAGCCGTGGCCGCCCGCCTCAGCGATGAGGAGTGCGAGCGTTTCCTCGCCCCGTACACCTTTGAGAGCAGCACCGGCACGAGCACCCCGGACCTGATCGAAATTCTCCCCCTGAACACAAGCGTCGCGCTCACCCCGGAAACGGGTACCGTCGTCATCCGCTACACCCATCCCGACCCCGAGGTCGCCGCGCTCGTCGCCAACGTTTGCGCGGACGAGTTCATCACTGCGAATGTGCGTTTGCTGGTCGAGGCTTCCATGCGCAACTTGCAAGCCCTCCGTGAACGCCTGCAAAAGCAACGGGCCGAGGCAGACGCCCTGCGCGAACGGCTCGCCGCCCTCCAAGCCAAGGCCCAGGCCGCCCCCCTCACCCGTGAGGAAACACAGACACAGCAAGCCTTGGAAAAGGAACTGAAAGAGAAAGAAGCAGCCCTCACCCCCTTGGAACGCAAGTTCTCCCCAAGAAGCAGTCATTCTGTTCTGACCCTGCCCTCAGCCCGCATCGTGGAGCGGGCCCAGCCGCGCCCGCGTATCTCCCTCTCTCCCGCCCCGCAGCCGCTCTACTACGCGCAGGCCCTGGTGCAGGTCCTCCCCCCATCCCCGAATCCCACCGAGACTGAGGAGAGCCAGGCACGCGACCGGACCTATTTCGCCGAGCAACTGGCACTCGCCCAATCCGAAGCGTTGATCGACACGGTGATCAAGACCCTTACGCCGCAGGAGCGTCAGCAGTTGCTCGCTCCCTACACGCAGGACGGTAAGCCCGAGCCCGCGCTGGCGGAGATCCTTGGGCGCAACCGCGTGGCCGAAGCCACTGAGCACAGTCGGCCCGGCGACGGCGAGGTCACCCAGACCCGGCTCATCCGCTTGGGTTATTACCATCCCTCCCCAGACATCGCCGCGCTCGTCGCCAACCGCTATGCCGACGCGCTGATCACCGAAAACGTCCGCCTCCAGGTTGGTAGTGTCATGAGCGCCGTCGAGGATTTGCGCCAACGTGCGGACGAGATCCGCGCGGAAATAAAGAATCTCCAAGAACAGCTTGCCCACCTCCAGCAAAAGGCCGCGACCGCCCAGCTCACCGCGGATGAAAACAAGCGCATACAAAGCCTGCAACAGGCGATCGAGGCCGAGACGTCTGTGCTCTCAGAGGTCATTCGCCGCCTGGAGGAAGAGAAGAACTCGATCGCGCTGGATGGGGGCGGATTGACGCCTCGCATCGTGGAGCGGGCCAAGCCACCCGCCTCACCCATCCCTGATTTGTATTGAAAATTCGGATACACTTCAACCACCCGTATTTCCGAAACAGCCCGGCACGTGCGGGCTACTTCAGCACCCGGTCCAGCAGCGCGAAGAGCTGCTGGCGCCGTAAAAAGAGCACGGCCAGCGAACTGACGAAGACCGCTACCGCCTCGGCAAAGAGCGCCCCGCCGTCGCTCGCTCCGTCGAAATGCACTACGATCCCGATCAGGAACACGTGCGTGACGATTGCTCCCGCCATCACGCCCAGACTCAGGAGCGCACCCAGCCAGGCCCGGCGCGGCCACAGCAGCAGGAACGCCGCGATCAGCTCGACGACACCCGTACCGATGCGCCCCACCGGCTCCAGGCCGATGGCCTCAAAGAGCGCCACGGACTCGGGAGCGGCCCCGAACTTGAAGGGCAACGTACTGAGCAGGATGCCAGCGGCGGCAATTTGGAAAAACCAGCTCGCGATGGTAGCAGGACGAGAGAGAACAGCGTCAGACATGGTGGGTTTAGTCGCACCGGTAACGTCCGCCTTTCGGCGATTTTTCCACGAATAAAAAAGGACCTGGGCCACAAAGTGTGTAAGGCTTCGCAGGCCAGTCGCACTTAAACCGCATGAATTCCTTCTCCTTTTCCTCTCTCACCCGTCTGTCTCTCCTGTTCGCCTGTCTGGCAGTAGCCATCCCCGCCCAAGCAGAGGACGAGCCCGTGGGAGAATCAACTGCTCCCTCGCTGAGCGAGCAGCAGCGTCAGGCTGACTTCGCGCTCAAGGGCGGGCTCGCCCTCCAGGGCTACGACCCGGTGGCGTACTTCAGCGGGCAGCCCGCCAAGGGGAAGCCTGCCCTCAGCACGACGTACAAAGGCGTGACGTACCGCTTCGCCAACGCGGAGAACAAGGGAATTTTTGAGAAGGATCCCGCCCGCTATGAGCCCGCCTACGGCGGCTGGTGCGCCTGGGCCATGGCCGAGGACGGCTCCAAGGTGTCCATCGATCCCGAGAGCTACAAGATCGTCGATGGTCGCCTCCTGCTCTTTTATAACGGCTTCTGGGCCGATACCCGCAAACAGTGGAACCAAAAGGCAGCGCAGGGCAAAGAGCCTGCCATGCTCGCCGAGGCCGATAGCCACTGGCACGAACTGGTCAACCAACCTTAGCCGTTTTTGCGGGACGGTGCCACTCTTTCCCGCAAATGGGCATTGCAGACAGGCATGGGTGCATCCTAGACTATCACGACGTCTCCAAAGCCACCCATGGAGGCGTCCCCGCCCCATGAACCATCCCGCCCTCGCCCTGCTTCTGTTGTTGATTTTCCCCACTGCCCGCGCCGACACGTGGACCTCTACCGACGACCGCACGCTGGAGGGAGAGTTCGTCAACTACGACCTTGACGAAGGTAACGTCACCCTCCGGCGGGCTGATAATGGTCATTATATCGAAATCCCCGAGCAGCGCCTCTGTCATGCCGATCAGCTCAGGGCCGTCGCACTTGAAACCAAGAGCAACGAACCGTATTGGTACACCGACTACACCATAGCCAAGGCCGAGAACCCCAAAAGGCACTGCCTGTTTTTTTACCGTAACGACACCGCCCCAGAGGCCTTCGAACTTTTTTGCCACAAGCTGCTGCTGCGCGAACGCTTCCAAAAGCAGCTCAACTACCGCTACATCGTAGTCTGCATCCAGGAAGAGCTTCCAGAAGAACTCTTCACCTCCGACTGGCCATACCCCCGGCGCCCCGGAGAAACAACGCCACCTCCCAAGGCGGCGCCACCTCCCGGCTCTCCCTACCTCATTACCATCGATTTCTATAACGAGATCGGCGACCACGGTACCTTTATTCCCTCTTACCACGAGCTATACTCCACTCCTCCGCGGTCCAGAGCCGGAAGTGACCCATTCGCCCCCCCTGCTTCCTCCGAGCACACATTCCTCCCTCTGGAAGAGATCGATAAGCTCATCCAGCATTTTCCACGCGAAAAATCCAGGGAGTAGGCCACCCCCGCCGCTCAGCATCACTCGCCACGACCGATAGAATCAGCCCTAACTCTGTGTGAAAAACTTCATCCCGCTTCTGTTTTTGCTGACCACGCTTCCCGCGATCATGCAGGCCGACACGTGGACCTCCACCGACGGCCGCACGCTGGAGGGAGAGTTCGTCAACTACGACGACAGCCGCGGCGTTATCACAATCAGACGCCAGGACGACGATAAATCCGTGGACATCCCCGAGGAACTCCTCATCCACGCCGACATCCTGAAAGCCATCGAACTCGAAAACAAAAGAGTTCAGCCGTACTGGTACGTCGAGTACTCGGTCGCTCAGACCGAAAAACCGTCCAGCCGCTGTCTGCTCCTCGTCCCCAACGGCGAGGCCACCGAAGCATTCGAGTTGATCATGTTATAAGCTGCTCCTGAAGGAGCGCTTCCAAAAGCTGCTGGAGAGCCGCGATTTCGTTGTCTGCATCCAGGAGGAGATCCCTGAAGAAATAGCCTACCTGCGAACCCGACGCAATGGCGAGGACTGGAAGGAAGAACGGCTGGATGTGAGTTACCCGGATAAACCGCTGGCCCTCATCGTTGATTTCAGGAGGGCCCGCAGCGAAAGCGTGCTCAGCAAGCTACGGCTTCAGAACTGGCAGCCCTACTACGGGCCAAACTGGTATGACGAAGTCGAAAAGGACGTTCGGCGATACAAAAAGCGCGATACCCGGGAGTGAACCCGGCCTTAACACTTCTCGCGCATCCCGCGGCGGCAAGCCGCCAGAAGGACGAGTAGTCCGAGGATCGCGGCAAACTGCTCCAGCTCGGGGACAGCGATCAGCGCGTAATCCCCGTAACCACCGATGCCGGTGTCGGCATCCACGCTAGCGACCAGACTCAGGTAACCATCTTGCTCCGTATAGAAACTACTCACCACGGTATAGTCATACTCACCCCACTCGTCAGCAGCACTGGCACGGTACATCAGTAAATAGCCATCCGCACCGATGTAATCCTCAACATCAAAGCACAAGAGGACGTCTTCGATACTGACGGTGGCACTTGTGATCGTGTAGGCAACAATCGCCTCTTCAAGTCCCGTATCTGTAACCACCTCGACGGTAAAATCAGCTCCCGTACTGTCATCAGCAAAAGCCGATATGAAACTACCATCACCATACATCAGACGCAGACCAGCCATTGACGAGCTATAGGTGCCAAAACTCACGCCAGTGAGCGCATTCACGATAAACTCGCCACTCGTGCCATTCCACGAACCACCAAATCCGCGATACGTTCCCGACCCGCCAATCGAGCCGGATGTACCGGCTGAAATAGGCGTGTATGTACCGGCACTCATACTCCCGACGGAGAACAAATTGACGGTCCCATTATTCATCAGCCCTGCGCTAGTATGAGAATCATCCCCGATTTTAAGAAGGGAATCATTTCTACTCGAAAGGGCCAGATTCACGGTACTGCTTGCGTTAACACCCATGGAGGATATCGCCACAATCTGAGCACCATCGGACACAGTCACCACTCCCGAACCGGAACTGCCCACAAACAGGCTTGAGGTATTCGTCCAACTGGAGCCTAAACCAGTAACTGTAACCTTACCTACACTACCGGAACTATATCCAATATAGCCGTAGGAATTTGATACGCTGCCACCATCGGAGATCGTCAGTATTCCTTCGCCCTTCTCGCCAATGTGCAGTTGGCCGGAATTCGTCCAGGTTGAGTCCACACCAGTAACGGTTACAACTCCAGGATTATAGTTATAATAGCCGATGTATCCATACGAACTGGAAACACTGGCGCCATCGGAAACCGTCAATTCACCAGAACCGACATAACTGACATAAATTGCTCCTGCTGACCAGGAAGAGTCTGATCCTGTGATCGTTACCTGTCCTACTCCTCCTGACTTGTTTCCGATATATGAGGTAGAGCTCGAAGCACTCCCGCCTTCAGAAACCATTAACATGCCGAGGCCAGACTCGCCGACAGACAGCGAAGAAGAATTCGTCCAACTCGCCCCCTCGCCTGTCACGAGAACCTCACCGGAACTACCCGCATTATCTCCGATAAACCCTTGCCGGTTCGAAACACTACCGCCATCGGAAATTTTCAACAAGCCGTTACCGGAGTATCCGACTGACAGATCGGAGGAATTCGCCCAACTGGAGCCGGTGCCGATGACCTCAGCATTCGTAACATCACCACTAAAGTGACCAAGAAAACCATTGGTGGAAGCAATCTGTGCTCCATTAATAACATGCATATCAGCCCCCATCGAAGCCGTCCCGTCAGCGGTGATCGTAATGACCAAAGTGTCATCTCCGTCAACCAAAGGGATCACTGCAGTATTGGAGCCATTGAATATCATATCCCCGTAGTGATCTCCAATAAGTCCCGATGTCATAATCGTCCCAGTTCCGCTCAGGTTTTCGGCATCAGCAACAAGACCACCCGTGGTCAACGTCCCCCCATTGAAAACAATGCGCCCTGTAGCAGTGCTCTGGTATTGCACGAAGGTCGTACCATCAACATTCACGGCAGCAGAATCAGCAATCGTCAGCGAGCCATCCCCAGAATAACCGACATAAAGCCCCCCGGTGTTCGTCCACTTTGATTCAACACCTGTCACTGTCACCCGCCCAGTACTCCCTGCGCGGTCTCCAATAGTGCCAGTGATATCAGAAACACTGGCACCGTCAGAAATCATCAAGGTTGCATCGCCGTTATTGGCTACAGTGAGGTTGGATCGATTTGTCCAACTGGATCCTGCTCCCGTAACAGTTACTTCGCTAACGCTATCTCCATAATAACCAATCTCAGCAGAACCATTAGCAACGGTTGCACCGCCAGATATCCTTAGCACGCCATCACCATAATAGCCGATATAAAGTCTTCCCGAATATTCATGTGACCAACTGGAACCTGTCCCGCTAACAGAAACTTCACCGTAGCTACCGCTGCCATATCCGATATAGCTGCTTGAACTCGACACCTCAGCGCTATCAGTAATCATCAAGGTCCCATCACCAGAATAACCAATATATAGATTAGAGGAATTTGTCCAATCACTGTCCTCTCCGGTCACCATGACCTCACCGACACCCCCTGAATTATAGCCGATATAGCCTTTCTGATTTGAAACATTTCCGCCACCGGAAACCGTCAACACACCGTTACCAGAGTAGCCGATGGACAGGTCGGAGGAATTCGTCCAACTGGAGCCAGTCCCTGTGACCTCTGCATTCGTCACGTCAGCGCTAAAGTACCCGAGAAAGCCTTGGGTGGAATGAATCTGCGCTCCATTAATGACCCGCATATCCGCCCCCATCGACGCTGTACCGTCGGCCGCAACAGTGAATGTAAGGGTTTCACTCCCATTCGTCAGCTGGGTCACAGCCGTATCGGAAGCATCGAATACCAAAAGATCATAACCATCTCCCACAAGCCCGCGTGTTGTGACAGTTCCACTACCACTCAGGTTTGCGGCATCAGCAAAGAGACCGCCGGTGGTCAACGTACCCGCATTGAAAGCAATACTCCCTGAGGCCGAGTTGTTGTACTCCACGTATGTCCTGCCGTTGACGACTACGCTCCCAGAATCAGCGATCGCCAGCGTACCGGTACCATAATACCCGACATGGAGATCGTTCGAGCTCTCCCAACTTGAATTCGCTCCTGTCACCGTAACTTGCCCAGAGCCATCTTTGTCATAGCCAATATAGGCATAGGTGTTCGAAACACGCCCCCCACCGGAAACCGTCAACACACCATTCCCAAAATAACCGACCCTGAGTATAGAGGAGTTCGTCCAACTGGAATTGGTACCCGTTATGCTAACCTCCCCCGTGACACCGTCGATATACCCAATATTCGCGAATGTGTTTGATAACCCACTGCCACCCGAGACAGTCAGTTTCCCATATCCTTGATAGCCAATATCGACGCCCGATGCCAAAACAGGAGAGGCCCCCCGCCAAGCATCACTACCTGCAGACGGGCTTGTACTGCCTGTAACAATCACCAAGCCATTACTCCAAGGGGCAGCCAGCAGACAGAATAAAAAGACAACAGGGGCAGAAAGGCAGGTACAGCGCATAGGTCGTTTATCTAATAGATACAGTATAAACAATCTCCAAAAGGATATCCCAGACAGGCAAGACATATTGATATAAAAGATCATGTGCATGCACGCATGGATAATATAATAGTTTTTTCGATCATCGCAATTAACTGATTTAATACCCAGAGTTTCTCACCATTGAGCGCCGCCGATTACCTGGGGTGCTGGCCGCCAGTCCTCTCACCCACCTTTACCTTGCCAAGCATCAACCATAGCGTCTTGCTAGCCTGTGATATGCTAGCCGTCGTCACTTCTGGAGCTCTTGTGGGGGTGGAGGCTCAACCGGTCCAAGTGGAGGTCAATGCGGGGGAGTTCGGCGAGGCGGGCGTGTATCTCGTGGGGCTGCCGGACGCCGCCGTCAAGGAATCGAAGGACCGCGTTTCTTCGGCGCTGGCCAACAGCGGATTTCGCATGCCGCAGACCCGCACCACGATCAACCTCGCCCCCGGCCACCTGCGCAAGGAAGGCCCGTGCTACGATCTACCGATCGCGCTCGGCCTGCTCGCGGCGACGAACCAGCTCCGCCCCGAGACGCTGGAGGGGTATTTGATCGCGGGCGAGATGAGCCTGTCCGGGGCGCTGCGTCCGGTGCGTGGCGGGCTGGCATTCGGGCTCTTGGCGAGAAAGCAGAAATTGAAAGGCGTGCTGTTGCCCGCCGAGTCGGCGGAGGAGGCTGTGCTGGCCGAGGGCGTCAGCGTATACCCGGTCAAGTCGCTGGACGAGGCGGTGCGCTTTCTGGAGGGCGACCACGTCATCGCCCCGATGGAGCCGGGCAAGAGTTCCTTTTACCGCCGTCCCGATGTGGCGCACACGGTGGACTTTTCCGAGATCAAGGGCCAGCATCAGGTCCGCCGCGCCGTCGAGATCGCCGTGGCTGGCGGGCACAACCTGCTCATGATGGGGAAGCCAATTGAAACGGTTAAAGTCTAGTCATGTAATGTTCTTTTGAGCCAATCAGTTGCCCATATGAGCGACTAATAGAACAAATTCCGGTCAAGGCTGCGGTACTGGATCGCTTCCAGCAGGTGAGCGGTCTGAATCTGCTCCGAGCCTGCTAGGTCTGCGATGGTACGGGTGACCTTTAAAATCCGGTCGTAGGCGCGGGCGGAGAGCTGGAGCTCTTCCATGGCCCGCTGAAGGAGGTCCCCCTGTTCGGAGGAGAGCTTACAGTGAGTACGTATCTGACTGTGGCTCATGCGGGCATTGCTGGTCGTCGTCGGGCTTTCCGCAAAGCGGTGGCGTTGGAGTTCCCGCGCAGCCATGATCCTTTCCCGGATGACTGCCGAGCTTTCTGCGGGTTGATTTGTGCGCATTTCCCTAATCGAGACAGCGGGGGCCTCAACGTGAAGGTCAATGCGATCCAGCAACGGGCCGGAAATCCGACTGCGGTAACGCTGGATTTGCGTGGGGGTGCACCGGCACTCCCGGCGTGGATCGGAAAGATAGCCGCAGGGGCACGGGTTCATGGCTGCCACCAGCATGAAGGAGCATGGCAGCGTGATCTTACCCGCACTGCGCGAAATGGTGACATTCCCGTCTTCCAAGGGCTGGCGCAGCACTTCCAAGGCCGAGCGTTTGAACTCCGGCAGTTCGTCCAGAAAGAGCACCCCGTGGTGAGCGAGTGAGATTTCGCCGGGGCCGGGATGTGTACCCCCGCCGAGGAGTCCTACATCACTGATTGTGTGGTGGGGCGAGCGAAAGGGCCGCTGGAAGTATCTTCCTTCGCCGTAGAGGCTGATTCCGGCGGCAGATTGGATGCCGAGAATCTCCAGAAATTCATCCAACGTAGGCTCGGGCATAATAGTGGGAATGCGTTTTGCGATCATGCTTTTTCCCGAGCCTGGCGAACCGAGCATAAGTAATGGGTGGAATCCACACACGGCGATTTCAACTGCCCGGCGTACCTGATGCTGGCCCTTGACTTCGGAAAAGTCCACGGCATGAGCCTGATCGGGACGGCGGTAAAATGAGCTGTTTTCGGGCGTCATGGGTGTGATGACGTGCTCGCCCTCCAGAAAGCGCACCGCCTCATCCAACGAGTTGACCGGATACACGCTTACGCCCTCAGCGAGGACGGCCTCCTCGGCGGACTCGGGAGGCAACAGCACCCCCTTGAGCTTTTGTTTACGCGCTAAGAGCCCGAATGCCAGCCCACCGCGCACGGGACGAAGTGCCCCGGACAGGCTCATCTCGCCCGCGATCAAATACCCCTCCAACGTCTCGGGGCGAAGCTGGTTCGTCGCCGCCAGCAACCCGAGAGCGATGGGCAAGTCGTAGCAGGGGCCTTCCTTGCGCAAATGGCCGGGGGCCAGGTTAATCGTCGTGCGGGTCTGCGGCATGCGAAACCCGCTGTTCGCCAGAGCCGAGGATACGCGGTCCTTGGACTCTTTCACGGCAGCATCAGGTAGCCCCACGAGATAGACACCTGCCTCTCCGAACTCCCCCGCATTGACCTCCACCTGCACCGGCTGGGCTTCAACCCCCACAAGAGCTCCAGAAGTAACGACGGCTAGCATATTTCAAAAGCTTCTTTGTTGCATCCGCGAGGAAGGTAAGAGAGCCATCATCACTGATCGCTGCAATATTTCGCAGATATTGATCGTGTAATGGAGCAGCTTTGGACTAAATACGGTTTGGAGTTGATTACTCCTTGTCCAGCTTCATCCCCTCCTTCGTGAGTTCGAGTAAGAATCTTTTCTCATTTTCTGGATAATCGAAGCTATCCCCATTTTCATCTTGATCGTCAGTCGCGCCATCATGGTAGTTAGGTTCCCCAAATTCCATTATCCAGACCATGGCTGAAGCGTAGTTTGTTTCTACAATGATATCGGTTACGGTTAGACCATTTACAGCACCGTCGTAGTGGTCATTGACAAGGCCACTGAGAATGGTTTCTCGTTCCTGTTCGGTGGCTGCTTGGAGAGATTGTAGGGCTTTTAAATATTTGCTCATGTGTTCGGTGGCTAGATTGTTTACATGATATTAGTCAAAGAAGACACAATTAAGGTAACGCATGCAAGCCTCCACGGCGAGTGCCGCCTTGAACCGACCTACGCAAACTGTACCCCGTAGAGAGTTGTGTCTGAGCGGGTTAATGTTTGCTGTGCGGCATCGGGTAGCCCGACAAGATACACGCCCGCCTCGCCAAACTCCCCGGCATTGACCTCCGCCGGCACAGGCTGAGCCTCAATACCCACAAGTGCTCCAGAAGGAACGATGGCTAGTATATCTCAGCGTAGCAAGGCATTCGCCAGTTACGCTGGCAGGACTAAGAAAATCTCATGTTTATTTACATTAAGTATTTATTTAAAGTAAGTTACGAAAACAGAGCAATAATAAACAAAATAATCATGATCGGGCCGCCCGGCTCGGGCAAGAGCATGGTGGCCAAGCGCATTCCCACGATCATGCCTGAGCCGACGCTGGACGAGTTTCTGGAGATCCTCGGCATCCAGTCCGCCGCCGGGGTCAGCCTGTACGGCGAGGGGCGATATTTCCAGCGCCCCTTCCGTTCGCCCCACCACACGATCAGCGACGTCGGACTGCTCGGGGGCGGCACGCAACCGGGACCGGGGGAGATTTCGCTCGCGCACCACGGGGTACTCTTTCTGGATGAGCTGCCGGAGTTCAAACGCTCGGCACTGGAGGTGCTGCGCCAGCCCCTGGAGGACGGCGAGGTGACGATCTCGCGCAGCGCGGCCAAAATCACCCTGCCCTGCTCCTTTATGCTGGTGGCGGCGATGAACCCCTGCCCCTGCGGCTACCTCTCGGACCCGCGGCGGGAGTGCCGCTGCTCGCCCACGCAGATCCAGCGTTACCGCAGCCGTATCTCCGGCCCGTTGCTGGACCGTATCGACCTGCACATCGAGGCCCCGGCGGTGTCCATCACCGATATGCGCAAGGGCCAGCCCGGCGAGAGCTCGGCGGCGATCCGGGAGCGCATCGTCGCCTCGCGCCAGCTTCAACGCGCGCGCTTCGCCGACAGCCCGGCCACCACGAGCAACGCCCGCATGAGCCACCGGCAGATCCGCGAGCACTGCGCCGTCACCCCCGAGCAGGGCGACCTGCTCCAGCGGGCCATGGAGGAGCTCCAGCTCTCCGCCCGCGCTTACGACCGGATTTTAAAAGTCACCCGCACCATCGCCGACCTCGCGGGCGCGGAACAGATCGAGACGCCCCATCTGCTGGAAGCCATCCAGTACCGCAGCCTCGACCGGAACTTGTTTTATTAGGGCCTGTTCAGACAAATGCTCAAAGCAGGCTGAAAGCAGATAGCATCCGTAAAACTTGCCCGCTTAAAAAGTCTCAGCCTATTTTCCAAGCGGCAATAGAAGCACTCAAGACCGGACACTCCGATGATCACGTGTGCCAGGCATACGCCCGTTATAACGGCAGGAACGGCCACAGATGATCGTTGCCCACGGCGACCTGAAGCAGAGGACTGCCGCCTCGACAATACCGGTAACAAGTGGTTGGATTCTGAGCGCAGACAATAAATCGCGCTTACCATGAACTGGCTTTTCTGGGCACTGCTCTCCGCGCTGTTCGCTGCACTGACCGCCATCCTCGCCAAAGTCGGTGTGTCAGGCGTCGACTCCAACCTCGCCACTGCCGTGCGCACCAGCGTCGTGCTTGTGTTCGCCTGGGGCGTGGCTCTGGCCACCAACCCCGCTCATGCGCTTCTGGGCTTTTCGCGGCGGGCTTGGGTATTTCTGGTGCTGTCCGGCCTGGCAACGGGCCTTTCCTGGCTGTGCTACTTTCGCGCCCTCCAGTTGGGCGACGCCTCCAAAGTCGCGCCTATCGACAAGCTCAGTGTGGTCCTTGTGCTGATCTTCGCCGTGCTCTTTCTGGGCGAAACGCTCACCCTCAAAACCGCCCTGGGATGCGGTCTGATCGCCGCCGGTGCCATAGTGCTAGCGCTCCCCTAGCTCCGCTCAGCTTGCCCAGGTACTCCAATCAGAGCCCCAGAGCAGTCCCTAACGCAACTTCGCTTAACTCAGGATTCCCTGTGTTAACCATTCTTAATACCTACCCCGTGAACACCTTATAGGGATTGAAAGACCGGCCCATCTGGCCCATAAATTAACGCATCTCACCTCGGATTAGCCGCCATCGGCAGCGATTCCCCTAACGGGCCTTGGCCGTCACACAGACAATAGTGTGACGGCCAAGGCCCTCTCTCTTTTCCGGGATAGCGAATATCCCCTCCGGGCTCGGAACCGGTGCGTTTATAGTCTGGTCAAAGGGGCTTCGGTTCGGCTCAATACTGCCCGACTGATCGCGCTCACACCGAACGAGTTTTGAAACTTTTCGCACCAAATCCGCTCTTCCGTCCACGGCCTGCTCCCGCCTCAGGCCCCGTTCGCGCTCCCCATGTTTCGCGTCCGGCGCTCCCCTGCGGGCGCAGGCACCTCGCCGCGCTGCTAGCTATGCTCGGAGGCGCGGCGCTCAGCCTACTGCCGGTCGGGTGCTCCAAGACCCAGCCCCCGCCCGAGGTCGAGCGCGGCCAGTACCCGTTGCCCGAAGGCGTCGAAACCGCCGTCTGTGAGCCGGGCCGGTACGGCGGTGTCTTCATCGTGACGGACAACACCGAGCCGAAGACCTTTAACTTTCTCGTGCCCAGCGACCAGGCGTCCAGCTCGGCGATGGGGCGGCTCCAGGCCGGGCTCGTCTCGTGGGACCCAGTTCAGGCGAAGGACATCCCCGCCCTGGCCGAGTCCTGGGATATCGCCCCGGATAAAAAGACCTACACCTTTCACCTGCGCCGGGGGCTGAAGTGGAGCGACGGCGAGCCCTTTACGGCGGACGATGTGATCTTCACCTACGACTGTATCTTCGCCGAGGAGAAGGACCCCGTCACCGGGCAGATGCGCCCGCGCTATCCGAGCCGCTACATCGCCCAGTACACCATCGGCGGCGAGCGCATCCAGTACCGCAAGATCGACGACTACACGGTGGAGTTCCACACGCCCAAGCTCTACTCGCCCTTTATCGGGGACATCGGCATCCCCATCCTGCCCAAACACAAACTCTACGACGCCTACCTCGACGGCACCCTGCTGGAGCAGTGGTCCACCAAGACCGCCATCGAGCACCCCGAGGAACTGGTCAGCCTGGGGCCGTTCAAGCTCTTCGCCTACCGCCCCGGCGAGCGCATCGTGTACGAGCCCAATCCGCACTACTGGCGGGCCGACCGCGACGGGCAGCGCCTGCCCTACATCGACTTTCTCGTGACCAAGTACGTGAAGGAGTCCGACACCGAGACGGTGCTCTTCGCCACCGGGCAGGTGGACGCCTCGGCCATTTCCGCCACGGACGAGGCCTGGGTGAAAAAGGGCCAGGAGGCGCACGGGTTCACCCTTTACGACCGCGGCCCGAGCACGTCGGTCTCCTTTTTGTGGTTCAACCTAAAGCCCGGCGCGAACGCGGACGGCGTCCCCTATGTCAAGCCGTACAAGATGGCGTGGTTCCAGGACAAGCGCTTCCGGCAGGCGATCATGTACGCCTACAACCGCACGGGGATCGCGCGGGGGGTGTACTTCGGGCGGGCCGCGCCGCTGGACTCGATCATCAGCCCGGCCAACCCCAAGTGGCACAACCCGGATGTGCGCAAGTACCGCTACGACCCGGAAAAAGCCCGCGCCCTGCTCCGCGAGGCGGGCTTCACCTGGAACGACGCGGGCGAGCTCTTCGGGCCCGGCGGGCAGCGCGTGGAGATCGAGCTCATGCTCTTCGAGGGCAGCCAGAAAATGTCCGAGATGGCCACCACCTTGAAGGAAAACCTCGCCGCCATCGGCATCGCTCTGCGCATCAACTACGTAGACTTCGGCGTGGTCATCCAGAAGATCGACAACACCTACGACTACGAGATGTGCGCCATCGGCTGGGGCTCCAGCGCCGGGGCTTCCGACCCATCCGGGAGCAAGGCGCTCCTGGCCAGCAGCGGCATTTACCACGTCTGGAACCCCGAGCAGCCCACCCCGGCCACCGACTGGGAGGCCCGCATCGACGAACTCATCACCGCGCAGGAGACGACCTTTGACGAGGCCGAGCGGGTGAAAGCCTTTCACGAGATCCAGGCCATCCTGGCCGAGGAGGTCCCGCTGCTCTACCTCGTCACCCCCTACGGCTACAGCGGCATCAAGACCAAGTGGCAAAACCTCGTCGTGCCGCCCTCGGGCACCCTGCTGTGGAACCTCGACGAACTCTGGACCGCGGAGGAGACCGAATGATCACCTTTATCGTGCGCCGCCTGCTCTCGATGATCCCCGTGCTGTTCGGGGTCAGCGCGCTGGTCTTTTACCTGATGAGCCTCGCGCCGGGGGACTTTTTGACCGAGGCCCGCTCGCGCCCCGACATCTCCAACGAACTCATCGCGGAGATGGAGCGCGCCTACGGGCTCGTCGATGCCGAGGGTAAGCCCACCGCCTGGTACGTCCAGTACGGCTTTTGGCTGAACAACCTCTCGCCTCTGAAATTCCTCGGGCACAAGGAAGTCCCGCTCACCCCGGAGGAAATCGCCGCCCGCCAAAAGGCAGCCGAGGAAGCAATAGCCGCGGCGTCGGCAGCCAAAGCCACCCCCGAAGCGGAGACGGAAGAAGCCGCCGAGGAAGTCGCCACCACTGCCGCGGCCAGCGAGGAAAAGGCGGACACTGCGGAAGCTGATACCTCAACAGCGGTAACCACCAAAGCGACCGAGGCTGCAGGTGGGGAAAAATCTTCTCCCTCACAAGAAGCGGCCCCGGCAACCGTCACAGCTGAAGCAAGCGCCGCGCCTGAGAAAGCATCCCCCGAAACCGCGAGCGCCGAGGTTAAAGCCGTGGTCACCGAGTCTGTAACCGGTACCGAAGACGCAACCACTGCCGAGTCTGCGCCTGCCTCCGATGCATCAACCACCGAAGAGGTCGCATCCGCGCCGGAAGCGGCCTCACCGTCGCCCCCCGCGCCGGAGCCTGTCCCGACAAAGACCGTGACCATCTTCGACCCGCACTGGGGCAAGCCCACGCTGGGCCAATCCTGGGCGTACAACATCCCGGTGGCGGACCTGATCGCGCAGCGCCTGCCGGCGACCTTTATCCTTTCGCTAACGGCTCTGATTTTCGCCTGGGTGGTGGCGGTGCCGATGGGCGTGCTGGCCGCGATTAAGCGCAACCGGCTCTTTGACCGGCTCAGCGGGCTCTTTGCCTACGCCGCGCTGTCCATCCCTGAGTTTTTCCTGGCCATCCTAATGGTGTTCTTCGCGGCGCGCACGGGGCTGTTTCCGACGGACGGGCTGACCTCGCTGGCGAGCGACTTTCTGCCGCCGCTGGCGCGGCTGGGCGACTACGCCTACCACCTGATCCTGCCCGCCTTCGTGCTGGGCGTGGGCGGCATCGCCGGGATGATGCGCGTCATGCGGGCCAACTTCCTGGACTACATGCAGTCGGACTTTGTGACGACGGCGCGGGCCAAGGGCCTGAGCGAGCGGGTCATCATGTTCCGCCATGTGCTGCGCAACGCCATCAACCCGCTGCTGACCTCGCTCGGGTTCGCGCTCGCGGGGCTGCTCAGCGGCGCGGTGCTGGTGGAGAAGGTCATGAACTACCCCGGACTGGGGCTGCTGGTGTTCGAAGCCTTTACCCGGCAGGACCACGCCGTGGTGCTGGCCGCGGTGCTCATGGGCTGCGTCATGCTCATGCTCGGCAACCTCGTTGCCGACCTGCTGCTGGCCTGGAGCGACCCGCGCATCCGGCTGGAGTCCGGCTCGCCCGCGGGGGTCCGCAAGGGCCAGTGGAAGCCCGCCGCCGTGCTGCTGGCTGTGCTCGCCGCGCTGTTGACCGCCGTGTCCTTCATACCCTGGGGCGACACCGCCGCCATGCAGACAATGATCCAGGGGGTCAAGTGGACCGGCCTCGCCGCGCTGCTGGCCGCCGCCGTCTTTATCATAAAAATCGCCTGGCCGACCTTCGTGAATATCGCCCGGCAACTGCTGCGCCGCCCGGTCGGGCTGGCCGCCGCCTGCGTGCTGGGGCTGTTGTATTTCGGGGCGGCCTTCGCGCCGTTTCTGGCCACCTCGCAGGTCTCCGACCTGAACCTGCTCCAGACCTACCACCCGCCCACCGCGCTGACCTGGGATGGTGGCCCGGCGGTCAAGGTTTACAACAACGTCGATCCCACCGCCGCCAAGTACGAGGCGGTCCCCGGTGAAAGCGTGCCGCTGAAGTTTTTCGGGCGCGGGTTCGCGTATAAGCTCTTCGGGTTCATCCCGATGGACCGGCACCTCGTGCAGCCCGACTACGCGGCGCTGGAGCAGCGGCTGGGCGGGTCCATCGACCGGGCGGAGTACCCGGTGTACTTGCTGGGGAGCGACTCGACCGGACGCGACCTGTACTCGCGCCTGCTCTTCGGCTCGCAAATCTCGCTCACCATCGGGCTGATCGGGATCGGCATCACCATGACGATCGGGTTCCTCGTCGGCGGGCTGGCGGGGTACTTCGGCGGGCGGTTCGACTTTCTGGCCATGCGTCTGGTGGAGTTTCTCATGGCCGTGCCGGGGCTGTACCTGCTGCTGGCGCTGCGTTCGGCGCTGGCCCCGCACTTCGAGTCAGGGCAGATGTTCGTGGTCATCGTGATCATCCTCTCGCTCGTGGGCTGGGCGGGCACGGCCCGCGTGCTGCGCGGGATGAGCCTGTCCATCCGCTCGCGCCAGTACATCCTCGCCGCCGAGAGCATGGGCCAGGGCACCGGGCGCATTTTATTAAAACATCTCCTGCCCAACCTCGCCAGCTACCTGCTGGTGGCGGCCACGCTGTCCATCCCCGGCTACATCCTCGGGGAGGCGGCGCTGAGCTTCCTCGGGCTGGGTATTCAGGAGCCCTCGGCCTCGTGGGGCCTCATGCTCCAGCAGTCCCAGCAGCTCAAGGTGCTCTTCCTCGACTTCTGGTGGCTGCTCACGCCGGGCGCGGCGATTTTCGTAACCGTGATTGCCTTTAACGTCATGGGCGATACCCTGCGCGATATTGTGGACCCGAGAATGAAATCCCAACAATAGGTGGGAGATTCGTAAATTTGTAAATTTGAAGAGATTCGTAGATTAATGATGCAGACCGTCAACCACCCACCAGCCGAGCGCAGCCAAGGCCGATGGCGAAACCCGCCCCCTCTTTACGAATTTATCAATTTTCGAATCTTATGAATTTATTCCGATGAGTTTACTCCAAATAGAGGATTTAAAAATCTCGTTCCATAACCGCGAGCGCACGCTGGAGGCGGTCAAGGGGATCGGGTTCGCGCTGGAGGCGGGCGAAACGCTCGCCGTGGTGGGCGAGTCCGGCAGCGGCAAGTCCGTCACCGCGCTTTCGCTGACCCGCCTGCTGCCCCCGCCGCCCGGTTGCCAGGTGTCAGGAAAAATCCACTACAACGACCGCGACGTGATGACGATGAGCCCGCGCGAGCTGCGCGGCATCCGCGGCAAGGACATCGCGTATATCTTTCAGGAACCCTCGACCTCGCTCAACCCGGTTTTCACCATCGGTATGCAGATCGCCGAGGCGATCAAGCTGCACTTCCCACAGGAAAAGGACGTGACGGGCCGCGTGATCGAGGCGCTGCGGGCAGTCGGCATCCGCGACCCCGAGAAGCGCCACCGCGCCTACCCGCACGAGCTTTCCGGGGGGATGCAGCAGCGTGTCATGATCGCCATGGCGCTGGCCTGCGAGCCGCGCATCCTCGTGGCCGACGAGCCCACCACCGCGCTCGACGTGACCATCCAGAAACAGATCATGGACCTGCTGGCGGACCTGCGCCAAAAGCGCACCATGTCGATCATCCTGATCACGCACAACTTCGGTATCGTCTCCGGATTCGCCGACCGGGTGATCGTGATGTTCCGGGGCGAGATCGTCGAGGCCGGCCCGACGGAAGAGGTTTTGCGCCACCCGCAGCACCCCTACACCAAGGCCCTCATCGCCTTACCTTTATTCAACATCACCGGCAGGCCCCTTACGGGTCACCCTGATTCCGGTGGAGGGATTGAAGCCGCGTAGGTACAACCGTTACCCCGTGATGGCAAGAAAGAATC
>JAUTCS010000095.1 GCA_030673825.1 Verrucomicrobiota bacterium JB024 | reverse complement strand
GACACAACCGTACCCCAAATGGTGGCGACCCAGTTTTGATGCCCCCTCGGCGTTTGTTGAAAAGAGCCAAGCTCTTTACAACAAACGCTGACGCGATGCGCAGCATCGAAAGTGCAGGCTCTGCCTGCCGCGGGTGCGGGGCGCGGAGCCCCGCATTAAAAGCCCCGCCTCTGGCGTTGCCAAGGGGCGGGGGAGGTGTCAGGGTGGCCGGCTTTATGAAGCCGCAGAAGAGAAAGCCGGGTCGCAAACCGGTCGCCAGCGAGCTGCGCCACCGGATCAACGCCGGGCGGGTCGCGGTGAAGAACCAGATTGCTTTTTTCGAGAGCCAGTTCGGGCAGGTTGAGAGCCAGTGGAAGGAAGACGAGACCCGCGTGACCTTCGTGGACTTCGCCATTTCCGAGAAGGTGTTTACGGAGCTGCGGCGCTCGTTTCCGCATGACGACTATTGCAGCGAGGAGTCCAACCCCGAGGACGAGGTTGTGCAACTGGAGGCCGAGTACGCCTGGATCATCGACCCGATCGACGGGACGAACAACTACGCGCTGGGCATCCCGATGTGTTCGATCTCGCTGGCCCTGCTTCGCAACGGCGAGCCCGTTTACGGCTATATCTACGACTACGCCCGGCACACGCTGATCGAAGGTGGAGAGGGTGAGGGGGTGCTCGACGGTACGCGCAAGGCCCGTGTGATTACCACCGAGCCGACGGCGCAGAGCCACTTCGCGACAAATTTCCCCTTCGCGCCAGAGGACCTCACGCGGGTACGTCCGTTGCTGGAGCACTTCCGGGTGCGTTCCTTCGGCAGCGCGGCAATGAACCTCGCCTATACCGCCGTTGGCAAGCTCGAAGCCTGCGTGGACTTCCGGGTCAAGCTGTGGGACGTGGCCGCCGGTTTCGCTCTGATCAAGGCCGGGGGTGGCGAGATCGCCTACCTCGACGGAGAGCCGATGTTTCCGCTCAGCGCCTTTCATGTGCACATGCCGCCCGTGCGCTACGTGGCGGGTAACCCGGCGTTCTGCCGCCGTGTGCTGGAAGTGTACCGGGGCGAAACCCAGGCATAAAAAAAGCCACGTATCAAAACGCGGCTTTTTGAAGAAAAGAGTATTTCGTTCGAGCGTTCTTATTGCTTGAACTTGAAGCTGTTGCGCACGAGGTCGAAGCCCGGCATCGCCTCTTCGAGGTCGTCGGAGTAGTACAGCTCGGTGACAAGGAGGCCCTGTTTGCCGTCCGTGGTGGTGACAAAGATGCGGGCGCCACCGGGTAGGAAACCGGCAATCTTGCCCTTGAGGTGAAGACCCTTGCCCTGGAAGGAGCCCCAGTTCTCGAAATGCTCACGCGAGTAGGTGTCGATCATCGGACCGTCCAGCGTGGTCTGGATGCTGAACATGAGGTCGTCGGCATCGGCATTAGGGTCGGGAACGAAAACCTTGATCGTGATGTAGGAGTCACCATTGGCCACCTCGATGGTGAAAAGGCGGTCGGCATTGTAGTCCTGCTGGTGGGTGGCGACTTTCCAGCCTGCGGGGTACTGGAGGGAGAAGGCCGGGCGGTCGAGCACGACGACCTCATTCGGAGCCCAGTCTTCTTTGAGCACGCTCAGGGCAAGTTGGCTGGCGGACTCGACGGACAGAAGTCCGGCGGGGGCGGCACTGGCCGCGCTGATAGAGGCGATAAAGCCCAGAAGTGCTGTCGTTTTTCTGATCATGAGCTGATATAAATTGAATTAACCTAATTTAGAGCGTTAGGCAACTGTGATCGTGCAAATTCCGTACCCAACTGCTTAAGGGAGTTACCCTAAGTAGATTGGGTTGTCAACGCGATTAAGGAAACTTCTGGTGAGTCGCGGGGGTGAATGGCCTAGCTCAGACCGTGTAGCAGGTCCCCGGCTCAGGGTCGGTGACCTGATAGGCGTTCTCGTCCATTTCCAACTGCTCCCGGAACCAGGCGCGCGCGTCGGGATCGCCGTGGGTGAGCACAATGGCGCGGGGCTCGCAGCGGTGGGCGAACTCCAGCAACTCCTCGCGGTCGGCGTGACCGCTGAGGTCGAAACGCTCGATGGCGGCCCGCACGGGGGTGACGTAGTCGAGCGCGTCGAAGACAAAGGAACTTTCGTGGGTCGTTTCGAGCAGCTTGCCGCCGGGGGTGTCCGGGTCGCAGTAGCCGACGAAGCACAAGGCGTTGTGCGGATTGCCCAACAGGGAGGCGGCGACGGCGTAGGAGGGGGTGTTCTCCACCAGCATGCCGCTGCTGACCACGTAGATCGTGGGCTTCGAGGGCGATTTACCCGGATCGGGGAAGCGCTTGAGGCTTTGCACGCCGAGGCGTTTGAGGACCGTGCGTCGGAAGTTGACCGCGCCGAGCTTGCGGGCGATGGCGTCGAAGTAATCGACCAGATCCAGCCCGAGGCCGGAGCAGATGACCGGGGCCTTGGGAATGACGCCTTTGGCGAGCGCCTCGTCGAGCAGGGCGAGGATCTCCTGCATGCGTCCGAGCGCGAAGGCCGGGATGAGCACGGAGCCACCCTTTTCCAGGGTGCGGGCGACGGTCTGGAGCAGGCGGGAGACCTCCTCCTCGCGGCGGTTCTCACCGGTACGGCGGGTCAGACCGCGGGTCGTTTCCATCACGAGCGTGTCAAAGGTCTCGTTCGGGAAGGCCGCGCCGGGGAGGGTCTTCTGGTCGGAGAAGAGTACGTCGCCAGTGAAGAAGATCGAGCGGTGCTTATAGGTGAGCTTGACGGCGGCGGCACCGACGATGTGGCCCGAGGCGTAGAGCGTGACCTGCACCTCCTCACCGCCCTTGGCGAAGGTGCGCGTGTGCCCGTAGGGCAGGGCGAACATGATCGGCTCCAGCCGGTCCAGCTCGGAAAAGGAGTACAGCGGGTACTCGGGGATGCGCTGCTCGTCGCGCTGGCGCTTCATGACGTTGCAGGAGTTGCGCAGCATGCGGATAGCCAGCTCCTGGGTCGGACGGGAGAGGATGATCATCGCCTCGGGCTGGTGGCGCAGGGCCACGGGCACGGCCCCGAGGTGGTCGAGGTGGCAGTGCGTCAGGATGAGCGCGTCGATGCTGTTGGGGGCGAGCTTGTCAAAATCCGGCAGCGTCTCGCGTCCGACTTTTTTCGGGTGGATACCCGCGTCGATGAGGAACCGGAAGGGGCCGAGTTCGACCAGCAGGCAATTTGCCCCGATGCCTCCGTGCGGGTTCAGATCTGTCAACTTCATGGAAAACGGGCAGCCTAACGAGGAAAAGCCCGGTAAGGCAATCCCCCTGTGCGGGAAAATACCGGTGGTCCGTCCCTGGCCACCTACATTTCCGATTCCATTTTCGAACCGAAAATAGTGGCTGCTGTCCAGGGGGGGATGGGGGAGATACGCTCAGGCGGCATTTTTACCGGTCGCCTTCTTTTTCTCCCGGCGTTCGACTGTATAGATGACAACGGGCAGGATACCCATGCCTAGCCAGACGGCCCACTGCCTTATTTCGGGGACGGCGGAAAAGGTTTTTGTGCCTTCGATGACGTCCAGTTCATACCACTGGCCATCCAAGGTGTAAGCCAAGGTAATGGCAAAGTCATTGATTGCAAAATCTTCGACCTTGATGCGATCGCCGGGAATGGGATCTGAGGTCCCTTGGGGCTTCATGCAAAAGAAGTTAAGCCAAATTGCACTGCCGAAAGGATTTGAGTCTATATTTTGAAGTATAGCTTCACTGCTTATGACTTCATACATTGGATCGTGAGAGGTATTATTGTAAAATAGAGTCAGTGGTTCTGCACTCTTGTCAACGATCGTATAATTGCCATCAATGCCTCCTTCTCTTGAGCCTGTGATTGTTACTTCGGCCAGTGATAGAGTGGCGGTAGTTTCGTTCCAGCCATTAATATTGTAGCTTGGCTGGTCGATGACAAAAGTGTAGTCGAAATGGGCACCAGCAAAACCTAGCGGGTCATTCTGTCCCGAAGGATAACTATTTTGAGCAGTGTAGCCAAAATAAAGCGTGATGGAGCCGTAGAGGCTGGTCGAAAGGAAGATAAGCAATAAGGCAGAGAGGACAGCTTTCATGCCCATTTTTCTAATGGAATGCGAGTCCCCAACAAAGTTAAATTATCTCAATCACGGTATAGATAAGGCTGTGTGCCCATACGGATTAGGACAAGTGATGCCTGCCCGTCCTTTATCCTGTCCGCTTTTTTTGGGTGAAGGTGTCACCGCTCCGGGGCGTTTGCTTACCCCCCCGCGACGATGCGGACGATTTCCAGGTTGTCGCCGTCGGCGAGGGAAGTTTTGAGGGTGTCGGCGGGGGTGAGGGCCTCGCGGTTGCGCTCGACCACGACGCGCTCCGGGGCCAGCCCCAGCGTGCCGAGAAAGTCCGGTAGGGTGGTCGCCGTTTCCAGCACGTAGGGTTTTCCGTTGGCGGTAATGTGGATTTTGTCGCTCATGTCAGGGGAAAGGGTTGATCGGTTCAGCTGGAGGTGTCGGTGGTGACGAGGGCGCGGTCGAAGTCTTTCCAGACCGCTTCGTAACCCTGGCGGCGGATCATGGCCGCAATCTCGACCGGCGGGCGCTCATCGGCAATATGAAACTGCTCGCCGGGCTGGTCTTCGGTCGGGGTCCAGCTCTCTTCGCTGAAGTTGGCGTAGCCGCCGGGCTCGGTGCTGGAGCCCGCGCTCATCAGGGTGACGCCGACCTTGACGAGGCCGTCGCGCAGCTTCGGGGACTCGCGGGTGGACAGGGTGATGCCCACCTGCGGCAGGAACATCCGCAACGCGCAGATGACCTGCACCATCTCGCGGTCGCTCATGATAAAGGACGGGTCCGGCTGGTAACCGCCAGCGGCGGGCCGCATGCGCGGGAAGCTGACCGAGACCTGCGCCTTCCAGCAATTCTTGAGCAGGTGCCGGGCGTGCGCGGCCACGGCCATGGTCTCGTGCCGCCAGTCGTAGAGCCCGTAGAGCGCGCCGATCCCGAGGCGGCGGAATCCGGCCTCGTAGCCGCGCTCGGCGGTGTCGATGCGCCAGGCGTAGTACTTTTTCGGCCCAGCCTTGTGCATGGTTTCGTAGGTCGCCTGGTGATAGCTCTCCTGGTAAACAATCAGGCCCTCGGCCCCGGTCTGGACGAGCGGGGCGTAGTCGGCGGCGTCCATCGGCCCCAGTTCCAGCGCGACGGAGGGCATATGTCGCAATCCGGCCTTGATGCACTCGGCCACGTAGCCGTTGGAGACGTACTTGGGGTGCTCCCCGGCCACCAGTAGCAGCGAGCGGAAACCCTGCCGGGCGATCTTGGCGATCTGTTCCTCGGCCACCTCGACCGGGATAGTCAGGCGTGGGATGTCGTTGTGTCGCGAGAAGCCGCAGTACGTGCAGACGTTGACGCACTCGTTGGACAGGTAAAGCGGCGCGAACAGCCGGATAGCCTTGCCGTAAAACCGCTGCGTCAGCCGCTGCGAAATCGCTGCCATCGCCTCCAGCCATTCCCCGGCCTCGGGCGAGGTCAGCAGGGCGAACTCCTCCAGCGTCTCGGCGCGGCCCTTGCGGATGATGCGGGCGATCTTCTCGCGGTCGCCGTGGCGCGAACGGTAGGCGAGCTCGCTGATGGGCAGCCGTTGCAGGCTTTCAGAAAATGTTCCCACCGGCGCTTGCGCCGGGGTGTGGTACTTGGCAGGTCTGGCCATGATCGGTTAATCATACTCGCGCTGCCCCGAAAGGCAACGCCTTTGCAAAGAGATTTCGGGGAGAGGGGAAGATGCGGGGGCTCCGCGCCCCCACACCCCGCGGCAGCCGAGGGCTGCACCCCCGGTCCAACGTCCGGGCTGCGCCCAAACGTTGGACCGACTTGGAAGCCTTCGCTGACACAGGATCGCCATCAGAAATGGGTGTGAGCCACAGCCGTGCTCCCAATGGTGGCGACCCAGTTTTGATGCTCTCTCAGCGTTTATTGAAAAGAGCGAAGCTGTTTTCAATAAACGCTGATGCGATGCGCAGCATCGAAAGTGCAGGCTGTGCCTGCCGCGGGTCTGGGCCGCGCAGGCCCAGCGGCGGGTGCGGGGCGCGGAGCCCCGCATTCCCCCATCAACGCTAGTCCAAAAACGCGGTCAGGGGGCTGGTGGCGACGGCTTTGGTGGACTGGGCGCCGAGGCCCATTTCGTAGGCGGCGCGACCGGCCTCGACGGCGGCGGCAAAGGCCCGGCCCATGCGGCAGGGGTCATCGGCCACGGCGATGGCGGTGTTGACGAGGACGGCGTCGGCGCCCATTTCGAGGGCGGCGGCGGCGTGGGAAGGTGTGCCCAGCCCGGCGTCAACGACGACGGGGACGCGGGCCTGCTCGATGATGATCTCGATCTGGGCGCGGGTTTCCAGGCCGCGGTTGGAGCCGATGGGGGCACCCAGCGGCATGACGGCGGCGCAGCCGATGTCCTGCAGGCGGGCGGCGAGGACGGGGTCGGCGTTGATGTAGGGCAGGACGGTCCAGCCCTCATCGACGAGGACCTTGGCGGCCTTATAGGTCTCGATCGGGTCGGGCAGGAGGTAGTTCGGGTCGGGGTGAATTTCCAGCTTGATCCACTGCGGGAGCCCGGCGGCCAGCGAGAGGCGGGCGAGGCGGAGGGCCTCGTCGGCGTCCATGGCTCCGGCGGTATTGGGCAGGAGCAGATAGCGGTCGGGCTCGAGGAAGTCCAGGATGTCCGCGAAGGGGTCGGCCTGAGACTCGAGGTTGGCGCGTTTGAGGGCGACGGTCACCAGCTCGGTGCCGCAGGCCCGGAGCGCGTCGCGCATGGCCGTGTTGGAGGAAAATTTACCGGTGCCGGCGAGGAGGCGAGAGCTGAAGCTCCGGCCCGCGATCTCGAGCGGCTGGCAGGATAAGGATTCGTTCGTCATTGCTGTTGCCTGGGTGCGGGGCAGTTTCCCGGGGACAAGGCAGAGGCACCTGCGCCGACCCGGCGATTTTTATCTCAGGATCAACGAACCTAGCCTTGTCTTGGGCTGCCCGATCCGAGAAAGAGTAGTACCTGATGGAGAAAAAGCAAGAGGGTCTGAGCGTAACCTGGCTGAGCGTGTGGATGAATATCGCGCTCGGAGCCCTCAAGTGCGCTATCGGCCTGGCCGCGCACTCGGCGGCACTGCTGGCGGACGGCCTGCACTCGCTGGTGGACCTCTCGACCGACGTGGTGGCGCTCTTCGGCCTGAAAATGGCGGCCAAGCCCCGCGACGACAACCACCCCTACGGCCACCACCGCTTCGCCAGCCTCAGCTCGCTCTTCATCGGACTGGCGCTGTTGGGCTTTTGCGTGGGGCTGATTATCAGCTCACTGCACCAATTGGTGGACGGGGACTCCGCCGACCCGGCCTGGCCCGCGCTGGCCGCCGCCGCCGTCTCACTCGTGGCCAAGGAGTGGTTGTTCCTGCGCACGCGGCGCATCGCCCACAAGGAAAAGTCTCGCCTGCTGCTGGCCAACGCCCTGCACCACCGGACCGACTCGCTCTCCTCGGCGCTGGTGCTGGTCGCGTTGCTGGCGATCCTGTTGGTGGGACCGCAACTGGCCTTTCTGGACAAGCTGGTGGGGATCATTCTCGGGGGCTGGCTGGGGCTGGAGGCGATGAAGATTATCGTCCACACCTGCAACGACCTGCTCGACACCGCGCCGGACCGCGCCGTCATCAACGACATCCGGGAGCATATCCTGCCCGTGCCGGGCGCGGTGGCCTACCACCAGTTCCGGGTCCGTCGGGTGGGGGACATGCTCGATGTGGACCTGCACCTGCAAGTGGATGGCGAGCTGAGCGTGGAGGCCGGGCATGAAATCGCCCGCAAGGTGCGCGATAATATCCTCTCCAGGCACAAGGAAGTCCTTGATGTCCTGATACATGTGGAACCCGCCAGCGAGGAGCATCTGCGCGAGGTCGGCGTCTCGGACCAGAACGGAGAGGGCGAGGAGAATCAGCGGTAAACGCTCAGGCTTGGCCCTGGGGCCGGGCGGCCCGGTGCGTCTTCAGCCGGGGCTTGCCAACGGCGCATTTTTCTGCCACACTCAGGGAACATTCACCCCTGTTTAAGGTTCTTATAAGACAACCGATTTCTATTCCATGGAGACTCCCCAAGCTGATCAAGTCCTCGTCGCCCGCGTGAAGGACGGCGATAATGGCGCGTTCGGTGAGATCGTCACGCTGTACTGGGACCGTATTTTCGCCCGCGCTTTCCAACTGCTCAAGAACCGCGAAGACGCTGAAGAGGTCACACAAGACACCTTCATCCGCGCCCAGAAAGGGCTCGATAACTTCCGCGGCGATTCCGCTTTTTCGACCTGGCTTTACCAGATCGCCACCAATCTTGCCCACAACCGCTACTGGTACTGGTGGCGGCGCAAGCGCAGCGCGTCCTTCTCGCTCGACCAGAGCCTGACCCAGGACAGCGACGCGACCCTGGCCGATGTCCTGCCCGCTGAGGGCGAGGACCCGGGCGAGGCCACCCTGACGCAGGAATTTGTGGACCGCGTGTCCTCCTGCATGGATCAGCTCAACGAAAAGCACCGCGAGATCCTGGTGCTGCGGAACGTTCACAACCTCTCCTACGAGGAGATTGCCGACGAACTGCGCATCAGCGTCGGCACGGTCAAAAGTCGCATCGCCCGCGCCCGCGAAAGCCTCCGCGAGCAGATGGGGAGTGATTTCAAATGACCGACAGCCGCTTTGAGCAGCTGGTCAACCTTTACCTCGACAAGGAAATTTCCCCCGAGGGTTTCGCCACGCTAAAAAAGGAGTTGGCCGAGAGTGCCGAGCGTCGCCGGACCTTTCAGCAGTACCGCAGCCTGCGCGCAGCGGAGAACCGTATCATCTGCGGCTCCTACGTGCCGGACCCGGCGGACGACATCATGCCCGAGCCCTCGCGCCGGCAGAAGCTTTTCGCCTATGTCACCCAGATCGGGGGCATGGCTGCGGCTGTCGCCCTGTCCGTGGGGGCGTTTATCTACGTGACAAAGAGCGACGCGGATCAACTCGACACCATTTCTCAGGACGCCTCGCAACTGCGCGGTCAGATGGATGTGCGCCACATCATCGTCGTGATGGACGCCGCCCCGAGCCGTGAGCTCATGCAGCGCCTGATGGAGCAGCAAAACACCCACGCTGTCGTGGCTACCCGTATCGGGGACCGCGGGCAGAGCTGGGTCGTGACGCCTGTCGCTTACGAAGCACCTCCGGTCAACCCGCTGCAGCCGTTGGTAAATACGCAGCCCATCTCCATTGAGGAGTTGGCCATGCGCGTGCGTTGCCTGCGCGAAATGCAGGAACTGCCGGGCACCTCCGCCACCGTCAGCCTGCCTGACCGGCCCACGCTGGATCTGCCACTGATGGCTGCCACGGACGGGTACTGAGCCCGGGGGAATGCTCCCTGTGGCGTCGATTAAGCCGATTGGTTGATGAAAACAACACTCCCGCTCAACCGGGAGGCCATTCGAGGGCACGACCGGCGAGCACGTGGACGTGCAGGTGCGGGACGGTTTCGCCGCCGTGGGGACCGTTGTTGATGACGATGCGGAAGCCCTCCGGACCGTGCTCGGCACCGAGTTTGCCAGCGGTCAGCAGCAGGTGGCCGAGCAGCTCCGCGTCGGTCTCACCGGCCTCGGCGATGCGCGGGATGACACGCTTGGGGATGACGAGCAGGTGCGTGGGTGCCTTCGGGTCGATGTCGTAGATGGCGAGGCAGCGCTCGTCCTCGTAGGCGATCTTGGCCGGAATCTCCCGGTCGATGATTTTTTCAAAGAGGGTTTTCTCGGGCATGGGAAAATAAATGCGTAAATTCGAAGATTTATAAATTCATAAATGCTTTATCCTGACGAAATCTCAGCGAATGTCCGGAATTGCTGAATCTACGAATTTATAAATTTACGAATCATGCCGTTGATTTTTCACAGAAAAATCAACTGCAACCGCGTGCGGGGGGAGCAGTGGGCGGCGGCGAGGTGCTGGATATAGCCGACGAGGTCCTGGTAGGTCTTGCGGCGGGTCGGGGACCAGCGGCGGCCCTGCGGGCGCACGAGCGAGGGTAGTCCGGAGACGAGCAGGATCGCCTCGCGCGAGCCCGCGAGCTTGCGCAGGGACTGGAGTACCTGCGCGCGGATCCACAGCGGGTCGTTCTGCTGACCGTGCAGGTCGCAGTGCTGGAAGCCACAGGTGGTGCGGTTGTCCAGGTGCAGCTCCAGCAGACGGCGGGCCGAGCGGGCCAGCATCTCGTGAGCGGGGTGGGCCTCGCCGACTTGTTCACGGCTGAACTCGATCGCCCGCTCGATGTGCCGGGCCAGCTCCTCATTGGAGCCGGTGGCCAGGCTCAACAAGGTGTTGAGCGTGCGCAGTTGACTGAGGTCGTCCGAGGGCATGTGGCTGGGATCAAAGGAGGTGAAACGAGAAGCAATGACTGGCGCGAACCAGCATTTACTGCCGTCACGACTTGTAGGACAGTGGCTTGAGTCGTTGGTTCATCCGGCCTGGCCAGTGTGGTTGAGCCAGGGCTATGAGAAATCGTCCTAGAACAGCACGCCGAGGTTGAGTGAGCCGAACCACTGGCCGCCGCTCTCGCCGTCGAACTCGTTTGAGCGCCAGTTCATGGTGAAGTTGACCATGACGGGGCCGGTGGTGGCGCCGATCCCGGCGCTGAAGTCGCCCACCCAGGTCTTCATGTCGATGCTCGGGCTGCTCTCGAAGGTATTGCCCTGGAGGAAAATGTTGCGCCCCATCAGGTACTGCTGGGTGCCGACAAAGCCGTAGATGCTGAAATCGGTGGAATCGGACAGGCGCGGGTCGCCGTCGTTGACCGGGGTGCCGTAGGTGCCCGCGGGACGGATCAGCGAGGTGCCGAAGTCCTGCGGCAGGTTATACCCCGCCCGCAGCATGAAGCCGGCGTTCCCGTACACATAGACTGTCCCGGCGGTGCCGCTGACGTTGCCGATGAAGTCCGCCCCGAATGTGTTGTGCGTCTCCTCGGTCAGCAGCACGCGCCAGTAGCGCTGCCACGAGAGGTAAAAGACCACTTCGTTGTGCAACTGGTTGCTCCATCCCTGGGGAGAGTTACTGCCGATGATGTCGTGGAACTTCTTCTGGGTGTCGGAGGCGAGCGACCACGGGCCGATCACCCCGAGGGAGAGCTCGAGCACGTCCATGCGCTCATCGCTCTGTACGACGAACGACGGGTTCATGTACAGCCAACCGGCCCAGGGACGCTGGGTGGGCTGGGGCGCGGAGATCGTGATGTCCGCCGGGGTGTACATGTTCTGCCCGACGCTGAAGTTCAGGCGGTACAGGTTATTCTCGTAGTCCTCGGAAAAGGGCAGGGTGCTGACCATGAACTGTGCCCAGTCCGGCAGCTTAGCAGAGAAGCTGCTCTGCGCCCACGCTTCGCTGTCCGTCGGGGTATCCCACGTGCGCACGTCGGCCAGCGTCCAGTTGAACTGAAGGCCGTTGGTGTACCACTTGTCGGTCCCGGCATAGACGTCATTTTCCGACTTGAAGGAAAAATTGTCTATCGAGGCGGCCTTGCCGTTTTTGATGACGGCCTCCTGGCCAAATGAGGGGAGGGTGAGACATAGGGTGAGAAGTGTAGCGCACGGTATTTTCATAGTCATACAGCCTTAGGTTCCTAATCGCATTCAGGTAAGCTCTTAGATGCCAATCACCTAACTAGGTGGCAAACGTTTTTTGCGGAGCATTCCGAGACGAAAAAATCTGTCATTTCTGGTTTAACGAGTTCCATGAATCCAGCGGTTATCCCCTATTAACCCAATCGGGAGATACGGCTGAAGTCAGTGGGTCTTATTATTCAAATTTTTATTTTATTAATATGTTGAATTTTGAACTGTCAAGCCATTGCTCGCGGAAGGACTAAATCTTGCCAATGTCCCCGAGGGGAGGCGTTGAATCGGTAAGATGGAAAGTAACTGTTTATCCTCAAGAAGAGTTGCCAGTCAAAAACAAGTCATCCCGAAGATTTATGGGTTGAATCCGTCCGCGATGCCCCTATTACGTTACTGCTTTGCACGGAGAGGTGGCAGAGTGGCCGATTGTGCCTGACTCGAAATCAGGTGTACCGCAAGGTACCGGGGGTTCGAATCCCTCCCTCTCCGCCATTACTAGTGGGCCCTAGCGTTGACAGTCAGAGGAATTCAGTGTAATTTTTCTGAAAAATGCCCACAAATGCCAGACCCCGGAGTCTGCCCAAGCCCTCCGTTTTCAAGAACGCCTCCACCAACCAGTGGGTGTGCGAGTATTTTGAGTTCGACGAGAAGGGACGCCCCAAGGCGCGGCGCAAGTCCTTTGTCCGGGACCTGAAACGAGAATGCAAATCCGCCACCTTGACCGAGCAACGCACCGCCGCCCTCTCCTTTCAGGCATCGATACTCAAGGACCGCGAGGAGCACGAACGATTGGAACGACGCGAGCGCGAACAGGTCCACCTCACGCCCAAGCAACTACGGGAGGCCAAGGCCGCTTTCGCGATCTTCGAGCAAATCCCCGACCGCAGCAAAAGTCTTGTCGATGCGGTCATGATTTACCGCGATCATCTCCGGCTGGCGGTGGACAGCCCGCCGCTGGATGAGTGCATCCGCATCTTCCTCAGCCGCAAGCAGCAGGCTGCCGAGAAAGGCAAGCTCAGCGAGGAAACCTACAAGACACTCAAGCAGCGCCTAAACAACCTGCGCAAGACCTTCGCGGCCAAGCACCCCGGCATCACCATCGGAGCCGTCACGGCGCGGCAACTGATCGAATTCTTCGAAGGGCTCGACGTGGCCGAACGCACGCTGGAAAACTACTTGGCCGACATCGGCAACTTTTTCAACGACGCCTCCAACCCCAAGGACGAGCACCGTTTCATCAACAAGAATCCGATGGACGGCGTGCAGGTGCACTACCGCAAGTTCAACGGGGCCAGCGCGGTCAAGTCCGCCCCATTGCAGCGCAGCGCCCCCGTCATCCTGTCGCTGGAAGCCGTCAAGCGGGTCCTGCACGTGGCCCAAGAGCAACGCAAGCACGGGATGCTGGGCTTCGCCGTCTGCGGCCTGTTCGCCGGAATGCGCCCCAGCGAGGTTTTCGACTTGGTTGCGCAGTCCAACTATTGGGAACGCTTTATCAAGTTGGAAGAGGGTATCATCCGCATCGACGGCTTCGGCAAAAAGCGCGACCAGCGCACCATCGTTTTGAGCGAATGCGCCCTGGTCTGGCTCAAGTTCATCAAAGCGGAAAAACTCCCGCTGTGTTTCCACTACAACCCGAACAGCAACAACGTGCGCTACGCGAATTTCCGGGCACTGGCCTTCCTGCCCGAGGGCGACGGCGAACGCCTGATCAAGCTGCGTCGGGCCGTCAAGGGCGGGCACAAGCCCACTGAAGACGAAAACCGTTTCGCCAGCCGCTGCCGCAAGACCCTGCAAACCTTTCAGGACGTGCTCCGCCACACCTACGGTACCCACTACTACTACGCCTGCGGCTTCGACAAGCACAAGACCATCGAACAGATGGGCCACAGCTCCGAAGTCTTCGTCGAACACTATCGCGGCCTGCTCAACAGCCCCAAAGACGCCGAGGCGTATTTCGAACTCTACCCAGCGAAGAATCCGACCTAGCCCTGTTCCTCCGTCGTATCCATATGCTTTAACGTCTAAAGCGCTGTATGGTTTGCCTAAGCTCTGGCCACCAAACTTTGTCTACGTCACTATCGTATCTGGGCGAGACCCCGTTGGCTTCACGTAATCGCCGCCCGACAGGGATATGCTTTATCTCTCCCCAAAATGGGCGAGCTTGAATGGAATCTGGAGCCTGTAAATTCTCGTAGAGCATATCGGTATTTCCATCAACAACCTCAGATTGAATCCTCACCCAGGCGTGCTCCCAGCGATATATTTCTTTACCGCGATCAAAATACATTGCAGTGCCTAGCGCAATGCGAGAAGGGACACCGAATTCAGTTAAGGCTCGATGAAGCAGTGTGGAAAACTGAAGGCACATCTCCGAACGTCCGCATAAGTTCTCGTCGACGAGCTCCGCTATTGCATCCAAAAGAGACCGACGGATTTCCGGTGTCAGAATCTCAGATTTATCAATGAGCGTTGCTGAAGGCTTCGGGCGTGAGCCAGACAGCTTTTCTTCCCGAATACCCTTAACTAATATTTGCACCTTGCATGGACGAGTTGCCAAAAAGTCATCAGCACTCATCCCAATTGCTGGCGAAATCTCACGCATGCCGTATGTATCGTTGGTTGGATGGTTGAAACTTGTCAGATAATGCCCCAGCAGGTTGTCCCCCGATTATGGCTTTGGATGTGGGGTTGGCAGGAAGTCGTTCACCTGATCCCAGAAGTAGGGAGCTAATCGTAAGTCAATGTCCTCGACTTCTTGTTCAGTGATGTCGCCCTCCCTTTCGATCTTATCGTCAAGGTCAATAATCTCGCAGATCAAATCAGGATCGACGTTTGTTACTGTGATCGAGAATTCCCGTTGATGGTTAGTGATCTTATTTTTTGAAGCTCGATCACCCGCAATCGCCTTAATGAAGATAATCGGGTCCCCCTCTGTTTGCTTATTTCGATCCCGCCATGAGTAGAATTCGCATGTATCATCGTTGAAGAAATCAACGTTGAACTCCTCCCCATTAACGGAGAAACACCAAGTGACAAGGTACTCCTTTGCCTGATCCATGGGATATACGTCTGTTGTTCGGATTACCTGTACCAGATTGTTGGCCTTGCGTAACAGGTATGCACTAAATTTTCCTTTCAATCTGGCACAGGGTCAATGGGAATCAAGATTGATCCGTCCCCAAAGCAATACCCCATCACTATTCGAGCTTTCCTTTCTCGGAGACGGTCATCCGTTCGACAAAGGGCTGATCTGAATAGGCGCGATGGACCTGATCACTGCCGCAAGCCCGGATGGAGGCGATTTGGCGCTTGGCCAGCGGTTCGGACAGTTCCGCCAGGTATTTGCCATACAGCCAGACTCCATGGGTCTCAAAGGAGAGGTGAAAGTGCTCTCCGCGTTTGTTGAGCGTACTATATTTGAGGCACGACCAGGGCATTTGCCAGCATTCGCCATGTTCATCAATCAATAGCAGGTCTTCCGCCTGCGAGTGCGGATGGGAAGATACGCAATGGGCGGGACCAGATTGATCGGCACGGGCCTCTCTCAGCTTGGCTTCGACTCTTTCTTTTAATGAACTCATGATTTTTATGGATTTGATGGTTGTATTGTGAATGAAGGTGAAAGGGTTCACATTCTGATGCCTCGGGATTGGCCCTGACGGCGACTGGGCGTATGGTGAGTGACCGAGATGCTTTGGCGCGGGGATGGCTGGGCCTGTTTGGCCTGTTTGGCTCGCTCCTTCATGTCGAGGGCGAGCGGTTCCTCGCCGGAGCGCAGGAGGTTGTCGCGCAGGGCTTCCTTGTCGGCGGTGTAAATCTTGATCTTACGCCGCGCCCGCGAGATGGTGACGTACCACTGCTTGCGGTTAGTCGCGGCCTGATTCTGAGAATCGCTGAACAGGACCGTATCGACGGTTTTGCCCTGAGAGCCGTAGGAGGTAATAGCGTAGCCCAAGTTCGCTAGACGCTGATTGGGGGCGAGGGTCTTGCGGATGCCCCGGTCATCGACGACGGACAGATGCCCGTTTTTGAAAATCTTCGAGACCGTGACGAGTTCGCCGTTGAGAAGCTGCTTGCCGTCCACCGAGCGCCCGTTGAACTTTAGCTGAAGACGGTCGCCTTCCGCCAGTGTCGCCGCATACGGGCGGGCCACCACGAAATGTTCGGACTGTTTCAGGCTGACGGAAGATGCCTTCCCGTCTCTCATAAGTGATATCCACTTCTCATTAACAGACACCACCGAGACTAGCTCCCCTTTCTGGAAGCGTCCGTACTTACGGATGAAATAAACGTGATCGCCGGGGCTGTAGTATCGCGCATCCTGTTTTTGGGCCGAATCCAGGTCACGGCCCTGATAGAGGGTGACGGGAACATCTTTGCCGAGCAGCCCCTCTTCTTTAAGGCGCTGACGGACCGCCGCATTGACGGCGTGGATTTCATCCCAAGTCTGCGAGACAACGAGCGTTTTGTCTCCGGCCTTCCGCGCCTCGACATAATCGAAGGCCAGCGCTTCGCGGCGCTCGTCGCCGTCCAATTCCTCGACGCAATCCATCGCGTCCAGCCGTTCGAAAGATTCAAGCGCCTTGCCTTCGGAGGCGGCTTTGACGACATCGCGGTATTCCCCGATGAAGGCGCGTTCCAGTTCGTCGCGGCCAAGCTCGGGGTCCTGTCGGCGGATCGTATTCAGCTCAACGGGCTCGACAAAGCCGTGCTTCTCCAGCGCCCGGAGCGCGTCCGAGGCTTCCACCGCGCCATGCTGGCGAGAGTCGCCCGAGAGGATGATCCGCCCGTCTGGCCCCACCAGTTTGAACAGCTCGTGCATCTGTTTGCCCCCGACCTGACCGGCCTCGTCAAGGATGACGACCGGATTGCCCGGCAACGTTTTTTCCGCCAGGAATTTCGCCAGGGTCTGCGCCTCGAAGCCGTCCTCTTGCAGGCTGAAAACCTGCTGGCGTTGCGGCGCGAGCACCACCGGCGTAAAGCCGCCCTGGCGCAATCCCTGCTCGACTTCCTTCAGAGTAAAGGTCTTGCCGGTTCCGGCCCCGCCCCGGAAAAGCGTCACGTAATCCGTGCTTTTGAGGATGCGCATGATGGCGGCGGCCTGCTCGTCGGAGACCCGGTTCGAGGGGCGGTATTGCCAGTTGAGCATGTTGTGACGGCCCAGCCCGTCCCGCGCCGCCGTCACGATAAAATTCTCGTGACCGCGCACTTCGCGGGTTGTGATCCGGTGTGGATAATCCGCATCCGTCAGGTAGTCACGCCGCTCGATCCGCCGGTTGAGTTCGGACAGCGTAAAGTTTTTTCCCCGGCCACGGGCGAGCGCGGCGGCCTTGAGTTGGTAGTCTTCGACCACCGACTTGCGCTCAAAAACATGTGCTTCGGACCAGTCCAGCAGCTCACGTATTTGCACGTGGTTGTCGAGTTCGTGGCGGTACATATTGCAGATGGCAATGGAGGCACGCTCCTCGTCGGACATCTGGGCTCGCCACAACTCGTGCAGTATTTCCGGGGAACCGAACACTATTTTCCGGGCGCGATTTTCATGCGCAATCTGCGCCCGAAGCTCTTTGATGTTGTGAGGGCGACCGCCGTTCGAAAGGTGCTTCCGCACCCCCTCGTCGATCTCCAAATGACGCTTGGAGAAGCGCTCGATCAACTCAGGAGAGACCCCCTCCAGTTCGAAGTCGTGGGCATTATTTTTGATCGGATACCCGTACCGATGCAGCCCCTTGGCCAGTTCGTGGTAGTAGTAATGCTCCACGAACTTCTGGGCCTTCAGCATCTCGTAATTCTGCAACGCCTTCCAGCGTTTCTCCACCGGGTCGAAGGTCGCGTTCATGATCACGCAGTGGGTATGCAGGTGCGGATCGAGCGCCCGACTCGTCTCGTGACGGAAGGCCGCACCCACCACGTTGCCGGTTTCTCGGTCACTGCTCTGGCCTTTTTTACGCACGCGGGTCATGGCGAAAGTCTCCAGTTCGCGCATCGCTTTTTTCACGGCTTCGTCGTGGATTTCGATCAGCCGTTTGTCCTCGAACAGCGCCATCAGCGAGACACTTTTGGGAGGGCTGATCGTGAAGTCGTAGAAGATTCGGCGGTTGGCCACCTCCCGATCCCCGACTTGCCGGGTGGTATTTTTGCGCAGCGTCAGGCGCATTCCAGTCCTCGGATTATTGCCTTCGCACAGCTCCATGAACTCGCGTTCCCCGACTGCACCGCGCAGCCCCAAGCGCTCGGCACCTCGACCGAACCACTCACCTTGGATGGCATTATTATGGGCGTAGTAATCGCCCACCTTCAAGTGTTCACGAAAGTATTGCTTCGCATTCTTGAGGTTGAACTGTGCCTTAGGCGTGAGCATGATACAGGCGCGACTTGGCGCGATTTTTTTAGTTTTTGAAACGCATTGGCGTTTTTTTGAGCGGGACGCTTTACCCCTTACGTGTAAGGACATCATATCGCAGAAGCGCTCGCCCAAATAGGGAAACTTGCGAAGTGAGGATTTCCCTAATTCAACGCAGCCGTTGGCACGCCGGGCCGGCCCCTCGCGCAGGCCGCATCCACGCTGGCCCCGGCGCACGCGGCCCGGAAAAACATTCCCGTTTCCAGTTGGGCAACGGCAGTAAACTTCGCCATTTTTTCTAGAAAATCGCACGAGGAACGCGCCGCCCAACGCGAAAAATCTGTCAAGGCGGCATGACCTTTCGCGGAAATTTTTCCGTAAAAACCAACCTGCTGTGCTGCCAACAGGATCTCCGATCAATGCGTCAGTTCAATTGCCCTGATTCTGTTACCCGGGCTATCGACATCGAATCCTCTCCCATGAAGAACGAACGTGCTCACGCGAACGCGTCTCACAAAAATGGTACACGCAATACCCGGTCAATGCTATGATGACGGCAACCGGCTCCGTCAGTTACTCCCCAAAAGTCAGTCAGAATTAATGGAGGACATCCGTTGGCTCATGGCGGGAGTGCAGTCCCCGCCAAGAGTGGGCACGCACTTCACGGGCCGAAGGTATCTGTGACAGCATCCTGAGTTCACCGGATTCCACCGCCGGGTGTTGCTGTCCCCGAAGATGCTCAGTCAGCATCGCTTTCAAATCAGTTTTTCGATCAGAAAATTCAGGACAATTCGACAGGTTATCCAACTCACAGGGATCGTTATTCAGTTCAAAGAGCAGCTCGCCGGCTCCTCTCTCGCAGAAATGGTATTTCCAATCCTCTGTAATGACTGCGTGATAGTTACAACACTCCCCCCAAAGGGTTTCCCTTCGGTGCGCCTCGAGCAGACTCAAGCCATCGATGTTCAGCCCCTCTGAGCCGACACCCGCGCAATCCAGAATGGTCGGGAGAATATCGGCTAGACAGGCCAAGCGGCTATCTGTTGTGCCGCGTTTATCATCCCATCGGGCATTGCTCTGTTCACTCGAAGGCGGACGAATTAAGAGGGGTACATGCGAAGCCCCTTCCAAAAACTGTCCCTTGGCTGCCAAACCATGATCTCCGAGCATTTCTCCGTGGTCAGAAGTAAACACTATCCATGTGTCGTCAAGATGACCCAACTCCCGTAACCGCGCAAAGAGACGACCGAGGCTGTAGTCGATATGTGTGATACAAGCATAGTATGCCCGTCTGATCAGGCTCCATTGATCCTTCGTAAAGCGATCCGCTCCGTTTAAGACCCATGTGTGAAACCTCCAGGCTTCTCCCGCATCTTCATCGCTCCAGTTCCCCTGCCATGGGGCTGGCATGCCGATGTTTTGGTATATTTGCCAAACACTTTCTGGAGGATCGAAGGGAGGATGCGGATTCGAGAAACTCGTCCACAAAAAGAACGGTCTCGTCGAGTCACGCGTTTCGATAAAGTCGATGGACCGATCAACCGTCCAATTCGTTATTGAATGATGCTCTTCGCAACTGCTGAGAACCGGTTGCATCTCATTCTGCCCGACGCCGTGGTTTAAAGGCGGAGACCCGCCTATTTTTTCCATCCATCTGTAGTAGTCAGCTAGAATTTCCATGTGCTCGAAACCGTAATTGGCGCGGGCTGGCGAGAAGTGCATTTTGCCGACGGCACGCGTTTGATAACCCGATTGGGTCAACACACCTGGCAGTGTCGTGCGATTGGCAATCGGAAAAATATCCTCGCGATTTCGAGTAAGTCCATGATTCCAAGCATGTAGACCGGTCATAATGGTTGCTCGTGCTGGGACGCAAAGGGGGCAGTCCGAATAGGCTCTCTCGAAGCGGATTCCTTCATCGCATAACCAATCAAGGTGAGGAGTGAGTATGGCGTAGTTGCCTGCGGCTGCTATCGTATCGAAACGCTGTTGGTCTGTTGTTATTAGAAGTATATTGTTTTTACTCATACCAATATGTAGCATGCTTATGGGAAGCGATGAATAGTGCAGTCACGATCAGTTGAGAGTGGTGACGCTATCGCGCCACTCTATCTGATAGTTGATCCATTTATAAAGGAGGGGCGAGCTATCACCATTTAGACGTTTATCGATTATTTGAAGAATTGCATCTGCGCTTTCTTCATGATTATGCACAGTATTCGTTATGGTTGGGACGGCGTAAATAGACCGGCTGTCGCTGCCTAGGCAGCAAAGACTCAAATCTTGAGGGACTCGATATCCGGCATCGTTGAAAACTCTGATTGCGGGGATTGATCCAGATGCGCTACTGGATAATAGCGCAGTAAAGGGCAGTGATCCACCGTTCAGAGTGCTCAAGTATTTTCGTAGGAATTCGGCTGAAGCAGTTAGACTATCGCTGCCGTATTTCGCTCCAACATCAAGAACAATGGAGGATTCGATGTTCAATAGCCTACAGGCTCTCTCGAAACAATCTACACGTTGCTTAACCTCATGAAAAGGCGGCTCGCAGTCCAGAAATGCGAGTTTACGGTGTCCACGTGTCACTAGCCCCTGAACATATTCCTGAATAATGGCGTTATTATCTTTTGCGACGAAATCTAGCCGCGCACCGCCGGTATCTCGCCCTAGAACAACAATAGGAATATGGCTGGAAGTCAGATTATTGAGTAGTGGGGACTGAAAATTAACAAAATCTGGAGTCACTACATAGGCATCGGCATCTACGGCATCGGAGAATAACTCTACCTTGTCCGCTGCGAATCGGCTGGTGGCCAAGTGCCAACCACGATTATTGCAGCCTTGGTGTAGGGCATATTCCCATTTATCGATTCTGTAGTTCGCTTCAATCGTGCGACAAAAGCAAATGGTAATCGGCCGATTGCTTTGGGTGGCGTAAACCCCGCTTCCCCCCTTGCGCGCTATAAGTCCTTCACTTTCGAGGATGTTCAGAGCCGATGTAATCGTGCTTTGGCTAACGCCGTAACGTTTCATCATGCTGCGTATGGAAGGTAGCCGGTCACTATTTCTATCTTGTTGGATGCGCTCGCGTAGCACGTCGGCCATATGGATGTATTTTGCCTGTATTACGGAATCGCTCATTGTCGCTTTTTGTTAATTTCCCGGTTGTCTTTTTTTTTGCATCGATACGGTTTGTATTGATATAAAATCAAAATGATTGACTTGGAGTAGGCAAGCATTAATTGTTACCGAAAATCGCGCAGGCATCTTTGCCCAGTAGGTGCGCTGCTAAATTACATATCAACAACATGCCCCCATCAACTACCCCTCTTCGGAGTTGCAGACATACATTTACCCATTCTCACGATGGGAAGATTGTGAGGACACCGTTGGTTGAGCTCCTGCCTGATGTGCTAGGCCAGGTTTTAACAAAGGTAAGTCAGTTCCTTATGGTGTCCTCCAAACACTTATATGCATGAGAGAGGCCTATCGGGGGGATAGCCATAAGACTTTTAATGAAAAAGATTAACAAACCTATGAATAGCGTAAGAACATTGCTGACTTTTACCTTGATCGCGGCGCAATGGACCACATCAGCCATTGCGGAAACTAAACCGGAAGAGGTTGGCCCGACCTTCCTTAATTTTTCAGGGGTGTGTCAGGGGAATCTAAAACGACCGCAGCTTTGGGGGGAGGCCATAGGCTGGGAACGCAAGGAAGCCAGTTGGCATAAACTGGAACCGGAACTAGGGCTGTGGGATGAAAAAGCCTTTCATGAATATATCAATCAAGAGTTTAAACAAGCTGCCTCAAAGAATGTAAAGTTACTGCCGCTTCTTGCTTATACTGCGCCTTGGAGCTCAGGCGACATCCCCGACCAGTTTTTCACACTAGGCAGCCGGAGGTATGAGATCGTTCGCCAGCCCGACGGTAATTTTATTATGCGAGCCTTCTCGCTCGATGGCGATGATGAGTCAGAACCGATAATTGAGCGCAATATCTCGGCCTTAAGGATGAGTCATCGCTATCTATCCGAGGATTATGTTGGTGACTGGGAAGAGTATGTTTACCGGGTGGTGTCGGCTTTGCGCGCCGAAGGCGTAGAGTATTTTCAAATCTGGAATGAGGCGTACCCCACCAGTTCCTTCTGGTACGGCAACATGGATATTTATCTGGAGCGCGTTCATATTCCCGCCGCAAAGATCATTCATGAGCTTGGCGGAAAAGTGGTTTACGGAGGTTGGCCCTGTGGTGCTCCGCTGAGCGAGATGGCTGAGCTTTTCGACAAATATGACATATGGGAAACGGTAGATATCATCGATATCCACTACTTTCCTTTGGTGGGGTGGGAACACGTTTATCGTCAACTTGAACAACGTAACCTTACGCATATTGGCCTGTGGCAAACGGAGATTGGATTCACCGCTGATCCCAACTTCATTGGCAATTTTTATCCTAGGGCATTACACTGGGCGTTGAGCCATGACTGGGACTACCCTGACAAGTACAAACTCTTTTACTTTGCCTACCGTTCTCCGGACGCATCCGATGCGAAGGGGTATCGTAGATGTCTTCTACTAGGTGATGAGCTGAATGAAAGTGGAAAATCTCTCAAGACTCTGAGTGAAATCTTAGATGGAGGGACGATGTCTTTGTATGAAGGCGTTACTTCCACACCTAGACTGAAGCCGGAGATCGATGAGCGCCTGAGCTCAATGGAGAATTTTCGCGTCGGGAACACGATCGTGACAGCGTGTCATTTTATTCCCAACAACAAGGCCAAGATTTTTGTCGATTGGAATGAAGGCGACATGACCACCTATCATTTGGATAACGGCAATCCCATCGTTAAATTGGAGTATGCCTTGGAAAGGGATGAGGTCGTTAAAGTCGAGCGCGTCAGCATGCTTGGCACAAGAATCGAACTCAATGCGCACCAGAATACTGACGGTAAGCTTCTGGTTAAGGCTCCTATCCGGGAAGAAAAGCCCGAATTTGCCTACACAGATATGCCGGAGGATACGCTGCCTGAAGTGTTCTATGTCGTCGTGACCCTTAAGGACCAATCGTAAGGGATAATCGTGCTATACCTTTACAATATACCTCTCTAGCAACCCTAAAACCAAAGAAAGAACCATGAAAAAAACAGCATCTTGTATAGGGATGTTCGTGCTTATGCTGCCGCAGGCTTGGGCAACCCTTGTATATAACGACGGAGAGACACATAATGTGTCTACTTCAATTGCTGATGAGGCTAGCAATCCGCAAATCCAGATCAGCAATGGAACCACGGTCAACTGGGACTCTGGAGCAACCTACGACGGTACCGGCACCAATACGGATGGCATCCGAATTTACGATACCTCTGCGTATAATCTGAACGGCGGATCCTTTTCCGTCACGGACAACGCGAATACAGGCGGCTCTCCCATAGGAATTTCCCTGCAAAGCGGATATAGCGGGACGGTCTCTGTCAACAGTGGGAGCTTTACCTATACGGAAACCCTCAACGGTAACTGCGTGTTCTTGAAATCCACGGATGGAAGCGGATTCACGGTGAACCTGACGGGTGGAACCGTCACCATCTCCGAGGGAGGAGCGGGTGGTGCCCGGCTCGTTTACATCGAGGAAAACGGAACCGTGAATGCTACGGGAGGCGTTTATAATCTTACCGAGGCCGGCACCCAGACGCTGGATGTTTTCGCGATCATTGGCGGCGATGACAACAGCCGTATTGATATCTCGGGAGGCACCTATAACCTGAATAGTGATAGTGAGATTTCCCTGCTTTATTTGGATGCCGGAGAAATCAGCCTTTCGGGGGGGACCTTCTCCGCGAATCAAACGATGACCGGTGTCGTCGATGGCGGAAATCTTACGCTCTCCGGAACCTTTGAGGGAATCGCCGCCGGTGTCTACGATGATTCGACATGGACGGACGGTACGATCACCGGCATATTGTCCGATGGCAACTCCATTACGTTAGACCTGTCAATCGGTGACGGAACACTCGGTACGATCACGATTATCCCAGAGACATCAGCGACAGGTATGCTTATGGCCTTGGCCGTAAGCATGCTTCTCCTGAGAAGAAAGCATCGGCTCACTAATTAAATACGGTTCTTCTTCTTACATCTATACCCTAAGCCTCGTTGATTTAGGTTCGCCAAGGATTACAGCTACTGTGCTGCTCCTTGGCGAACTACTCCCCATTCCTTTACCCCGAGCGAATCAGAATGAAGTCAGTCCCAAGTAAATCCCGTGGCTTTGCGCTTATCGTTTCTCTGCTGTTGCTTGGTTTCATCCTCTTACTGATACTGTCACTCTCATCGTTGGTCTCATTAGAGACGCGATCAGTAACCACTCACACGAATCTCGAAAGGGCTCGTTGTGATGCTCTGTTAGGGCTGCAGGTCGCTTTGGGCAACCTGCAAAAATATACCGGACCGGACCAGAGAGTGACGGCTACGGCAGATATCATGGCGGGTGCGGACCCCGCCAAACTAAAATACACCGGAGTATGGGATGCTGATCCAGATTCAGGCTCATACGGTCAACCACTGGCATGGCTCGCCTCACAGCGAGCTACACCGGACCCAGCCAGCGACTATTCCAGGGCGCCCAATACCACTTACGCAGTGGAGCTGGTAAGTGCTCGCCGGACGGGCCAAGTGGACGAAGTACCCGCGGTAAAAGCTGAATTGGTGGATGTTATGGATAACAACGGAGTGTTGACTGACCAGTTCGCATGGTGGGTAGGTGACGAAGGGGTCAAGGCAAGGGTGAATCTGGCTAATTCACCCAACACACCTGACGCTGTCGCAAAAACGCTGGCGGAGCGGTCGGCCATAGAGGGCGTTTTTATCGATCCGCAGTTACAGGAACTCTATGAAGCGGCATTGGTCCCGGATGATTTGGCTATGCCAGGTAGTGCACTTATCCACCGGTTTGCGCGTTTGAGAGATTTTGCCTTCCTCGGCGCTACACAGAGCCAGCAAATGGAATTTTCGCAGGAATTTACTGAGCGATTTCACGAGATCACGCCGTACTCTCTGGGCTTGTTCACCAACACAAGGGAAGGGGGCTTTCGTTATGACTTGACCACTTTGTTTGAAAAGAGCGACACCGATTTCGAAGATAATTCCATCACGCAGATTCTCGCACGGGGGGACGACCGCGCCACGCCAGACCCGCTTTTGATCACCGACTACAATCCCGACGGTGTTGTTGCGGCGAATCTCTTCGGAGTCTCTGTCACTGGCGGACGCGTACCCGGTCCGACCTGGAACCTTTTGCGCGACTACTACCGCCAATACATGAGAGTTGATAGTGGTAGTGAAAGCATTGAGCCGCAACGGGCATTCCCTGCTCCTGAATACAACAATACCGAGATCGGCATTCGCACCATGCATGGTCATCCGACCGGACTTTATGGTCAGTGGCATGTGGAAACTCTTCAGGTCACGCCATGGGGGAAGAGCTCAGGACAGTATCCAGTGATTCGGCCTACCACGATGAAGATTCATCCAGTAATCACCGAAATGCAGTATCTGCTGAGCTATCGACTGGTCGATAATCCAAACGCAGATAGTGACGCGACAACACCTGATGATTACGAAATGCAGCTTGTGGTCGATCCGATCATCACGCTTTGGAATCCTTACGATATCGATTTGGACCTAAGCGATCACGCTCTTACGCTTCACGCGCGTGGCTTACCTGTAAAACTCGACATTACTATCGACCCGGATGGCTCCGGCCCGGAGGCTACGGTTATTTATGACGACGTGAGGCTGATAGACTTGCTGGGGGGGAAGGATGCGAGCACCTCCTACCGGGTTTCGCTGACAGGTGTCACCTTGCCCGCGGGGGCGGTCGCCACCTACTCGCCCAACAATATTACGCCCAGCCCGCAGCATAAGGATTTAAGCTTGAGTAAAGGCTGGAACCAACAAGGCGGGTTTTATGCGGAAAACATTAATAATGGAAGTAAGGTTGTCGGTGCTCTGGATGCCACCGGAAAGATTACGGTTGGTCATGATGATACTCATAGCTTTAAAGACTTCTTTACCCGAGTATGGCTAATGGATATTTCTTTGGGCGGTCAGTTTGACACTATCGGGGACCAGAAGCCGCAGTCATTTGAGCTGTGTGAAATTGAAATTGACCGAAGGGGTTATATTCAGGCGGCCAATGCTATGACGCCCGTCAATTTCTCTTTTGTTTATACCGATCCATTAACACATGCGACTTCGCTGGATGACGTGAAGACCCCGTTTGCACTTATACGTTTCTATCTGAAAGCAGAGGATGAGTTTAACGGGCGTATCGGGCAGTACACCCCAATGGGCTATAATACCTCTTCACCTATTGCCGGAATAACGGCTAATGCAGACAAATATAATTACCCAGCAGTACCGAACTGGGGCATTGAACTGCCAGACGGCATCAATGGATTCAACGCTGTTAACGACGGTTTTTATGGCTCCTCCCGTAGCGCCTCAGGTGAAAGCAACCTCCAAGTCTATGACATCCCACGCTCCCCGTTGCATTCGCTGGCCCAGCTTCAGAATGCCGACCACGCTATATTCCCGATTGAGCCTATGCATGTGATCGGAAATTCCTACGCGTCGCCGTATATACCGGCCAATGACACGATTAACGAGTATCAGATCAAGTTCGTGGACATGAGCTACTATGAGAACCGTGCCTTGTGGGACCGTTTTTTCTTTTCTACCGCCACTGATGGCGATCCGGCTACCGCACAAGGTGGATTGGGGGCTCCCGACCAAACTGCTTTTGGCAATTTTCTGGATGATCCTTTGAATAACCCCTTGCCCAACGCCCGTATCTGGCCGCTTCCGAGCAATCAAGATACGGCTACCATTATCAGCACTGTATTCTCCGCCGAGGGTTTCACTGACATGGCACAATATGTCGGAGTGCGTGGTGGTTTCAATATTAACTCAACTAATCTGGAGAGTTGGAGGGCCATCTTATCTGGAACTCGAGGAAAAAGCACCGACGGCCAGTCTGATTTTAGTCGTTTTTCCGATCCCGATTCTGTCGCATCCGCGACGGGTAGCTGGGCGGGGTTTCGCTCACTCACAGACGCTGAAGTAGAGGAGCTGGCCCAGGAAATCGTAACCCGTATCAGCGAAGAAGGGCCGTTCATGTCCTTGGCTGATTTTATCAATCGGGACCCTGATGCCTCAAGTGATGTTCAGCGCCACGCAGGACTTCTTCAACGAGCGATTGATGCGACGGACATTAATGCTGGGTTTAGTCATGCCTCAAGTGGTGTCAATGTTGGTGCTGCAATTGAGACAAACGGATCGGGCAAGTCCGCATTGGGGGCAGCTACCTACGTCTCGCAAGCTGACCTTTTAACCCCAATAGGCTCATTTCTTACATCACGCTCGGATACCTTTCATATCCGATCAGTGGGGAGAAGCATCGATCCGCTTACTCAGGAAACGGTTGCAAGTGCCTACCTTGAAGCCGTAGTGCAACGTATTCCTACTGGTCCGGGATCAACCGATCGTCGGTATGTGATCTTAGAATTCCGGTGGCTGGAACCATCGGAAATCTAACATGTGTATCTTGCTGCAATACCTTTTTACTTATCGTGATTATCTCGAAAATATCGTCCTTAGCTTGGATGCTTAGCTTAGTAGCCATTTGCGGCTCTATCTCCTGTGTTGATCTTCAAGCAGCGGATGAAGACGTAAGCCACTCGCTGGAATTTTATACCTTGGCATGGACTGGTAGTATTGACGGTTTGAAGTACCAAGCTTCATCGACCGGCGAAGTCTATACGATCCAGGCAAACACACGTTATCTGAATGGGCCTTACCGTTATATGGGAACGCCTCGTCTGACTTTTTTTACGGAGCAGAATCAGCCCGACGGCTCTACCATGCGTGTACCGGAAGCTTACGTGGACATTCCCCAAACAGTGGATAAAGCGATTTTGCTTATTTATCCTGATGAAAGGACTCGCTATCGAATTATAGCGATTAGCATCAATGGCAAGAATTTCGCAGCCGGAAGTTATCGTTTCATTAACCTTACGCAACGAGACGTCGCCATAAAACTAGGCGATGTTCGCGAGGTGGTAAAAGCCGGATCTCATGAAGTAGTATTACCGGCGTTCGGTGACAGACAGAGGTTTTCAACTCAAATTGCTGCCCCTAGTAAGGCTTCGGGCTGGGAGTTAATCTTTTCTGCTGAGTGGACACATGATAGGCGAAAGCGCGTACTTGTCATTTTCTACGAAGATGCCAATGGAGATGTGCATCTAAAAGTACAACCTATCTAGTAAATTTTTCTTTGGAAGTGCGACACTCTATCGTCTTGTGTTTTACGTTAAAACAACCGCGTCCCGGTGGAGACGGCCTTCACGCCGAAAACGAAGCCCGCGACCATGCGGACGGTGCTCCAGAATTCAGGCCCCTGGACAAACCCCTGCGCCTGCGTGACGATCTTGCCTCCGCCTAAGGTGATCAGGCCCCAGCGCATGGAGAATGGTTCCTAGTCGCTGACAATCTGCGTGGGCATGTCTTCACCCTCACTCCGCCACCAGAGAAAACGGCCTGTTAAGCACTTTCTGCCCACCAGCCCCCAAATGGCCCTTTTCTCCGTTTCTCCGGGAGAGAGCGAAAATAAGTTAACAAGGCATCAGCCTCGGCCCGAGCCTGACTGTTTCGGAAGTTTTCTCGCAGTTGATGGCTCGTTCTAGGCAAAGAGAATTTGCTCGTCTTGGTCCAGCTATGACGATGGGGAAGTAGACTCTCTTTCTGCCAGCTTTGCGGGAATTTTCATGCCTATGCATGGGGATTCATCCCCATCGAAACGCCTTTGGAGCACCTTAACTACATACTCTCCATAATCTGAAATTAAGATACCTGCGTCGGTTACGGAAGGTATCAAAAAAGAGTTGGTCGGATCGGCACCAAAACTGGCAACACTACAGTCTTTGGGAACGCCAATACCTTTTTCATGCAGCGCCCGTAGAGTGCCTGGGGCACCGGCTGCGCTGGAGACGATGATGGCAGTGAACGGTAGTGGGGATGAGTGCACTTCCAGGTAGTTCTTTAGCCCATGGTAAGCCATAACTGTGCTGCTGTGCCCCGGGGCGGTCGCACAGTCTATAATAACCCCCTCAGGCATATCTGCCATTTCGAGTATTTCTTGGAAAATGGTTTTTCGGCGTTCGATTTCTTGGAACGAACTAGGCTCATTCACGAGATAGGCGATATTGCGGTGGCCAAGTGCTCGGAGATGCTTGACCAGCAGGCTGAGTATCTGGTGGTCATTGGCGGTTACGTAATCCAGTGGTGCGATGTTTGTCTCCCGCCCAATAACCAAGATCGGGACGTTTTGGTTTTTCAGTTGCGTGATCAGGTTCAGGCGCAGGTTGACCATATCTTGTGAGACGATATGGGCGCATGCCTGTGGCTGTGGGGACATGCCAATGTCCTCATCGCTGATCTCATCATGGCGGAAAACTTCCATATACCAATGGGCGTCTTTGATCGCCCTGAGAAGGGACTTTTCCCGCGCATCTTCCGTGTAGGAGGGATGGAGAGAACGGTGATAGTAGACCAGTTTCGTGGTACGCTGGTCGCTGACATAGAGACCGCTGCCGCGTTTAGCCACAATGAGGTTTTCCGCTTCAAGTTTGCGTATCGCCATTTTCACGGTTTGGACGCTCAGGTTGTGACGTTTCATGAGGCTGCGGAAGGAGGGCAGGCGTGTTCCGCTGGGCTGCTTTTGGATCTTTTTTCTCAAAAGATCACAGAGTTCTTCGTATTTGGGGCGGAATGTAGACTGTTTATGGTTATTTTGCTCAGATTGCATTTCCTGTGTGTTAAATGGTTTTGTCCGCTTTATGGACATTTAATAGAATAAGAAAACTGTGGTGCAACACTTTGTTTACTAAAAGCTGTAATTGTGTTGATGGCTGACGTTTCATGACGCATGGTAAGCACACTGGCACTACGCCTGATGAGATCATGAAGGCATTAAATCATCGGTCCTGAATCTTACCCTAACCCTCAAAAAATGTTATAACCCATGAATAAAATATATCCGAAATCCTGCAAATCCTTCTCTTCAGCCTTTCCTTTGCTGTCTGCTTCTGTGGCAGCGTGCCTTAAGCATATGAATACCATCGGATCGATCCGTGTTCTGGGGCTCTTTGCGTTGGGGCTTCTTTCTATCGCTGCTTCCGCGCATGCCACCGTCATTGTTCATTATACCTTCGATGACAGTGAAAACCGGTTTGCAGATAGTAGCGGAAATGGCTATGATCTAACAAATTCAGTTGGCACGCAGACCTACGTCGATAATGCCTTCGGGGTCGGTGACGACGCTCTTAGTAACAGCAGTATCTATAGGGTGTATCGTTCATCCAACGCCGCCTTCCAGGCCATCAGCGATTTTACGTTGGAAGCCACGATCAATTACACTTCCTTCGATAGTGGAACCTACTATGTGCTGGGCCAATGGGACGGTACTGGTGCCCAGCGTAGCTATAGCTTGGGCGTGAATTCGGACGGCTACCTTGTGCTTGAGATTAGCTCTGATGGGACCATCGCTGGTATGTCCACCTATACATCCAGTTTCACCATTTCTGCATCAACCAACTATTATATTGGTGTCAGCTTTGATCTCAGTGACCAAGATGGCGGCATTGTTTTTTATGGACTAGACTTGGACTCTTCGGGCGCGACGCTTCTGACAAGCGTAGTTTCTCACACGCTGACGACGCTCAATACCCCAACCGCCAGGTTTGTTGTGGGAAATCGTGCATATAGCGGGGCCGACATTTATACATTCGACGGCCTTATCGGTGAGGTGCGCGTCTCTGACTCCGTGCTCACCCCCGGGCAGTTGCTGATCTCAGTCCCTGAACCAGCAGGGGCTGCATGGCTTTTGGGCTTCGCCGTTCTGGCGGTTCTCGCCATGAAGCGTCGCCTGAAAAAAGACCATGCCTAGACAGCCTCTCGTTGCCCGTCTCAAAAAGCAAACCATCAGACAGCTTTTAGGTCATGAATTTTTGCCGTTTTCTTCCGCTCTTCTGCGCTCTCTTCTGCGCTTTGCACACGCAGACGTTCGCCACTCTCTCGGAGGCGGAGGGGGAGTCTCCGCAACGCAGCATGATCCTTAATTTCACCGGGACCTGCCAGCTTCCTGATCCGGACAGCTCTATCCCGGGTAAGGACTTGCTCGATGGTGTCGTCGGCTGGGATCGCAACGATCTGCACTGGAGTAAACTCGAACCAGAGCCTGGCCAATGGAGGCAGGAGGAACTCGAAAAATGGGGACAGCGCGTGCTCGAACTGAGGAGCCACGGCATCGAGTTCCTCCCGATCCTCTGCTACAGTGCCCCTTGGGCGATCGACCAGACCCCGCGCACCCTCGCCATCTCCAAAGACAAGCGGGTGACGCTCTCCCGCGACGCGAACGGCGGTTTTTTAGAGACCACTCAGTTCAGGCAACATGACGGTACTTGGGAGACGATCAAGACCCGTGTCCCCAAGTTGAGAAACCGCTGGCCCTTTGCCAGCGAGTATGTGGCCGCTTGGGAAAACTATGTCCGCCGCGTCGTGACCTTCCTCTCCAGTCCGCCCTACAACGTTAAGTATTTCCAAATATGGAACGAAGCGCATCCGGAAAGCGGTTTCTATGATTATACATCATTGGACGACTACATGATTCGGGTACATCTACCGGCCGCGAAGATCATCCATGAGCAGGGTGCTAAGGTTGTTTATGGTGGCTGGCCCTGTTGTGGCAGTATCCGCGGCTACATCTCGCTACTTGACCGGCACGACGCCTGGAAGACCGTAGATGTGCATGACATGCATTATTTCCCATTGTCGGCCTTCGAGGCCATCCAGAGCGCCGCACGCAAGCGCGGCCTCGGTTCCGTAGCGATCTGGCAGACCGAGTTTGGCTGGAGCAAGAACCCAAGCTCCGTCGGCAACGCTTGGCCCCGCTTCCTTGACTGGGCTCTCCGAAACCAGTGGGACAGCCCTGACAAATACAAAATCTTCTGGTTCGCCGCACGCACCCCCGATGACCCGAAATCTTACGGCTACCAGCGTACACTCATCCAAGGCAATGAACTTTCGCCTCACGGCCTCAGCTTGAAAACAATTGTCGCTCTTCTCTCTCCTGGTGATCTGTCGCTCTACGAGCCAGTTGTCAGTTCGCCCGCACTCGGTGACGGGTATAGCGAACATTCCAGCGCCCTGTACGCCTTCCGGGTGGGG
>JAUTCS010000094.1 GCA_030673825.1 Verrucomicrobiota bacterium JB024 | reverse complement strand
CCTCTGGACTTTCCTCTTTTGGCGTACGGCTGTTCCAATGGTGGCGACCCAGTTTTGATGCTTTCGCTCTGCGATTACTGAAAATGAGCTCAGCTCATTTTCAGTAATCGCAGACACGATGCGCAGCATCGAAAGTGCAGGCTGTGCCTGCTGCGGGTCTGGGCCGCGTAGGCCCAGAAAAGAAATTGCGCCCGCGCTGGCATGAAACTTGAATGCCAAGCAGCGTGAAGGCGGCAACATCAGCGGGAGAAGCGGCGGGTTCGGACCCTGTATTGGGATCTGAATACGATGCTGCTGTCGCGGTGACGCCTGCCATTGCCCGTTTTTGCACGAGCACGGATTGGGTGCTGCCCGCGCACCGGCACCTGTTCGGGCCGCGTGCGCTGCATGTGCGCCGCCGGGGCGATGCGTGGCTGGCGTTCGCGGAGGGGCCGCTCATGCAGTTCGTCGGGGCGCTTCAGCCGATGGACGCGCTGTGGTGTTTCAGTTGCCCGCTGGTCGGGCCGGACCCGCGGGCGAGCGTCGATCTGCTGGAGGATTTTCTGGAAGACGAGCGTCCGGATGCGCGGCTCCTGCTGCTCGGCGGCATCCCCTGGGACAGCGACCTGCACCTGTATTTGCGGCGTGGATACGGTGGGCGCTGGCAGGTCCACGCGCTGCCGGGTACGGATTGTCTCCAGGCCAGCCTGGAGGGTGGGGCGGAGGGCTTCCTCTCGCGGCGCAGCGGCAAGTTCCGGGCCGGGCTGCGTCGTTCCGAGCGGGCGGCGCAGGCGGCGGGGGTCGAGTTCGAACTGGTCTCTGGCCATCCCGACGCGGCGACTCTCTTTGCCCGCCTGCTTACGGTCGAGCAGGAGTCGTGGAAATGGCAGGCGGGCGAGAGCATTTTTCAGGCGGAGAGCACCCGTGCTTTTTACGAGGAGCTGATCGCCCGCGCTTGCGCGGCGGGCCGCCTGCGCGTGGCCTTCGCCCGGCGGGACGGGGCGGACATCGGTTTCGCCTTCGGGGCGAACTTCGGGGGCGTCTTCCGCGGACTGCAAATGAGCTACCACCGCGACCATGCCGCGCTCGCCCCCGGCAACCTCTGCCAGTGGGCGCTGATCTGCCAGTGCGGGTGCGAGGGCGTGGAACTGTACGACCTCGGCATGGACATCGACTACAAGGCCCGCTGGGCCGAGCGCCGCCTGCGGCTGATCACACTGCTCATGGTCAAGGCCTGACCCCGACAGCGTGGCAACTTCACAGCCCTTGCTCGGTCATCTGCTTGTCGAAGTCCTCGAGAAACGCCGTATAGGCGTTGCCGTAGCTGGTCCTCCAGAGGTAGTCATTGGCTCCGAGGTCTTCAGCCAGTCCGTAGCCCTTGACCAGAACGGTGCGAATACCTTCCGGAGTCTTGATCGTGAGGGTGCATTCGATCTGGGACTCAAGCGAAATCGTGAAAAAACCGGGCGTGACCCAAGCCCAGTATTTATCGATCTCCACGCTGGCCGAGTCGGGCGCGTTGGGGTTGTCGCTGAGGGTGTAGCCGCGCCGCCGGAGCCCTTCTTCAAGTAGTTGGCGCGTGCGCGACATGACGGTCTCTCCCTCGGGCAGGGCGACGTCCCCCATAGCCATGCCGTAGCCGTTGCGCTGCCGACCGATCAGCGTGACGAGGACAGACTCCGGGGTTTCACCCAGATCGCCGTCAACCGAGGGCGTGGACGGTTGGCCGGGATCGTCGAGGAAGACCCGGTTATCTTCAATGCTCCCCAGGTAAAACTCGCCCTTTCCGCCGGTGCCCGCCGTCTGGGGCATCGGAGCATCGACCGTGCGGCGACCGATGACGCAGCCGGAAAGAAGGCTCAGTGTGAGCAGAAGTAACAGGGCGGTGGTGCTTCGGATCATGGTGGAGGAAGTGGGGCGGTTGAGTTGACCATGTATATCCATTCGGATGATGTCATCCTATATCCCCCCGGCCTGGGAGATATTTGTCTGCCTAATCCTTGCCATCGGCCTCTCTTTCCGGTTGCTTTCCTGCCGCCTTGGCCGCTTCCAGATCAAAGGATTTACCACAGTCCAGGCAGTCCACCTCGCGTGATTTGCCGGGGATCAGCAGGTTGAGGAAAACCATTGCCAGCGCGGTCCACAGGCCCAGCTCCCGCACGTGAACATGATCGGAGCCGCAGTGCGGGCAGACGAGGAACCCCGTCTCCGCCGGGGGCAGGTCGAGCACCTCGCGGGCGCGGATGGCGTCCTCCTCCGCAACGGCGACTTTGACACCGCCGATGGCGTTCGAGTACAGCCAGTACAGGTTGACCGTGTCGGCGTCCCAGATGGCCGCCTCGATACCGTTAGCCTCCAGCAGGGACGCGGCCAGGTAGGCTTCTTCCGGTTTCGAGTAGGCGGCGACCACTTGCATGCTGGTTCCGACAAACTATCACGGATCACTCGGGCTGGTCAATCACATCCATCAGCCGCCGGGCGACCTCGGGGATGGAAAAGCGCCGCTGGTAACACGGACGGGCGGCTTGAGCCATGACGTGTTTTTCCCCCTGACTCAGGCTCAACCAGCGATAGAGGAGCTGCTCTGTCCCGGCCAGGGTATCGGCCTCGACAAGCCCTGCCGCGTCCTCTGCGATTTCGCGCCAGATGTTGACCTTGTCGGAGATGAGGACGGGCTTGCCCATGGCGAGCGCCTCGGCGACCACTATGCCGAAGTTCTCCTGATGCGAGGGTAGGATGAGCGCCTGGCTCCGGGCCAGCGCTCCCCACTTGAGTTCCCCGCTGAGCATGCCGGTAAAGTGAATGTCGTTGGCGTCACTGAGGGTACGTAGCCTGTCGGCATAGACGCTGGTTTCACCCGGCCCGGCCAGCACGAGCGGGGGCGGGCGGCCACCGTTGCTGACGAGTTCGTCGTAGGCGAGCACGAGCAGGTCGAGCCCCTTTTTCGGATCGATGCGTCCGAGGTAGAGCAGGAAATTGTCCCGTATCTCCGGGAAGCGCTCCTTGAACGCCGCCTGCGCGGCGGCGATGTCCCCGACGGGCTCCTCGATCCCCAGTCCGACCACCTCGGCCTTGACCCGGTACGGGCTGAAGGATACCCGCGCCAGCTCCCGCTCGGCCTCGCACGTGAAGCACACCGCCCGCGCGTCGCGCAGGACGCGGTATTCGGCCAGATGCCAGTACAGGCGCTTCTTCAGTCGCTTGCGCGGGTAGGCCTGGTTAAACCACGGGTCGAGCATCCCGTGCGGAAAGACGTAGTACGGTCGCCCGGTATGGCGCAGCGCATTGTGCACGGCCAGGCCGATGTACTGCCACAGCCCGTGGACGATAACCGCGTCGAACTCACCGGCGTGCATCCGCAGCCAGGGTTTGAGATGCGTGCAGTACCCGTAGGTGCCCTTGGCGGGGCCGACCTCATACACATGGAAAGGCAGAGGGCGGTAGTTTGTCCCGGCGGCATCCAGGCACAGCACTTCGGCGTGGTGCCCGAGCTCGATCTGGGCGGCGGCGATCAGGCGGACGGCTTCGACCACACCTCCGGCCTCGGGCCGCATGGTGTGGATGACATGGAGGATTTTCATGCAGATGGCGTATGCTGTGAGAGCAGTTTAAACGGTGTAGAGATTATCTTTTTCTGGCAACAGAAGAAGGTCGCGAACGCATCTTTGAGCGGTATATGCCCATCAGTTATCGGCCAGCTGCTGGTAAAGCTCCAGGTAATGGTCGATCATGTGAGCGGGGGCGAAGCGGCGGACGTTCGCCAGTCCGGCGGCGGCGAGAGATTCGCGCCGACTGAGCGCCTCGCTGATAAGCGCCGCGGACTGCCGGGCCCACTTATCCGTCTGGTCGGGCTGGAGCGGCGCGGCGGGCAGGCGGATGGCGGCCTCGCCGCCGACCTCGCTCATCGGCTCGCGCTCAGGGATGGCCACCGGGCAGCCGCTGGCCTGCGCCTCCGCGATGGGCCAGCCGAAGCCCTCCTCCCACGAGGGGAACAGCAGGCACTCGGCCCGGCTGTAAAGGGCGTTGAGCTGCTCGTTGCTCACTCCGGTCAGGAACCGCGTGCGCGGCCCCAGGTGATGCATGCGTATGTCGCCGTCCAGCCCCGGGCTGTGTGGCCCGACGAACACCATCTGCGCCGTCGGCGTGCCCGGCAGCAGTGCCCGGTACAGGGCAAAGGCGCCCGTGCGGTTTTTGTACCACGCGTCGGAGCCGACATGGAGGAAGTACGGCGGCTCGATCCCGCCGGGCAGGGCGGGTAGCTCGTCCGCGGCCAGCGGGTGAAAGGGGTAGGGCAGGCCGTTGGGGATCACGGTCAGGCGCTCGTCGGGCAGGCCGGTTAAGGTTTGCAGGTCGTGGCGGGTCTTGCCTGAGACGCAGGCGGCGTGCGGCGCGTCTTTCAGGTGGCGCAGTATCCAGTTTTGCAGGAGGCGGCCACTGAAGCGGGTCGGGTTCTGCGGAACGAGTCCGAGCCCGGATTTGATCGCCATCACGTCGTGGCAGGTGATGACGGTGGGCAGTCCCCGCGTCAGCGGCAGGTACGGGGCATTCGAGTGGTCGCAGATGTGCGCCACCACCGTGTCGCCACCGGCGGCGAGGGCACGTAGTTGCCGCTTAAGCTTGCCCGGGGCGAGGAGAAATTTGTCCGCGTAGCCGCGCCACTTCGCCGCCGGGCCTGAGCCGCCAAGGGTCTTGGCTGGTTCCAATCGCGTCACGGTCTGGCCGCGCTCGCGCAACCCCTCCTCCAGCATGTCCGCGAAGCGCAGCATGCTCGCCTGCCCGTCGGGCCGATAGTTAGCGATGAGCGCCAGATGCAGCTTCGTGCTCATGGAAATCGCGTTGTTTTGGGGCATCCTCGGGCTCGAGGCACGAGGTCTTGGTCGCGGCCAGGGTCAGCCCACCGCCGAGGATGGAAAAGCCCAGGATCGTGGGCGGCCCCCATTGGCCGTTGAGGATCAGCATGAAACAGGAGGTGAAAATCAGCAGTGGCATGGCGTTGCCCCGGCCCAAAGCGCTGAAGGCGAACCGGAAAATATAGAAGACCAGCGCGAAGCGCAGCACGATGAATCCGAGCCCGAGCATCGGCCCCATCTCCATGATCGCCTTTTCCCACTCGCTCTCACCCATCAGGAAGGTCACGTCCCCGGTAAGCATCTTGGCCCCGACATTCGAGCCCACGCCGATGCCGTGTCCGGTGATAGGTGTCTTGCCCATGGCCTCCAGAGGCAGCCCGATTAGCCCGTGGAAAAAGCGTCCGACGATCTCCTCCTTCACGCCCTCCATGTCGTCACCGGTCGAGGTGACCCAGCGCTCGGTAAAGGTCTCCGTCGCCGTGTCGAAGACCGGCAGCATCGGGACAAAAATCAGCAGCAGCGCCCCCGCCCCGACCGAGCGGATGATCAGCTTCGGCGGGTTCGGCAGACGGTAAAAGGCGTACGTCGCCGCCACCATCACCATTCCGCAGGTCAGCGCCAGCAGGCGACTGATCGAGACCGGGATGGCCAGCATCACGCACGCCGCCCCGGCATAGCACAGCCACGTGAACCGCTTCCCCTCATGCAATAGGAACGAGATCACGAACGCCAGCACCAGCGGGAAATACGCCGCCGGCCCGGTGATGAAAGAAAACGTCCCCGGCGGGCGGAACCTCCCCAGCGCGCCCATGATCCCCTCGCCGCCGCCGACCTGCCGGTTGATCCACGCCCCCTGTCCGGAGCTGAATTGCAGCACCATGATCATGATCTGCGGGATGGCCAGAAGGATCAGGACCTTGCCGATCTGCACGCAGTCCTTGTAATCGAGCACCTGCCCGAGCACAAAGATGAGCGGGATTTGCAGAAAGTTGATCCGCATCCCGTAGAGCGTGACGATAAAGTTCGACTCGCCCGAGATCGCCCCGAAGCAAAACGCCATGAAGCCCATGAACACCGTCGCCGCCACAAAGCCGTTCATCGGGAATTGCTTGGACTGGAACGCGAGCAGGTAAATCGCCACCACGACCGGGTCGCGCACGATCAGCAGCGGTTCCGAGAGCGGCACGAGGAACCACTTGCGCAGCGCGCCTTCGGTCAGCAGCAGCGCGATGTACAACCACACGAGCAGCTTGATGAGCCCTTTGGTCCCTACCTTCTTAGCCATGGGCGTGATCTTCCATAATCGCGCGCAACGCGCCAGCCAATTGCGTCCGGTACTGCTCCCAACTCGTGGAGGCGGCCTTGCGCAGGCACGCCTGGCGCATGGTGGGCAGCTCCGCGCGGTGGTCGCTGAACCACGTCAGCCGCTCGGCCAATGCCTCGGGTGAACGGATGGGCACGACGAAGCCCGTCTGCCCCGGCTCGACCAGATCGTCGCCCCCGGTGTTGGGGGTGATCAGCAGCGGCAGTCCCCGGCCCATTGCTTCCAACTGGACGAGCGCGCGGCCCTCGATCAGCGAGGGCAGCACGAGCACGTCGCAGGCGTCCATCAGCGCGAGCACTTCTGGGCGCGGTCGCGGTCCGTGGAAAAGTGCATCCGGGCAGCGCTGCTCGTAAAAGGGTCCCTTCATCAGCCGCGAGCCCATCACGTGCAGCTCGGCCTGCGGCAGCTTCGCCAGGTTCCACGCCTCAAAGAGGTCGGCCAAGCCCTTGCGTTGGCTCAGCGCTCCGGCGTAGAGAAACTTGAGAGGCCGGTTCACGGGCGGCTCGTAGGGCGGGAGGTTTTCCACCGGGTCGATTCCGTAGGGCATGCGCAGCACGTGTTTGGTCCCGCGTTGCTCGGGCGGGAGCGAGTCCTCCACGAACGCACTTGGGCACACCACCACGTCCGCCAGCTCCAGCTCGCGGCGCTTGCGTTCCAGCTTTTTCTTCGAGTCGCGGGTGGCGATGAGCGTTGGCTCCCAGTCGGGCCGCCGCTGTGCCTCCTCCGCCAGCATGGCGTGCGCGTAGGGGCCGTAGGCGATGGGCAGCTCGTAAATCGTGGTCAACCCGCGCCGCCGAGCCGCGGTAAAGTGCGCCAGGCAGCCGTCCTCGTAGCCGTACACGGCCCGCAGTCCGTCGTCGGCCAAGCGCACGCTCCGAGCGACTTTGCGGTCGAGCGCTCGATACACCCCGTCCACACTGCACGGTCCGAACTCATGGAGCGTGAGAAAGTTTTCCTTTCGGTTGATCAACAGCGTGCGCACCAGCTCGCGTACGGGTGCGGTCCGCAGCAACTGCGGCGACAGCGCGTAACGGCGCTTGCCGAGCGGGCGCTTGAGTTTGCCCGGCAGCGGAAGCCGGTCGATGAGGCTGGGCTCGGCCAGTCCGATTGTCGTGAAAAACGAATACAGCATCCCCGCCTCGTGCAGCGCCCGCAGGGCCTGCCGGAGGTTTTCATTACCGGTCGGATGACTGATCAGGATCATGATTTAAAAAGAAATAGCGCCGTTATGCTACTCACTGTCGAAAATTCAAAACTCTGTGTGCTCTGTGCCTCCTCTGTGCGCTCTGTGTCCAGCCCTCCCTACTCGATGTCGCTCAAAAACTTCCTCGCCACCGGCAGAATGCGCGTGTCCGGCGCGGCCTTGGGCAGGCGGAAAAAGTTATCCGGCAGCTTATCAGTGAAAGGGATCAGTTGCGTGTCGTTGAGCGGCAGCTCGCGGGGGACGCCGGGGTAGTGAACCTCGTCGCGGTTGACGATCACCGGCAGGCCGTGCGCGAGCAGGGTGACGGCGCTGCTGCTTTTCTGGATCAGGCTGCGGGGCGAGGAGGTCAGCCCGAAATCGAGCGTGTTTATCAGCCGCGAGGCGTCCGGCGCGTCCATGCGTCCGCGCTCGAACAGCGCGAGGTGTTCGTCGTTCAGGCGCATCAGCCCCTCCCACAGCTCTTTCCCCGGCCCAATCCCGCCGAAGTGGATCACGGCGATCCGCCGCCCCTGCTCGCGGGCGGCCTTGCGCAGGGCGTTCAGCAGCGGCTGCGGCGGCCACTCCGGATGGAGCGTGCCGAAGAGCCCACCCAGGTAAAAATCTTTCCGGTTCTCTGGCGTGATGCCGAGTTCGTGTGTATTTAAAAATGAATACAAATCATCCTCCGCAGTCCCTGTCTCCATCGGCACGTTGCAGAACAACGGCAGGCTCTTTACTGTATAGCGGAGTTTGCTCAAGAGTACGCGGTAGGGCTCGGCGTGGGTGTGGACGACGGGCTGGATCACCCCAAGGGAGCGGGCGATGATGCGCCGCTGAACCGCCCCGACCAGCCGCTCCTTGAGCGGAGAGCCCAGCTTGCAGCCGATCCAGATCTCGTGAAACATGACCTGCCAGCGCCACGGCCCTGCTGCCGCGCACGCCCGCAAAAACGCCGGCAGCCGCGTGGGCAGGCCCTTGGGGTGCAGCCCGTAGGGGACGAATTGCAGGCTGACGCGGTCTGGAGCGAACGCTTTCAACTCCGCGATCAGCCGCTCGCTTTGGGCGGGGTCGTCGATCGCGCCCGTGAAGCGCCGCTGGTCGCCTTCCGGGGCGAACGGATCGCGCAGGGCGAAGCACGCAGTCTCGTGCCCGAGCTCCTCGCAGGCGGCGGCGAGGGTGCGTGTGTAGTCGCCCACGCCGTCGCGGCCGGGCTCCAGACAGTTGGCGAGGAAGGCGATTTTCACCGTTTGCTGTAGTGATATTTCCAATACGGAACCATCGCCAGCAGGTAGAGCTGCTCAGCAAAGAATCCGGCGAGAAAGCGGGCCTTGTCGGCGCAGGGGCCGGGCCCGGTCAGGGTGTGCTTGACTGTGCGCAGGAAGGAGAGCGGGTCGATGTTGGCGAAGCTCAGGGGCTTGTCGTACTTGTGGCACAGGTACACGCTGGACTGGTGGGCGCGGGCGCGTTTGCGCCACGGGGTGGCCGGGCGTTGCGGGTGAAAAATCTCCGCCCCCGCGACGAAGTCCCACCGCTCGCCCATTGCCTCCAGACGCAGGCGCAGGTCCACGTCCTCCAGATGCGGATAGGGGAAGTCCTCGTCGAAGCCGCCCAGCCGCGTAAACACCTCGCGGGCCAACAGCAGGTTGCACGACCACAGGTAGCCGCCGCGCTCGTTGACCGGAGCCTGATAGCGTGGGCCCTTCAGCGGCAGGTCGGTCGTGGTGCGCCCCTCATACACACGGATGCCCTCGTGCATCGCCCCGGCGAAGGCCGCCAGCCAGTCGGCGTCGGGGATGCAGTCGTCGTCGGTAAAGGCGAGCCACTCGCCGCCCGCCTGCGCCGCGCCGTGGTTGCGGTTGGCGGCGGGGCCGCGACGCGGGCCCTGCGTCCAGCGTGCCCAGGGGAATTTTTCCGCGATCATCGCCTGCGCCGTCTCGCGGCTGCCGTCGTCGGTCACGATGACCTCGTAGGGCTTCCCAAGCGTCTGCCGCTGCGGCGCGAGCGCCTCCAGACACTTGGCCAGGAGGTCGTTGCGGTGGCAGGTCGGGATGACGACGCTGATGCGCGGGTGTTCGCTCATGTGTCCTTGAGCGCGTGCCAGGCGGCGCTGAGCTTACGCCGGAACCGCCGGGCGGCGTCGGGTGTGCTCTCGGCCACTTTGGCCAGAAACTCGGCCTTTTCCTCCGGGCTCAGGTACTGGAAAAACAGCTCGGAGATGGGCTTGTCCGGGTTCATCTTTTCCCCGGCCCAGTGGATGAGGAAGGGCTTGCGCGCCTCGTCCTGCCAGAACTTCTCGTAGTCCGCGCCGTAGTCCCCGGCCCAGGTTGACTCCATGTTCACGGGCGGGAGAGTGAGGTTCGAGATGGGCGCGCCGGAGAGGTGGACGAGCAGGTTGATGCCCGGCTGCTCGTGGTACGGATCGTCGAGGATGGTGCGCCGGTAGGCCGGATCGGCGGCGGTTTTTTTGAAGGACTCAAAGGTGTACAGCGCCCGGTCACAGGCGAACTGCCCGGTGTTGAAAATCAGCCGTTGCCACGTCGTCGAGCGGGCACGGATGAGCGGCAGCGAGTGCTCGGTGTAGGTGTGCTCCGGGTTGTTCCAGTGGCAGCAGCTCGCCACCCAGCCCTCGTGCGGGGCGAGGACGGGCGCGGGGTCGCGGAGGAACACGATGTCCGAGTCCACGAACTGGTAATTCTTTTCCAACATGCACTGGTACTTGCGCATGACGGGGCGGCCGCCCTGCTCTTCGAGCCAGGCACACAGCGGCTCGTCCTTCCACCAGTGGCAGCCATCGGGCAGTTCAAAGGTGCGGTCATCGTAGGGAATGACCCACACCGGCAGCTCGCAGCCGGTGGCCCGCAGTGAGCGGATCATGGCCAGCAGGGGGATTTTGACTGGCTCGTTGCCCAGCGTGATAATTTTTTCCAGCTTCATGCTTTTTGTTTCAGTCCGAGGATTTTCGTGACGCAGCGGCCCAGCCAGCGGTAGGTGCCCTCGACGAACTCCTTCAGCCGCACTTTAAAGGTCTGTCGCTTGAAGTACGGGGCTTTGAAATCCGCCTCGCTCACCTCGCGGGTGCGCTGCCCGGTCACGACGCTGAACAGCTCAATCGGCCCCAGGTCGCACTCCTGGTAGTCCATCGGCTTGCGGGCGACGACGAAGGTGCCCGGCCCGCTCTCGTCGCGCTCGATACCGATGATCTCGAAGTCCGCGAGCATCTTTTTAAAGTCGTCGATCTCGTAGCGCCAGAAGTCCGTCGGGTAGCCGTGGTAGGGGTAGCCGATGGCGGGCGAGGTGATCAGCAGCAGGCCGCCGCGGCGGCAGACGCGCTTCATGTTCGTGAGCGAGGTGCGCCACCAGCGGGTGTGCTCCATCATCTCGATCGAGATCACGATGTCGAAGCTCTCCTGTCCGAACTCGGCCTCCAGGGTGTCGGCGTTCATGACCTTGTCCACGCAGGGGCCCTCGATCATGTCGATGCCCAGGTAGGACTTGGGCGACCAGTGCTGGACGTAGGGCTTGATCGATCCGTTGAAGTCGCACGCGCCGACTTCGAGCACTTCCTTGCCGCGGATTTCCTCGGGCGGGAGGTAGCGGGCGGCGAATACCATACAGCTGGGTCTGGGCATAGTTCTATATGTTTTGAGGTTCGGTAAAGTTTGTCTATTGCCGTTTGATCGGCACGAAAAGCATAGAGCGCAGGTAAAATTTGTTCTGAGTATTCGTCATCTCATAAACAAAAGGGTGATGCGTCAGCATCACGGATGCAGGGCTTGCCCTGCCTGATTCCAGGGGGCGGTGGCGATGCGGCGGAAGCGCCGGGCGTAGCCGCCTTTTTCCTGCCAGAGGGTTTTGAGGCGGGCGCACTGGTTTTTCCACACGAGCCAGGCGGCGCTGCCCTCCAATTGTTCGGCAGAGCGAAAGCCTACCTGCGGAAACAGTCCGGCCAGTGCGCGCAGGGCCTTGAGGGACTCGTGAATCCAGCACGGGCGTGCAGGCTTGCCGCGCGTGAAGCCCGGCAGCAGCGCGTAGTAGGCGTCGAGGTATACGGACTGTTTGCCGAAGCCGGTGTTGAGCCGCGTGAGGTAGTCCCAGTTGAGCCGCCCGGCGGGGATGAAGTGTTGGATGCACAGGGCGGGCTCGTACCAGATCTGCCAGCCGGACAGGCGCAGCGCGGCGCAGATCTCGGTGTCGCCGCCACTGGTCAGCTCCTTGCCCTTGCGGTCGGTCAGCTCACCCTCGAAGCCCTTGGCCACGACAGTCTCCCACGCCTCCTTGCGGAAGCACAGACCCGCGCCGCAGACGTACTGCTCGACCACGCCGCCGGGTGAGTCCAGCCCGTACACCGCATAGTGCCCCTTGAACTGCGCGAACCACGGGGGCGGCTCGACTTCGCACACCTCGGTGGTGGGGCCGCCGACCACGCCTACGCGCGGATATTGTTTAAAAATCCTGTCCACCGTGGTCAGCCAGCGCGGGGGCGTCCAGTTGTCGTCGTCCACCAGTGCGATGATCGAGTACGCCGCCTCGGCGGCGCCGCGGGCGCGGGCGTAGCTCAGGCCCGGTTGCGGCTCGGGGACGACGCGTAGCGGCGCGATGGGCTTCTCCGCCCATATCTGGTGGGCGGTGTCGGCGGTGGAGTCGGTCGAGGCATTGTCCACCACGACGACTTCCCACGCGATCCCGTCCGTATTCTCCTGTGTTTGGAGGTGGCGTAGCGTCTCGGGCAGGCGTGCCGCGCTGTTGTAGCAGCAAATCACTACACTGATGCCGGGTTTGGTCGTGGTGAGAGCGGTTTCGGCCATGGTGTAAATAGAGGGGCGGTTTAGCGGAGATTCAAGCGGCGTCGGACTTTCTGCGCGAGAGGGTCGAGGGCGTTGGCAGCTTTCGCCTGGAGGCGGCGGAGGGGCGGGAGCATTTTTGTGTATTTATTCCTCAATACACGCTGACGCTCAAAGGTCGTCCCGCTTGCGAGTTCGCCCTGGGTCTTGGTGCCCTCGATAAGACGAAAATGGCCCCAGCACTCGTCGAAATACCGCGCCTGCGCGTGTATGCTGGCGCGAAAGAGAAAGTCGAGGTCCATCGTCATGTGATCGGTGACATCATAGAGTCCGGCCAGTTCGTGCAGGTGCTTGTGGTAAAAGTATGAGGCCGGGTTGAGGGGAAAGGGCTTGCCGCGACACAGGTTGTAGAGGGTGAGGGGGGCGGGCTTTTGCAGTCCGAGGTCCGCGCCGTTGTCGCCCCACACATGGAGGTTAGCGTAGAAGAAGGCGCGATCGCTTGCGCCCTCGGCCAGCGCGGCCACGCGGTTGAGCGTGCCGGGCGCGTAGTAGTCGTCCGCGTTAAGAAAGCCGATCAGCGGTGTGTTTGCCTCGCGGATGCCGTGGTTCATGGCATCGGACTGGCCGCTGTCTTTCTCGGAAATCAAGCGCACGTGTGAATGTCTTTGTGCAAATTCGCGCACGCGCTCCTGCGTTCCATCGGTCGAAAGCCCATCCACGATCAAGTGGACCGCTCGCGGGCAGTCCTGCGCGGCGACGTTCTCCAGACAGTCGGTGATGAAGCGCGCGCAGTTGAGCACGGGCGTGATCACGGTGATGAGGGGGGCGTCGCTCATGCCTGCTCCAGATGCCGCTCGATTTGCTCCAGGTTGCGGGTGAGCAGGTCGATGTCGGCGATAAAGTTATTCTGCTGTTCGTGCACGTCCGGTTTTTCCGGCTCGCAGGTCTGGTAAAAGTACGGGTGCCCGCAGGCGGAGGCCAGGTTGAAGAAGCTGCAATTAAGCGGACCGCGCATGCGAAGCTCGAACACGGCGGCCCCCGGCGCCATCATGAGAATGTTGGTCAGTCCGGCTCCGTGGATGGACGCCAGCGCCCGTGCTTGGCAGAGCATACCCACCTGCTCGCGAAAGCCGTAGTCTTCCATGCAAACGGTGGTGTAACCGAACTTCTCAAAGACGGCCTCGACCGCGTCCTCGTTGACGAACTTGCGCACGCGGGCCTTGCGGCGGCTGATGTGTAGTTTTTTACCAATACACGCCGGGCACGGAGGAGCGACGGCGCGGAAGCGCTCGCCCACGCGGCGGACTAGCTCCGGGTTGAAGTGGTGGATACCCGCCGTGCGCGTGGGAATGTGCACCTCGCGCAGCCTGCGGTTGCGGCCGATGGGGACGGGGACGAGGTTGTTGATCCCGAAAAGCTCCAGCGTCGTTTTGACAAAGTCCACCTCCAGGTAGTGGCCGGGCATGACAACCGGCCACCCCGCCTCGACCTGCGGGCGGATGAACTCCAGCCGCGCCAGCGTCTCGCTGAGCCAGAAAAAGTACGAGAGCGACCAGGTGTCGGTGAACCACAGCGCGGGTTCACCGAGCGGCTCTGTGCGGCCCGGCAGGTGACTCTTGGCGATGAGCTTGAGCTTGGTCAGCGGCTGGTTGTACTTGTTGGACTCCCAGCTCCATTCCTTCGACTCCAGGGTGTCGGGAAAGGACTCGGGCAGCAGCGACAGGCCTTTGATCAGAATGCCCATGCCGGTCGCCCGCACGCCGTGATAGCGGTTGAGCTTCGGCTCGGGCAGACGATGGTGCAGATACGACTCGAACAGTCCGCGGTCGGTCGGGTCGAGGTTGACGGGCAACTGGCGTTCGATCTCGATCATGGCTTGACGTGAAGTTTGGGCGGGCGGCTGCCGTAGCGCAGGAACATCGGCACGAGCCGCATGGCCGCCACGTAGCGCGGCAGGTAGCGGCGCGGGTCGGCGGCGATACGCGCCAGCCAGCCCAGGTGCAGCCGGTCCGCCCAGCCTGGGATGTTCGCCTGTTGTCCGGTGAAAAACGCGATGGCCGCCCCGAGGTAGGAGCCCTTGTAGTTGAGGCTCTCGATGGCGTTGCGGAAGCTGTTGTTGAGAAGGGAAATTTGGGTGTCGAGAATGTTCTCGATACGCAGGATCACGGGCATGTCG
>JAUTCS010000093.1 GCA_030673825.1 Verrucomicrobiota bacterium JB024 | reverse complement strand
CCTCTGGACTTTCCTCTTTTGGCGTACGGCTGTTCCAATGGTGGCGACCCAGTTTTGATGCTTTCGCTCTGCGATTACTGAAAATGAGCTCAGCTCATTTTCAGTAATCGCAGACACGATGCGCAGCATCGAAAGTGCAGGGTCCGGCTGGACCAGCAATCAGGGGTAGCGGCCTTTCTGGCCGCGTAGGGGAACATGTTCCCCTCATTGCCCAGTGCGGTCACGCACCGCGGAGCCCCCAAAGGGGGAGGCACGCACCTAGTTGGCGGCCCACCAGTCGGTTTTGGCGACCTTGACGGGCTTGACGTAACCGGCGCGGATGGTGAAGTCGCCGAAGCGTTCGCCGTCTTTGCGCTCACGGGCGTAGCGCTCGATGATCGGGCCGACGACTTTGGCGATTTCCTCCTGCTTGACGTTTTCTTTGTAAAGCTTGTTCAGGCGCGAGCCGTCGAACCCGGCCCCGAGGTACAGGTTGTACTTGCCGGGAGAGCGGCCGACGAGGCCGATCTCGCCCAGGTAGGGGCGGGCGCAGCCGTTGGGGCAGCCGGTCATACGGATGACGATCTCGTCGTGGGCCAGCCCGGCCTGCTCAACGGCGTTCTCCAGCTCGGTCACGAGGTCGGGCAGGTAGCGCTCGCTCTCGGCCAGGGCGAGGCCGCAGGTGGGCAGCGCGACGCAGGCCATGGAGTTGAGGCGGATGCCGGGACGGTCAAAGCACGTGTCGAGCTTGTACTCGGCGAGGAGCTTTTCGATGGCGGGCTTGTTCTCGGGGCTGATCGCGCCGATGACGAGGTTCTGATTCGCGGTCAGGCGGAAGTCGCCGTCGTGGATCTTGGCGATCTCGCGCAGGGCGGTCTTCATCTGGAGCTCGCGGTCGTCGCGGACGCGCCCGTTCTGGACGAAAAGGGTAAGGTTGAACTTGCCGTTGGTGCCCTCGACCCAGCCGTAGCGGTCGCCGGTGCGCTCGAACTTGAACTCGCGCGGCTGCTCCAGCTTGAGGCCGCAGCGAGACTCGACCTCGCCGCGGAACCAGTCGAGGCCGCGGTCGTCGATGGTGTACTTGAGGCGGGCGTGCTTGCGGTCCGAGCGGTCGCCGAAGTCGCGCTGGGTGGTGACGATGGCCTCGACCACCTTGATCACATCCTCGGGCTTCACAAAGCCGAGCAGGTCGCCCAGGCGCGGGTAGGTGGCCTTGTTATTGTGGGTCATGCCCATGCCGCCGCCGACGGTGAAGTTGAAACCGGCCAGCTTACCGCCCTCCATGATGGCGATGAGCCCGAGGTCGTGGGCGAAGATGTCCACGTCGTTGCTCGGGGGGACGGCGATGACGATCTTGAATTTGCGCGGCAGGTAGGTCTTGCCGTAGATGGGCTCGACGTCGGGCTCGCTGGAAATGGTCTTCTCGCCATCGAGCCAGATCTCGTGGTAGGCGCTGGTCTTGGGCGTGAGGTGGTCGCTGAGCTGTTGAGCGACCTTGAGCACCTCGGCGTGAACCTCGGACTGCTCGGGGTTCGGGTTGCACATGACGTTGCGGTTAACGTCGCCGCAAGCCGCGATCGTGTCCAGCAGGGCGTGGTTGATGGCCTGAATGGAGCGCTTGAGGTTACTCTTGATGATACCGTGGAACTGGAAAGCCTGGCGCGTGGTGAGCTTGAGCGTGTGGTTGGCGTAGTCGTCGCTGAGCTTGTCCATGGCGAGCCACTGGGTCGGCGAGCAGACGCCGCCGGGGACGCGCACGCGGACCATGAACGAGTAGGCGCGCTCGAGCTTTTTGTTACGGCGCTCGGCACGCACGTCGCGGTCGTCCTGCATGTAGATGCCGTGGAACTTCGTCAGCTGGGTGTCGGCCTCGGAAATGGCGCCCGTGGAGTTGTCGGCCAGCCCTTCGAGGATCGTCCCCCGCAGGAAATTACTGGCCTCCTTCAGGTCTTCGTTCTTGGAAAGCTTGTTGGCGGTTGCGCTCATGGAAACTCTTTTATTGGTTTATTGGGTAACTTACTTAACTTTGTTATTCCTCCGTGGCAAGCCGATTTCGCGCTTTTCGCGGGGCAGGCGATCCGTTATCGGATAAAAGCGTAACCGGGCTGACCATGAAAGGGGAAGATTACCATCACGGCTTTGAACTGCTGGAGCAAGCGAAAGCGTTCTCACGCGCTCCAGTTTCGGGGTATCAGGTCGGGGCCGTCCTGATCACCGTACAGGGGCAGATTTTTGCGGGGGCTAACCTGGAATTTCCGGGCCAGCCACCGTCCAGCGCCGTTCACGCCGAACAGGCCGCCGTGGCCGCCGCTCTCCTGCGCGGTCAGCGGGACTGGCGTGAACTGCTCGTCTCCGCGCCTCCCTGCGGGCACTGTCGGCAGTTTCTGCGCGAGTTCGATAGCGGATCGCTGCGGGTGCGCGTGCTCGGGAAAGACGGGACGGAAAGTGCCTCGACGCTGGGCGAGCTGCTACCGCAAGCCTTTGGGGGAGAGGCGTTTTTATCGGATACTAAGGGTGGCACAGAGCGACCGAACCCACGCCTCCCCAACACCGACTGGGCGGCGGCGGCGCGGGAAGCGCTGGCACGCAGCCATGCGCCCTACTCCGGCAATCCCGCCGCTGTCGTGCTGGCGGGCGACGGGCACCTCGTCGCGGGAGCGAGCCTCGAAAGCGCGGCCTTCAACCCCAGCCTCGGGCCAATGGCCTGTGCCCTCTCTCAATGGCGGATGGGCGGGCGGGAGTTTGGCGAAATCGAGCACACCTGGCTCGTGCAGAGCGCTCCGAGACAGGTCAACTGGGAGCAACAGTCCCGCGCCCTACTGGCCAGCATCTCGGCAGCGCCGCTGACGGCGGTGTAAGCACACGGGAGGGGGAGATTACCCGCGAAGGCACGCGAAGAGGCGCGAAGCATGGCGTAACGAGCCGTGAAGTGGAGCGGGTTGACAGGCAGTCAAGGCGCAACCCCCGTTGGGGTTGAGGGAGAGATTACGGGATCGTCGGGTCCGAGGGTAGGCACTCGCTGTGCTCGGCCAACCCTGGGCTGAACTGCGGAACCCCGTTGGGGTTCTGACGGGACGATGCAAAAGAATGAGCGCCCAATCGATCGGCAGGCTCACTCCTCGCCGGTGAGGGTCAGCGCGGGGTGGAAGCTCAGGCGCTCAGCGGGAAGGCAGCCAGTGGGGTCAACCCAGCCGGCAAAGGCGATCATGGCGGCGTTGTCGCCGGTGTGGCGCTTGAGCGCGGGTAGCAGCGGGAGGCGTTCCTCGCGGGCCAGCGCGGCCATGGCTTCGCGCAGGGGACCGTTGTTGGCCACGCCGCCGGAGAGCCCGAGGCTGGCGTAGGTGCCCGCCCGCAGCACGTGGCGGGTCTTGCGGGTAAGCTGCCGGACCACGGCCTGCTGGTAGGAGGCGCACAGGTCGGCGAAGTCGCGCTCCAGCTCGGCGTCGTCCATCTTCTCCAGGCGGTAGCGCAGGGAGGTTTTCAGGCCGGAAAAGCTGAAGCGCCAGTCCGCAGCCTCGGCAATCCCCGCCGGGAACTCGAACCGTGCCGGGTCGCCCGCGGCGGCGGTTTTTTCCATCAGGGGGCCGCCGGGGTAGTCCATGCCCAGAAGCTTCGCGCCCTTGTCGAGGGCCTCGCCTGCGGCGTCGTCCACCGTCTGCGCGAGAATGTTGATTTTTAAGGACTTACCGATGCAGAACAAGAGCGTGTTGCCGCCCGAGGCGAGGAGCCCAAGGTGCGGCAGGCAGGCGTCCAGCCGGGCACGGAAGCCCGCCGGGTCCTCCGCGTGCAGGGGGATAAAAGGGGAAAAAGCGTGCCCGCGCAGGTGGTTGACTCCGACCAGTGGCAGGCCCTTGGCGAGGGCGAGGGCCTTGGCCAGCGACAGGCCGATGGCCAGGCAACCTGCGAGGCCGGGGCCGCAGGTGACGGCTATTTTTTCCACGCGATCGAAGCCTTCTGTGGCGGCGGCTTCCTTGAGCAGCCAGCCGAAGTTGCCCAGGTGCTCGCGGCTGGCCAGGTCGGGCACCACACCGCCGTAGCGCTGGTGCAGGCTGATCTGGCTATGGACCCACTCGCCCGCAAGGCCGCAGGTCGGGTCAAACAGCGCCAACGCCGACTCGTCACACGAACTCTCCACTCCCAGCCACATACGTTTCTATCTCGCTCGAAATTAATAAGTTAAAGTCCGGACAGCATCCGATCAGCTCGATTCCCCCTCCCAGGCAAGAACGCCGTGGAGCACCTCGCGGGCGCGCTCAAAGGGGCGGTCCGGGGCGGGCGCGAAGCCGAAGCGCGCCTCGAAGGCCGCCGGGTCGAGCGCCCTCTGATGGGAATGTTGCAGGCGCAGTTCCAGGGCCTCTTGCGAGCTGACGGCCACAGTGATGTCGGGCTCGACCCCGGTCTTGTGAATGGTGCGCCCGCTGGGCAGGTAGTACATGGCGGAGGTCAGGCGCAGCCCATCGCCGTTGGCGAACGCGTACACGCGCTGGACCGAGCCCTTGCCGTAGGAGGTCTCGCCGATGACGACAGCCTTACCCAGGTCCTGAAGCGCGCCCGAGACGATCTCTGAGGCACTGGCGCTGGAGCCGTCGATAAGGACAGCCACCGGGTAATCCACCCGCCGGGGCGTGCCCGCCGTGCGTTCTTCGTTAATGACCGTGCCGTCACGCCCCCGGGTGGTCACGACAAGGGTGTGCGGGGGGAGGAACTCGCCCGCGACCTTGATCGCCTCGGGGAGGAGGCCGCCGGGATTACCGCGCAGGTCGAGGATGAGCGCCCGCATGCCCGCCGCCTCCAAGGTGTCGAGCGCGGCCCGGAACTCCGCCCCGGTGTTGCGACCAAAGCTGGCGATGCGCAACGAGCCGACTCCGTCAGGGCCGAGCTGGATGTCCCGCACGGAGGGAAAATCGATGGCCTGGCGGGCGAAGGTGAAGACCCGCTCTTGCCCCTCGGAGGGGCGGTAAACGCCGAGCTCGACCCGTTCGCCTGCGGGACCGCGCAGGTGCTCAACCATTTCGGTCACCGTCCAGCCGGTGGCGTCGTCCCCGTCCACGCGAACAATCTCATCCCCGGCGCGGACCCCGGCGGCCAGCGCGGGGCTGTGGTCAAAGAGCCCGGCGATGGTGACGCGCCCGTCGATGCGCTCGACCTCGGCACCAATGCCCGCGTAGTGCTGGTCGGTCTGCACGGAAAACTCCGCGTAGTCGTCACGGTCCATGTAGCCGGAGTACTCGTCGAGGCCGTGGAGCATCTGCTTGAGCGAGGTCTCGGAGAGGGCGTCGTAATCGGCCTTGTCCGACTCGACGTAGTCGTGGTTGACCAGCAGCATGACCCGGCCGACGTGAATAATATTGCGCCAGAACCCGGGGGTGAAAAGATCGCGCTGATGCGGCTGCAGCCAGACAAGCACGAAGAGCCCGGTTCCGAAGAAAACCAGGAGATACATGATCCACTGACGCTTGTGCCTAAACATGCCGGTGCCCGGCTTTTAACCGGAAACACGCCCAGCCTAGCCGTGTGGCCCCGCTTCACCAGAACAAAATGAGTGCCTCCTTTCACGATGTCCTCCAAGCCGCCGCCGATGCGGACGGGCGGCTCACCTACCCCGATTTTACCCGACTCGCGCTCTACCACCCCGAACACGGGTACTACCGCCGGGAGCGCACCCGCGTGGGCCGCAGCGCGGAGACGGATTTTTACACCGCCGCAAGTCTTGGCGGGGTCTTCGCGGACCTGCTGCTGGAGGCGATCACGAAACTGGCGGACGCGCCACTGGAGACGCTGGCCTTCGCCGAGCTGGGGGTCGAGGCCGGACGCGGCACCCTCGCCGCCCATGCCGGGCGCTTCGCCGGGTACGCCGAGATCGGCGCGGGGCAACCGCTGGAGCTGCCGGAGCGGGCCGTGGTCTTCGCCAACGAGCTGCTCGACGCCCAGCCGTTTCACCGCTTCGGGTTCGTCGAGGGGCACTGGCGCGAATATGGCGTCCGTGTCGGCCCCGAGGAGCTGAGCGAAGTGCTCCTGCCCGCCCCCTCGACACCGGAGGCGGGGACGTTTCTGGCCGGGTTGCCCGAGTCCGCCGAGGGCTACCGACTGGACATTTCACTGGAGGCCGAGATGTTGCTGAGCACCATTGCCCGGCAGCTCAAAGGCGGACTGCTGGTGTTTTTCGACTATGGCAAGAGCTGGCCCCTGCTGCTGGAGGCCACCCCCGCCGGGAGCGCGCGCGCCTACCATCGTCACGAAATCAACGGTGATCTGCTGATCCGCCCCGGCGAGCAGGACCTGACCTGCCACGTTTGCTGGGACCGCCTGGCCGCCGTGCTGGAGGACAGCGGCTGGCCCGCCCCGCGGCTGGAGAGCCAGGAGGGCTTTTTCGTCCAGCATGCCACCGCCGAGATCGAGCGTATCATCACCGCCCCCGGGGCCGGTCTGGACCCGCGCAAGCAGACGCTCAAGGAGTTGATCTACCCCGGCCATATGGGACGGAAATTCCAAGTGCTGTTTGCCAGAAAGTAGCTACTTTACCGACCGTTATTCGACATCTGAAAGGCTTGAGAGTCTTTCTCCGTCTTTCGTCCTATAATGCGAAGGTAAAACAGGCTTCGTCATAAGGAATGAGCATAACCCTTCATGCGCTCTACAGAAATCCCTGTACAAGCGGGTATTAGCACTATTTAGCGGCAGTAAATTTCCTTTCAAAAGTGGCATAAGCCCCTATTCCCCATTGCATAAAGGGGCAAATGGGAGCTTAATACAGTGGCCTTAGAAAGGTAAAAATGCGACGAGGCCGCCCAACAAATCTTCCCCACAACCACCCGGGGTTTTCCCTGGTGGAGACGATGATTGGTATGGCCATCCTCGTCATTCTGGCGGGGGCAATCATTTCCGCCGTTTTCGTGGGCCGCAACCTGTCAGAAAGCAACATCTACCAGAACACGTCCTTTACCGTGGCCCAGGGGTACGTGGAGCAGATCCGCAGTATCGAGTACGTCCTGCTCACCAACGCCAGTGACGCCTATGAGCGCAACAAGGCGGCCATCAACGCCTGGAGCGTGATTCCCAACGACGCCTACCTGACCAACAGCATCGCCAGAAAAATCATGCTCGAAACCAAGAGCATCGACGTCTCCGCCACCGGGGTCGCCTCATCCATCGAGATGGAAGCGGCCGCCCCGCTGTACGTGGGTGCCTGGGTCGAGCGCAACGTCCTCATCGACGTGCAGGACATCGGCGAGGAGACCCAGCGCGAACTGGTCATGCCCATGCGCTTTAAAGTCGAGATGAACGACCTCTCCGACGGCTCCGAGGAAGTGGACGCCCTGGAAATCACGCTCACCTACCAATACCAGATCAAGATCCGGGGTAATCAGACATGGTACGAGGATAAGCTGCGCTTCGTCCACTGCAACGCCCCAACCTTCTGAATCTTTTCTGATCATGAACATGCACCGACATCACCCCGAACATCCTGCCAGCGGTTTCACGCTGGTGGAAACGATGTACACCGTGGCTATCGTCGGGCTGCTGATGGCGGGCCTGTTGACGTTCTATAAGGACTCGACCGTCAGTATGTACGAGAGCGAGAAGAAGGCGATGATCAACCGGGACATGCGCGCCATCACCGAGGAGATGACCAAGGAGGCCCGTAACGCCAACCACTTCGTCATGTACGAATCGTTCAGCACGGACCTGCGCAACGTCCCGCCCGACGCCCTTGAAGACGACGACTATTTTTACGACCCCAACGGCTGGTCCTCCGATTACCTGTCAGGCACCAGCCCCAGTGACGCCTCCGTGCCGGACGCGAATGTCAACGGCGACTTCGACCCGGCCAGCTACTTCCGCAAGCGCGACGGAGAATCGGGCGACTTCCTGCTGCTGATCACCTACGGAGACGACCTCTCCCCCTACGACACCGCCGCCGGGACCAAGTACCCCGACGATGTGGACTACACCAAGCCTATCACCAAGCTCGTGGGCTACTTCCGTGTGGTCGAAGACGAAACGAATCAGACCGGCCCGGTGCGCAAGTTTATCGTATATCCGCGCGGCTCCGACCAGTACAAGCCGCTCGAGGATCTGATCCCCAGTTCTACCAACGCGGACGACTATCCCGTCGTGATCGAGCTTTCCAAGGGGTTGGCCAACCAGCGCCTGTTTTATAATTTCCGAGACACCAGCATCATGGTCAACGGCCAGATCATGCACGGCACCAAGGTCAAACGCCTGACCGATACCTATAACTTCACCATATCACCAAGGGGTTAACATGAAAAAGACAGCTCCAACTCCCGACACCCACTCTTCCCGTCCCCTGCGCTGGCTGCGCTCCCGTCGAGGGTCCATGATCATGCTCGTGCTGATCCTGACCACGGGCGTCTCGCTGGTGCTCGGCTCCGTGCTCAATCTAAGCATCGCGGAAAAGAAGAATAACACCCGACACATTCTTCACCAGCAGGCCAAGAATGCGGCCGAGTCCATGGTCGAGTACGGCTTCGCAGACCTGATCAACCGCTTTCGCACCGAGAGCGCTGTCGGCCTGGTCCAGAATTCGCTTGCCTCGTCCCCGGTGACAATCCCGGCCTCCGCCACCACCTTCTACAGTGGTTCCGAGGTGGACCTCTCCCAGTGCGAACTGGTGGTCGGTGAAGTCCCGGACGCTGCCACCGAAGTCTATATCGACCCCACGGACCCGAGCAACGAATACGACCCGCTCAAGGGTAAGCGCGCCTATGTGCGCCGCATCGAAGTCCTCGCCAAGGCCGTCGCCACCAGCAGCCTCAACGGCGGGACGAGCATGAACGCTTACGCCCGCGAAGTGCTGGAAGTACGCGACTCCCCGCTGTTCGCCCACGCGATCTTCTATAACATGGACCTGGAGCTGCACCCCGGCCCGGCCATGTACGTGTACGGTCCCGTCCATACGAACAAAGACTTCTGGGTGGAAGCCAGCACTGGGCTCAAGTTCTACGAAACGATCAGCTCCGCCGGTCGCATCCTGCATGGCTACAAGCTCACCAGCGAAAATCCGAACGGCACCCTCAAGTCCCAGAACGATCATACCCAGCAGTCCTCGGTGCAAATCGTCAACTCCACCGGAACTTTCAAGGACATGTATATCGGCGGCAGCAAGAGCACGGATGCCGCCTGGCTCGACTTCCGCGACGAGGACTGGCGCTCGGCCTCGTCCCAGCGCTGGGACGGCTATGTGCAGGACACCGCCCACGGCGTTCCGGTGCTCAACCCCGCCGGGATTAGCGAGTACTCCCCCCTCGACCAGTCCATCCTCGAGGGAGCCGTGCTTGACGCCTCCGACCCCGACAGCCGCATCAACGTGATCCAAAACCACGCCTACGCGCTGATCGAACCGATCCTGGACGAAGATCATCCCAACTACAAAGGCGACGCGGTGCGCCAGGAAAAGTACGCTTACAAGGCCGGACTCATCCTCCGTCTCGAAGAGGTTGCCGGTACGGAGGAAACCCACCCCTACTACGCCAGCGGTACTTACAACAACAGCAGCGCCGGGCAGACGGGCATCGACGTCAAGCGCCGCACTTACCACGTCAAGGCCTACAAGTATGTCCGCGACGCTGACGGCGACCCGATCATCGAGGCCAGCGGCTATCCGCAGATGGTCGAAGTCAAGTTGCCCGAAGGTCTGATTGGTGCGGCCGACAGCACCCTGCGCGCCATCGCCTCCGGCAAGGACGGCCTGCTCGAACCTTACAAGACGACCATCGAGGAACAGGAGGAACAAGACGAGCAGGATGACATCGACAACCCGCCCTACCACTGGGAAAAAGAGGGCAGGGACTGGGTCAAGGTCTATGACGAGCCCTTCACTAAGACCAACGACTACATCGCGACCGAGGGTTACGTGCTCTCCGGCATGTACGACCACCGCGAAGACAAGGCACTGGACATGCTGACCATCAACGTGGACCGGCTGTGCGAACTGGTGGACAACACCGACCCGGGCTACAGCCCGACCGACTGGGAAGACCACTACGGCCCGGGCACCGCGCCGCTCGCCGTTTACAACCCCACAACCGACTGGAACGGGATCATTTACGTGGAGTTTCCCGTGAACACCAATGTCCTCTCCAGCAGTTCCAGCGCGGACGTGAACTTCGACGCTGGCGGCAACCGTGTCCGCTACGACAATATCGTCACCGGCAGCAACCCCTTCATCGCCTTGCAGGTGGTCAGCGCCACGCGCTGCCCCCGGCCTACCTACGCCAAGGAAAAAGGCCTGACCATTGCCACGAACGCGCCGCTGTACACCATCGGCAACGTCAACGCCAACGGTGTCGCCCACAGCAATGACGCCAACCTGCCGGATAACAGCAGCGAGCCTTCCGTTTCGTTCGCCTCCGACACGCTGACGGTGCTGTCCAACCGCTGGTACCCCGACAGTGCCAATAACCGCTACTACAGCAACCAGGGTAACCTCAACAACCGCAAGGCGGCCTACACGGAGTTTTCCGCCGCGATCCTGACCGGCCTCAAGCCGACCATCCCCTCTGGTTCGCCCAACATGCCCTCCCGCGGGGCGATCTCCGGTGGGGCGCACAACTTCCCGCGCTTCCTGGAAAACTGGGACAGCGAGCTGACCATCCGGGGCTCTCTCGTCGCCCTCTTTGAGAGCGAAGTGCACCGGCTCTCCATGCCGACCAGTTCCGGCCACTATTACGACCCGCCCACCCGCGACTGGGGCTTCAACGAGAACTTCCGCAACGGCAACTACCCGCCCGGAACGCCGAACACCCGCACCTACCGCCGCGTCTCGCTTGAGGACATCCCCGAAAACTCCAAGGGCAATAGCAGCGACCCGGACTACGAGGAAGGGTACGTCCAGGCCAAGGCGCGGATCGCCGGCAGCTCCAGCTAGTCCTTTCCCTCCGTGATGCATAAACCTGTCATCCTGTATCTGATCACCCTGAGCCTGGCCGCCCTGAGCAGCCAGGCTCAGCCGTCATCCGACCCCGTCCCGGAAAGCCCGCCCTACGACGGGCCGATCATCCTGAGGCCCAACGCAGCGCCCGCTCCGGTCAACTTCAAGGTCGAGCGGTACATCGCCGACGGCCTGCCGAGCACACGGGCGGTCTTAAGTTGCCGGTTGTTTTCCGCGAACACCCAGCCCCCGCAGAACTGGGTGCAGACGAATATCCCCGGCACCTCACTGGCCTTTCAGGGCACATACTACCCGAATGTCAAATGGGCTGTGTCCCTGTGGCCCCCGAAAAGCTTCCTGCCCGACCTGAGCAAAGAAAGCCTGACCGCGTATGCCGAGGGTATCAAAAAGGCCCATCCCGGCGAGGCGGAGATACTCAACTACGATTCCAACTACCGCTCGCAGTTGATCACTACCGCCTTTAACCGCGGCCCGCGCATGTTGGCGTACAAGATCACCGATCCCAAGACCGAGGCCGTCACCCTGCGCTATGACAACTTTATCCTCTTCAAGGGCTACGTACTCGAGTTTTCCCTCTGGGGCCCGCCCGAGGAGGTCAACAGCATGCTCGGGTGGTTCTCCATCGTGCCCGAAAGCCTCTCGCTGACCACGCCCGACGACACCTACGAGCAAGACCTGGGCCTTAAGAAGCGTGACAGCGATGAGCGTAAAACGGAAGTCGCCCCAGCCCCCAACCCGCCTGCGGGACCGGGCGGGATGTGAGAGAATCCCTGTTTAAAAAAGTCCCGGAGTCGGGGTTATTTCCGTCGGTTTAGCAGCTCGTCAAAAATCGACGCTACTCGACGTTCTGGGCCTGCTCGCGGATACGCTCCAGCTCGTTCTTGCAGTCGATAACGAGGCGAGTCAGTTCCAGTTGATTGGCCTTGCTGCCCGAGGTGTTGACCTCGCGGTGAATTTCCTGGCAGAGGAAGTCCATCTTGCGGCCGATGGCACCCTCTTCCTCCATCGTCGCCCGGAACTGCTCCAAGTGGCTGGACAGGCGCGTGAGCTCCTCGGCGATGTCCGCGCGGTCGGCGAAAAGGGCGATCTCCTTGAGCACGCGCTCGTCGTCGAGCTCGAGTTCGAGCCCGGCCTTTTGCAGGCGGGCGAAAAGCTGTTCGCGGTAGGTGGGGACGACCTCGGCGGCGGTGGCACGCATTTTTTCCACCTGCTGCTCCAGAAAAGCGATACGCTCCAGCAAGTCCTTTTTCAGGGTCTCGCCTTCGCTCGCGCGCATGGCCGCGAAGCCTTCCAGCGCGGGCGTCAAGGCCTCCAGCACGAGGGGCTTGGCCGCTTCGGCTTCGGGCAGCTCGGAACCGGTGTCAAGGCTGTTGATGACGCGCAGCAGCAAGTCGCCGTCGGGCACGATGGTCATGCCGTGCTCATGGGCAAAAGACTCCAGCCGACGCACGGTGGCGAGGACTTTCTCGTCGTCCCAGTCCAGCCCGGCCCCCTGCCCGACACGGCGCACCTGCACGTACACGGAGACCTTGCCCCGTAGCGCGCAGCCACGCACGGCCTCACTCAGATCACGCTCCATCGACTGCCATTCGCGCGGCAGGGAGACGCCGACTTCGAGCGACTTGCGGTTGACAGAGGACACCTCGACGGTGATCTCCAGGTGCTCATTGCGCGATTCCCCGCGCCCGAATCCGGTCATCGACTGCATGGGCGCGACACTAGCGCAATCCCGCCCCCGGCAGGAAGCGTAAAGTGCGACGGAGGAAAGAGGATCGCCCGCGAAGCCACGCGAAGAGGCGCGAAGCGGAGTCCCGCCTCCCTCCCCAGGGCCGGGGAAATCAATGGCTTAACGCACGGATGGGCCTTTTGACAACAGGCGCGATAAACGTCCTGCACAAGAACGCCTCGCCCCGCAAGCGTGGGGGAAAACTTCGCGGGCCTTCGCGTGTCTTCGCGGGCAACTTCTTTATCCCCTCTGCACTCGCTCAGGCTCCCGCTTCCAGCAGGCGCATGACTTCCTGCACGTCCTTGTCGCCGCGACCGGAGAGGTTGACGACGAGGAGTTGGTCCGGGGACATCTGCGGAGCGCGCTTGAGGGCGTAGGCGACGGCGTGGGTGCTCTCCAGCGCGGGGATGATCCCTTCGGTGCGGCTGAGTAGCTGGAAGGCTTCCATGACTTCCGCGTCCGTAGCGTAGCCGTAGTGGATGCGTCCGCGGTCGTGGTAAAAGGCATGCTCAGGGCCGATGGCGGCATAGTCCAGCCCGGCGGAAACCGAGTGGGTGAGGTTAATCTGGCCATCGCTGTTTTGCAGGATGTAGGTCTTCGCCCCTTGCAGGACGCCGACACGGCCGCCCTCGAAACGCGCAGCGTGCCGGCCCTCCTCGATCCCGTGGCCACCGGCCTCTACGCCGACCAGGCGCACATCGAGGTCTTCCAGAAATTCGTAAAAGAGGCCGATGCAGTTGCTGCCGCCACCGACACAGGCGACGAGTTCGTCCGGCAGGCGTCCTTCGGCCTCCAGTATCTGGCGGCGCACTTCCTCGCCAATGACCTTGTGAAAATCGCGCACCATCATCGGGAAGGGATGCGAACCGAGGGCCGAGCCGAGGATGTAGTGGGTGTTTTCCACGCTGGCGACCCAGTCGCGCATGGCTTCGTTGACGGCGTCCTTGAGGGTCTTCTGGCCGGACTCGACGGCGCGGACCTCCGCCCCCATCAGGCGCATGCGAAAGACATTCAGGGCCTGGCGGCGCATGTCCTCCGCGCCCATGTAAATGACGCACTCCAGCCCAAAGCGCGCGCAGACCGCCGCCGTGGCCACGCCGTGCTGCCCAGCCCCGGTCTCGGCGATGACGCGCTTCTTGCCCATGCGGCGGGCGAGCAGGGCCTGTCCGATGCAGTTGTTGACCTTGTGCGCGCCGGTGTGCAGGCCGTCCTCACGCTTGAGGTAGATCTTCGCCCCGCCGCAGTGCTCGGTCAGGCGTTCGGCGAAGTACAGCTCGGTCGGGCGGCCCGCGTACTGCTTCAAAAAGTAGTCCAGGTCGGCCTGAAAGACGGGGTCGTTTTTCGCCTCGCGGTAAGCCTCGGTCAGCTCGTAGAGGGCGGTCATGAGGGTCTCGGGCACGTACATGCCGCCGTAGGGGCCGAAGTGGCCACCGGCGTCCGGGAGCGTGGTGCGGTCGAGGGTCTCGGTCTGGGTCGAATGGGACATTTCAGGAAAAAGCTTGGCGTGAAAGGGAGCGACTGTACGTGCTCGGGTGCGATTTGGCAATACGCGTTCACCGGTCGGCTACGCAAAGGGATGCAACCGATGCGGGAAAACGAGGGTACCAGGGCAAAATTGTCACGCGCAGGATAAGAGGCCTGCGGCGGGGTCGCATGAAACGTCGCTACGCGACGTCATGGTTGTTGGCGATTCCAACCGTGGGTTGAAACCCACGGCTAACGCTCAAGAAGTCGCTACGCGACTGGGGAGGCCGGTGGAACGAGTCTTCACACCGCCTCGTAACACCTCGAACGAACATAGAAAAACTCTCCCCCTAGAACCCGCGGTCGAGGAGCCAGCGTTCGGCCAGGGGACGCCACTGGGCGACGGCAGCGTGCTCGCGACGCTCCCCAATACTGGCCAGGCCACGTCCGTGCCCGCCCTCGGGAAAGACGTGCAGCTCGTGCGGGGTCTTGTTGGCCTGGAGCGCAAGCGCCATGAGGTAGGCGTTTTCCACCGGCACGCCGTCGTCCTCAGCGGTGTGCCACAGAAACATCGGCGGGCACTGCGGATGGGCGTGCTTGTCCCAGCTGAGGAAGTCCGCCTGCTCCTGGGTGACATCCTCGCCCAAGAGGCGCTTGTAGCTACCCACCTGGCGACAAAAGTCGGAGGAAAGCGTCGCGTAGCCCAAGAGCGCAACATCCGGGCGGGCGCTGACGCCGCCCAGCTCGCCGTCGGGGTCGAGCAGCCAATCTTCACGATCGAAGCCGTGCGCCACGCAGGCCGCGAGGTGCCCCCCGGCAGAGAAGCCCAGCACCCCGATGCGGGCGGGGTCGATGTTCAGAGAGGCGGCATGAGCCCGCAAATAACGCAGCGCGTGGAGGGCCTGCTGCTGCGGACGCGGGTAGAGCACCTCGTCCTCGCCCACCGAGTACTCGAGCACGGCGGCGGCGATTCCGATCGAGTTGAGCCAGCCGGCGACCGGCACCGACTCGTGCCAGGCGATCCGGCGGTAGCCCCCGCCGGGCAGCACCAGCATGCAGGCGAAATTCTCCCCGTCCTCCATCAGGTAGGGCGTGAGCCGGGCTTGGGAGAGGACCGGGTCAGTCGGGTGCAGCGGCTGGGAAGGCGCGTGGGACATGATGACGTTCAGCTAAAACGTTTCGACCGCGGCTCGCAAGCGTACAGCCTTCCGGGCACAAAAAAGCGAAGGCCGGGAAAGCCTTCGCTTGAAAGTTTGCGGGAGCTATCGCCCTGCCCTGCGGCGGAGGCCGCGGTGGCGGCAGCTTAGCTGCGGGCGGTGACCTCGATCAAGTGGTAGCCGAAGTCCGTCTTGACCGGGCCCTGCACCTCGCCCACGGGGGCGGAGAAGACCACGGTTTCAAATTCCTTGACCATCTGGCCCTTGCCGAAGGTCCCCAGCTCGCCACCGCGCTTGCCCGAGGGGCACTTGCTGTGCTTGGCGGCCAGCTCGGCGAAGTCGGCACCGCCGGTGATCTGCTGCTTGAGGTCCTCGCACTCCTTTTCGGAGGCGACGAGGATGTGGCGGGCGCTGGCCTGGCCGGGGGGCGGGGGCAGCGGCTTACCCGGCTCGCTGCGGGCGGTGACTTCGATCAGGTGGTAGCCGAAGTCCGTCTTGACCGGACCCTGGACTTCGCTCACCGGCGCGGTGAAGACGACGTCTTCAAATTCCTTGACCATCTGGCCCTTGCCAAAGGTCCCCAGCTCGCCACCACGCTTGCCCGAGGGGCACTTGCTGTGCTTGGCGGCCAGCTCGGCGAAATCGGCGCCGCCGGCGATTTGCTGCTTGAGGTCGGCACACTCTTTTTCGGAGGCGACGAGGATGTGTCGTGCGGATGCTTGGATTGACATGGGGGAGGAGGATTTCCGGTTTTGCCGCCGCTGGCCATGGTAAAAAAACGCCCCTCAGTAATAAAACAAGCGCCCCCGTTTCCAGGGGCGCTTCCTAAACACCATTCTCACTAAGCAACTGATAACTGAAAAGCCGGACGCCTCACGGCATCAGGAAAAGGAGTACCACGGTCAGCCCGATCAGGGCGACCGTCTGCCATAGCATCGGACGCAGATTTTCTTTTACTTGCGGTTTCATAGCTTCGGTAAGTGCGATGCTTATGGTGATCGGTTTATTCCTAACGGGCTTAAACGGCTCCAGGCCGCCTGGGGCATTTTTTTCAGCTCTTTGACCGAAATTTGCCCCGTCCGGCCACGCAACGGTGTTGTCATCGGGCGGGCGGGGGCTCTAGGGTAAGCGGACATGGCCGAGCCGTTTATCTACCGCCGCATCGTTGACTTCGCCGAGACCGACATGGCCGGGATCGCGCACTTTTCCAACTACTTCCGCTGGATGGAGGCGGCCGAGTCCGCCCTGCTGCGAGAGGTGGGCGTGCCCCTGACCGCCAGTGACGGTGTGACCGACTACGGCTGGCCGCGCGTGCGGGCCTCGTGCTCGTACCATGAGCCGGTCCGCTACAGCGACGAGCTGGAGGTCCAGTTGCACCTCAAGACGATCAAGGTCAAGGCACTCGAATACGTGGCCAAGTTTTACGTCGGCCAAGGCGATGAACGCCGCCACGTGGCCACGGGCAAGATGACCAGCGTGTACGTCTGCAAGCCGACCGCCGGCGGCCCCATGCAATCGCTCGCCCTGACCCCGGCCATGCTTGAGCGGCTCGCCCCGCTGGCCGAGGAAGTTCTTACCTGAGTGAACGTACTTCCGCTGACGCGAAGAGGCTGAACCCTCTCTAAACCTCGGTCTTTTCTCGCTGCTCGGTGACGGTTTCCAGAAAAACGAGGGTGGAGCCAACGCGGGGCTTGATGCGGGTCTTTGAACTGAAGATGCGCACGCGTCCGTCGTCGTCCACGCAGAACATAAGCAGGGCGCGCGCGCCGTACTGCTCCTCGAACTGCGGAAGCTCGAAGCCCTCGCGCAGGGTCACGTGGTTGAGCTTCGCGCCGCGCTCGAACTCGCGCTTGAGCCAGGAGAAAGTCACGTCCTGCCCAAAGACAGGGTTGACCACCTTCGAGGTGGCGGAGGCGTCGATCTCGCGCTCGGCCTTGAGCGGGTAGATGTCGCCCTTTTCGATGTAGTGCGCGAGCGTGGTCTCGGCGAAGCTGTTGACCTCGTCGTTGGCGGTGAGGGCGAGCGCGTGCCCGACGCCGGAGAGGTCGAGGTTTTCCAGAAAAGCCTCGGAAAAGACGTTGCCGCTATCGGCGTTGAGCCCCTCGCTGACGGCCTTGCCGACGTGGTAGCGGTTCGAATCGATAAGGCGCACCGAGACTTGCAGGCCCTTCAGCTCCAGCGCAATGGCCCGCGCCCACTCGTGCGCCCCGATGAAGAGCACTCCCTGCGGGTCGAGGTTGGACAGTCCCAGACGGGCCGAAACCGGACCGGCCAGCAGCCCGTACACCAGCACGGTCGAGACGATCACCAGCAGCATGACCGCGAGCATGTTCGCGCCGACAACCGGGTCTCCCTGCTGCTCGATGCGCAGGGCGAAGATCGAGGTCAACACCATGGCCACCATCCCACGCGGGGCCAGCAGCATGAGCAGCACGCGGTCCCGCCACTTCGTCTGTGAGGAGCCGACCGTTGCCATAATGACCGCCAGCGGTCGCACCACTATAATCAGCGCCGCGATGAACAGCGCGCTCTTCCAACCCAGTCCCTCAAAGACGCCGAAATCCACCCGCGCCGCCAGCACGACGAAGAGCGAGGAGATGAGCAGGATTTGCAGGTTCTCCTTGAACTCGATGATGTGCCGCACGTTGAAGACGGACTGGTTCGCCAGAATGACCCCGAAGATTGTCACCGTGAGCAGGCCGGACTCTTCCAGCATGGCGTTGGAAGCGCCGAAAATGCCCAGCACCAGCGCGAGAACGAAAAGGTTGTGCAGAAACTCCGGCATGAGCTTGGCCCGAACCAGCAGCAGCAGAAAGATCGCCGCCGCCCCGGCCAGCAGGATGCTCGTCAGCAGCGTCTCGCCCAACCCGAGCAGGACGACCGCCGGGGCGTCATCGTAGTGCTGGGTCAAATACACCTCGAACACGAGCACCGCCAGCAGCACGCCGAGCGGGTCGTTCAGGATACCCTCCCACTTCGCGATGGCCTTGACCGAGCCTTTTGGGCGAATGGCCCGCAACATGGGCCCGATCACCGTCGGCCCCGTCACCGTGAGCAGGGCCCCGAAGAGGATCGACAGGATCGGCGAGAAATCCAGCAGCACCCACGCCAGCCAGGCGGCCAGCGCCCAGGTGACCGCGCCGCCAATGGTAACCAACCGCAGGATCGAGGTCCCGCCCTTGGCGAGGTCGCGCAGCTTCAGACTCAGTCCACCCTCGAACAGGATGATCGCCACCGAGACCGACACCAGCGGGAATAGCACGTCCCCGAAAGCTTCATCGGGCCGGATCACTCCGGTCAGCGGCCCCGCCGCCAAGCCTGCTCCGAGCAACAGGAGGATGGCCGGGATCTTCAATCGCCAGCCCAACCACTGGGCGGTGGCTCCGACCGCCAAAACGATGACGAATGTGCCAAAAAGTGAAATTTCCATGGGGAAAAGCGGCTGGGAATTGCAGATGGCGTGCCATTCGCTATTGATTTGGCAGGACACCGGAACCAGCCTTGACCTCCAGCATCGGCAAGATTCCCTAACATACCAGCCAAAAAATGCTAATCATTGCCCATCGAGGAGCTTCCGGTGTCGCGCCGGAAAATACGCTCGCCGCCGTCCGGCGGGCCTGGGCGCTCGGTGCCGACGGCGTGGAGATCGACATCCGGCTGACCCGCGACGGCGTTCCCGTCTGCTCGCATGACGCCCGCACCGGGCGCCTCAGCGATGTGGACAGCGCCATCGCCGAGCTGACGCTGGAGGAGCTCAAGCGCATCGACGTAGGCGACTGGAAAGACCCCGCCTACGCGGGCGAACCCATCCCCACCCTGGAGGAAATCCTCGCCACCGTCCCGCCGCGCAAAACCCTGCTCATCGAGGTCAAGGACGTGCCCGCGCACGACCTGGTACGCGCGCTCAATCCCATTCTGACCCGGCACCGCAAGTTCATCGCCGAGCGACAGGTGTACTTCATGAGTTTTTTTCCCGACCTGCTGTGGTCGCTCCAGGGACACTTTCCAGACCTGACCCTGCTCCTGCTCGCGGAAAAGCTCAACCGCGTCCCGCCGAAAATCCCGCCCCAGGTGCCCAGCGACGCCCTGCCCGTGCACGGGATCGGCTTTTCCCATCAGCTGGACATCCCCGCCCCCACCCTCGACGCACTCGCCCGGGCCGGGGCCATCCTGGCCGTGTGGACCGAGAACGATCCCACCCGCCGCGATTTTTGGGAAAAGGCAGGGTTTGACTTCCTCATCACCGACTGGCCGGAGCGGTTCATTGGGCAGCCTTCATAGACCAGAGCTAAAAACGTGATCGACAAGGTATTAATTTCCAATACCTTGCATAAACAGATGCGAATCCTTACCTCCGCATTTCTGCCCCGCCACGGGCAGCCCTCTCACACCCAAATGTAACTCTCACGATGGACGCAAAACAACTGTACTTCTCGATCAACGGCCGCATCAGCCGCTCCACCTTCTGGCTGAAATTTGTGCTGCCGGTATTTATCATCAGCATCCTCGTCAACATCATCGCGGGCATGGTGATGGGCGGCGATCCCAACAACCCGAATCCGGCGGGCTTCGCCCTCATCGGTGTGTGGCAACTCTTCCTCATCTATCCGAGCATCTGCGTGTACGGCAAGCGCTGGCATGACCGCGACAAGTCCGCCTGGTGGATCCTGATCGGGCTGATCCCCTTCATCGGCTGGATCTGGGTCCTGGTCGAGTGCGGCTTCCTCAAGGGCACGGACGGGCCGAACCGCTTCGGTGAAGACCCGGTCCCCGCCGCCTGAGAACACAACCGCCAAGGCACCCAATACTTTTCACGCGCCGCGTGCCGTCTATCGGCCCGGCGCTTTTTTTGTGCTCGCAACTCAAGGGTCTGATTGCACAAAAGAAATCGTATAACGTTACCCATTTTCGTCATATCCCCCCATGGACGCCAAGCAACTCTACTTCTCGTTTGATGGTCGCATCAGCCGATCGACCTACTGGCTAAAGTTCTTTCTTCCTGTTTTTCTCTTTGCCTTTCTCCTCGGAGTTATCGACGGGCTATTAGGCCAAGGGAAAGATTACTCCTGGGTGCTGGGCATCTACGCTCTTATCATTCTCTATCCGGCCATTTGCGTCAGCGCCAAGCGTTGGCACGACCGAGACAAGTCCGCCTGGTGGATCCTGATCGGCATCATCCCCTACCTCGGTAAGCTCTGGATATTTATCGAGTGCGGCTGTCTCAAAGGAACGGACGGACCGAACCGCTTCGGCGAAGATCCGCTCGAAAATCTGTAACGGCAAACGGCCTTCCTCCTTTCGGAGCAACTCAATATCCCTTATCCAACAACCAGAGGCGGAAAAACGGATCGGTAAAAACCTGCTCGCCGTCGGCGTCGAGGAGGATGTCGAGATCATTGAGCCGGTCGATACACCGGCGCACCGTCGGGGCATGGGTGATACCGCTGGCCTGTAGAAAATCCGCCGCCGTGACGTGCCGACCGCCGCGCTGCGCCACCGTACGCAACACACTCTGTTGCTTGCCGGTTAACGCCCCCCAATCGCGCTCGAACTGCGCCCGCTGCATAGCGAAAATCAGCTCGTAGCCGTCGCGCAAGTTCGCCGGAGTGACGGTCCGGGTGTCCAGGTGAGCCATCCACAGGGCACTGCACAGCTTCTGGGTCTCGTTCGGGTGGCCCCGGGTAACGGAAAAAATCTCCGGCCACACCGTCTCCTCAACCGTGTAGCCCGTCATCTCGAATTTTTTCGCCAGGAATTTTTTAAAGGGCTCCTCGGGCAGGTAGCCGACCTCCATCAGCGCCGCCGAGTCCTTGAACGGACTGTCATGGCCGGTGAAAAGCAGCCGCATTTCCTGACGGATGCTCCCGAGAAAGACAAACGCGCCGCTCTGCTGCTGAATTTTACTGCGCAGGATGGCCTGGACCTCGCGCGAGTCGGGCAGATTAAGAATCGACTGGAACTCGTCGAAAACGATAACGCATTTTTCGCCGGAAAAGTCCGTGCACAAAAAGTCCACCAACGGCTCCAGGTCCGTCGGAGTGCTGAGCCGCTGCGCGTCCAGCCCAATGACGGGCAAGCCGTCCGTGTTGAGCGAGAGAGTCGGACGTAGAACACTGACCGATTTGAGGAAACGCTGGACGAGGCTCATGTTTCCCCGGCGGGCGACCGCGCTGGCGATCCGCTGAGAGAGCGAGTGCAGCGACTGGACTTCATAGATGTCCACGAAGAGCGACCGGAAGCCCTTCAGACCGCGCACCGCTTCCTCGACAAGGGAAGTTTTGCCGATCCGGCGCTCACCGTAAAGGACCACATTTTGCCCCGAGCGCAGATACTCGCGGAGAACATTGACCTCCGGACGCGTGCAGAAGTCCTTCTTCTGCACAAGCTTACCGTAGCGAAAGGGATTTACAGGGTTACGCGCCATGACGACAGACTAGCACAAACCCGTTTTAAACAGAAGTGTTAAAAACAAAAGCCATAGTCGTATTGTAACAACGGAAGTCGGGCTCGTCCCCTCAAGGGGATTCGGCAGGGGTGGCGGCGCGGTAGGCCTCCATCGCCTGGGGCATGAGGCGCTGCAGATTTTCGATCCGTGTGCTGCCGGAAGGGTGCGTGGAGAGAAATTCCGGCGGCGCGCCCGGGCTGAGTGCGTCCATCCTCTGCCAGAATGGGATCGCTTTGCGTGGATCGTAACCGGCGCGGGCCGCGTACATAAGGCCGAGTTCGTCCGCCTCGCTCTCGTGCAGACGGCTATAGGGACGCAGCACGCCCAAAGTCGCCCCGGCACCGTAGGCACTCATGATCAATTGCTGGTCATTGCTGTCCATTTCACTCAGTCCGGTCCCAAGCTGAACGGCGGTCGCCCCGGCCGAGGCGAGAATCTGCTGCGAAACGCGCTCTCCGCCATGCCCGGCCACGACATGACCGACTTCGTGCCCCATGACAATGGCCAGATCGTCGTCCGATTTGAGCGCTTTGAACAAGCCCGTGTACACCGCGACCTTTCCACCCGGCATGGCAAAGGCGTTCACCTGGTCGTCATCCTCGATGACGATGAACTCCCAATCCGCGTCCGGCACGTCCGGACCAGCCACGGCGGCGATACGCTGACCGACCCGCTGGACCATGGCGTTGTATTCCGGGTCGGAGGAGAGAGTCGATGTTTGCTTCAACTGGGCAAACTGCTGAGCCGAAGCCGCCGTCAGCTGGTCATCCGGGACCAAATCGAGGGCAGATCGCCCAGTGTGCGGGACGGTACGGCAGCCACTGAGCAAGATTAGCAAGCCAAGCAGCACACTGGCGAAACGGGGTGCCATGCCTAAACGATAGCATAAACGCCGCGGTGCGTCACTCCGGGTACGGCAAAAAAAAGGCCCGTTCCCTCCTTTCGGAAGAAACGGGCCATAAACCTGGCAATAACCTACTCTCACACCACATCAGGTGGCACTACCATCGGCGGCTGCGTGCTTAACGAGCGTGTTCGGGATGGGAACGAGTGTTTCCACGCGCCTGTGGTCACCAGTTGGCGGCGGTCATCCGGGTTAAAAACGCTCCTCAGAGCGCGAACCCCGGCTGGGCCGGAACTTGTCGCGAGGTGACGCACTACTCTTGCCAGAGTTGCGACTATCTAAAAGTGAAGTTCAAGCGTTGCAGGCAAAGCGGTGCTTTGCGTACGCATTATAAGAGATTGTTTATCCTCCCACCCCTAAAGGCGGGTGGAAAAACGGTGGTGCTGTCGAATCAAACCTATTGGATAATTAGTAGCGGTTAGCTCAATGCATTACTGCACTTACACATCCGCCCTATCAACCTGGTGGTCTACCAGGATCCTCAGGGAAAGTTTATCTTGGGAATAGCTTGGCGCTTAGATGCTTTCAGCGCTTATCTGTTCCGTGCTTAGCTACCCGGCGGTGCACCTGACGGTACAACCGGAACACCAGAGGCACGTCATTCACGGTCCTCTCGTACTGATGAATGAACCCCTCAACTTTCCAACGCCCACAGCGGATAGAGGACCGAACTGTCTCACGACGTTCTGAACCCAGCTCGCGTACCACTTTAATTGGCGAACAGCCAAACCCTTGGGACCTTCTCCAGCCCCAGGATGTGATGAGCCGACATCGAGGTGCCA